>CAXDNE010000108.1:0-21568 GCA_963990595.1 uncultured Methylobacterium sp.
GATTGCCTCTTGTCTCGTGGGCTCGGAGATGTGTATAAGAGACAGACCGCGAGCATTTCGACCCCTGGCTGCGCGCCCGGGCCGCGGAGGCCGGCGCCAACCTGCGCGCGGCCGCCTTCGAACGGATCACCCGGCCCGATGGCGGGCCGCCCCTGGTGCATTTCACCACCGGCACGGGCGAGGCCCTCGCCCGCCACGCCGTCCGGGCGCGCCTCGTCATCGGCGCCGACGGGGCCTGCTCGCCCGTCGGCCGGGCGGAGGTGCCGGGCCACGCCGCGATGCGGCAGGTCTTCGCCTATCACGAGATCCTCCGGGTGCCGGAGGCGGAGGCCCCCGGGGCCGGATCCGTCGAGGCGACCCGCTGCGACGTCTACTATCAGGGCCGCCACTCCCCGGACTTCTACTCGTGGATCTTCCCCCACGGGGACACGCTGAGCATCGGGACCGGCAGCGCCCGGAAGGGCTTCTCGCTCCGCTCCTCGATCCGGAGCCTGCGCGTGGCGACCGGTCTCGACCGGGCCGAGACCCTGCGCCGCGAGGGGGCGCCGCTGCCGCTCAAGCCGCTGAAGCGCTGGGATAACGGCCGCGACGTGCTGCTCGCCGGCGATGCCGCCGGGGTGGTCGCGCCGGCCTCCGGCGAGGGCATCTACTACGCGATGCTGGGCGGCCGGCTCTCCGCCGAGGCGGCCGCCGCCTTCCTGCAGAGCGGGGACGCGCGCGCCCTCGCGCGCGCGCGCAAACAGTTCATGCGGCTGCACGGCCGCGTCTTCTGGGTCCTCGGGATGATGCAGTGGGTCTGGTACCGCAGCGACGGGTTGCGCGAGCGCTTCGTCGCGATCTGCCGGGACAAGGACGTCCAGCAGCTCACCTGGGACAGCTACATGAACAAGGAGCTGGTCCGGGCGAAGCCCGCCGCCCATGCGCGGATCTTCTTCAAGGACCTCGCCCACCTGTTCCGCTGGGTCTCGCCGTGAGCCCCGTCGGCATGAGCCTCGCCGGCATGAGTCCCGCCGGCATGGGCCTCGTCGCGGCCGATCTCGGAGTCCCCACGGTCGCGGCCGCCGCGGCCGTGCTGGTGGCCGCGTCCGGCGGCCTCGCGACCAATCCGGACGCCTGGTACCGCGGCCTGCGCGTCCCGGCCTGGAAGCCGCCGGACTGGGCCTTCGGGCCGGTCTGGGCGGTGATCTTCTCCCTCACCGCCACCGCGGGGGTGCTGGCCTGGAGCGGCGATCCCGACCCCGCCGCCCGGGGCGTGCTGCTCGCCGCCTACGCGGTGAACGGCGCGCTCAACATCGCCTGGAGCGTGCTGTTCTTCCGGTTCCGCCGGCCCGACTGGGCGCTCGCCGAGATCGCGGCCCTGTGGCTGTCGGTCGCCGTGCTGGTGCTGGTGGCGGGCCGCGTGGCGGCCGGGGCGGGGCTGCTGAACGTCCCCTATCTCGCCTGGGTCAGCGTCGCGGCCTGCCTGAACCTGCGGATCGTGCGCCTCAACGCACCCTTCCGGGAGCCGGCGTGATGGACGGCCCGTTCGCGTCCTGGTTCGCCTCGGGCCGGATCGTCGACGCGATCCTGCTGCTCGTTGCCGCGGAGGCGCTCCTCCTCGCGTGGCTGAGCCGCCGGGGCGGTCCGAAGCTGCCGGCGCTTCTGGCCACTCTCGCCTCCGGGGCGGCGCTGATGCTGGCCCTGCGGGCGGCCCTGGTGGGGACGGGCTGGAGCGCGGTCGCCGGGTGGCTGCTCGCGGGCCTCCTCGCGCATCTCGCCGATCTGGGTCTGCGGTTCCGGACGGCCACGGCACAACGCCGCAGGCCGGCCGGCGCCGGAACAACGCCGTGAACGGTCGCGTTCACGCGCGTCACAGAAGTCGAACAACTCTAAATCGGGATGGGAGACGCGGCATGCAGCGCACGAGAGCCCTCGCCTCTGGCCGCGCGTCGGTCCCGATTCTAGCGAGCCTGATCCTGGCCGCCCCCGCGCTGGCGCAGGACGGGGCGTCGGACCAGATCGAGCGGGGCAAGTACCTCGTCACCATGGGCGACTGCGCGGCCTGCCACACGGCCCCGGGCGGAAAATACCTCGCCGGCAATTACGCGCTGAACATGCCGTTCGGGGTGATCATGACCCCCAACCTCACCCCCGACAAGGAGACCGGGCTCGGCGACTACACCTATGCCGATTTCGAGAAGGCGTTCCGGCAGGGCTACAGCAAGCATGTCGGCTACCTGTACCCGGCCTTCCCGTATGGCTGGTTCACCAAGGTCACCGACGCGGACACCCAGGCGATCTGGGCCTATCTGCAGTCGATCCCGGCGGTGAACGAGAAGCGCCAGGAGAGCCAGATCCCGTTCCCGTTCAGCGTCCGCACCGCGCTGGTGACGTGGCGGACCGCCTTCTTCACGGACGAGCGCTTCAAGCCCGACCCGAAGGCCAGCGCCGAGGTGAACCGGGGCGCCTACCTGGTGGAGGGCCTGGGCCACTGCGCCATGTGCCACAACGAGAACAAGCTCGTGGGCAATTCGAGCTTCGCGGGCCGCTTCGGCGGCGGCGTGATCGACGGCTGGTACGCCCCCAACATCACCCCAGACGGCCACCAGGGCATCGGCGCCTGGACCGACGAGCAGGTGGTCACCTATCTCAAGACCGGCACCGCCCCGGGCGACCGGCCGGGCGTCGCCGCCGGCCCGATGCGCCAGACCATCATGGAATCCCTCTCCAAGGTGAAGGACGAGGATCTGAAGGCGATGGTCGCCTACCTGCGCACGGTCCCGGCCAAGCAGACCTACAAGGCGAAGGACCTCGCGGCCTTCGACAAGCCGGACGCCCCCGGCGCCTCGACCTACCTGACCTACTGCTCCTCCTGCCACCAGCCCGACGGCAAGGGCATCGCGGGCGCGGTGCCGGCCCTGGCCGGCAACACCTCGGTGATGTCGGAGGGGCCCGAGACGGTGCTGCGGGTGATCTACGGCGGGCTGGCCGCCCAGAGCGGGCTCGCCCCGATGGTGGCGATCGGCCAGCAGATGACCGATGTCGAGGTGAAGAACGTCACCGACTACATCCGCAATTCCTGGGGCAACAAGGCGCCGCCGGTGACCGGCGACAAGGCCTCCGAGGCGCGGGCCGCCACCAAGACCATGCTGGCCGGCACCGCCCCCTGCGCGGAGATCGAGCAGGACAAGCTCAAGGCCGCCTTCGACCAGCTCGGCGTGCGGGACACGCTCAAGGGCGTGAAGCAGCAGGATTTCGTGCCGACGCTGGTCCGGCTCGTCCCGCAGATCAAGGCGGCCGGCACGGGGGCCTCGGACGACGACGTGGTCAACGCGCTGACCACGGCCTTCTGCAAGGTCGGCCGCGACGACCCGCAATACGGCAATCCGAGCTGGCCCGCGGTGATCGGCACCTTCGCCAACGTCGCCTACAGCCAGGTGAAGCACCCCGAGAAGCAGGCGGCCAACGTCCCGTCCGCCACGACACCGCCGCCGAAGAACTGACGGACCGCCCGTCCCGGGTGCCGCGGCCGCGCCGCGCCGCCCGGGCCTGGAGGCCGCCGCGCCGCGCCGGTCGCGGTGCCGGTCACGGCGGGCTGCCGCCGGGCAGGTCCGTGAGCGCCGCCCCCGGGATCGGCAGATCGTGCGTCATGATGAGCGCCAGCTTGAACGCCTCCTGGATCGCCTCCGGGCTCAGCACCGAACCGCGCAGCGCGACGCCGGTGAACGGCGCCGTCTCGCCCCCCGCCCGCATCCCCGCCAGCAAGCGCTCGATATGCGCCTCGACGGTCCCGTCCGCTTCGACCTCCTGATCGAGGAGTCCGCGGCGCTTCAGCTCGTCGTTGATCTGCTCCGCGAGCCGGACGAAGCCCTGGCCGATATCCTCCAGCGTCGTCGCCAGCTGGAAGGGGAGATGCGGCGAGCCGCACAGGTCCTCCACGATGGCGGCGTAGAGCGGGAGCGCGGCCTCTCGGTACATGCGGAAGAACAGCACGCTCTGCGCAGCTGATGACGGCATTGGACACCCTTCCCGGTGGACCGGTTATCGCGCGGCGCGCCCGGGCCATGCGGCCCGTGAGCTGGTGTGGAGATGGTTCGGCAGCCGGAGGTGCGAGCCGGGCCAGGCGGCGAAGGCGGCGCGTGCGGCGTCCAGGGTCCGGGCGGTGACGCGGGCACAGACCGGGATGAGGAGCGCGCCCTCGTAGGTCGTCGGCAGGGCCAGCGGTTCGACGTCCCAGCCCGTGTCGAGGAGCCGCCCGACCAGGACGGGGTGAAACTGGATGAGGAGGCCGTCCAGCTGGAGGGCGTCGACGGCATACGCGATGGCGCCCGAGACCGCGGCCGAGAAGGCATCGGCGCGGGCCGTTTCCCGCTTCCGCGGGGCGATGGCCTGGCGGGTCCATTCGTAGATCCGCGGCCCCCGCGGCGCCGGGGCGCCCTGCAGGATCTCCGGATAGAGATGGGAGAGGAGATGCGGCCCGGTCGTCGGAAGGAAGCGGGCATAGGCCACGATCTCGGCCTGTTCCTCGCCGACGAGGTGGAACGTATCCGGTCCGTCGAACTGGTCCCGCTCCCGGTGGTCGGGCCTCCGGCAGGCTTCCCATCCGAGCCCTTCGACGAAGAAGGTGTGACGAAATCGGTAGATCCGATCGGCAAGACACGGGTCGGTCGCGTCGACTTGGCCGGGTACGAGCGTGAACATCGCAGACTTCCACCTTGAGGTGGAATGACAGTGTCAAACACCGATCCGGCAGTGCATCCGTAAATTTACGGACTCGGATCAGGCCTCCTTCAAGTTATGATTCCGCGCCGGAGAGCCTCGACGACGCATTGCACCCGTCCGACGGTCTGCAATTTCTGGCCTGCGCTGGCGAGGTGGTGCTCGACCGTCCGTCGCGAGATCGACAGGATCACCGAGATCTCCCAGGCAGTCTTGCCGGCCGCTGACCATTTCAGGCATTCGATCTCACGCGCCGTCAGCGCGGCCGCCCCCGCCGCCTTCTCGGCCGGTGCCGCCGGCTGCCGGACGAGCGCCCGCACCGTCGACAGGGCGTAGATGGCCACGAGATGCAGGGCCGCGCGCGCCTCGTAGGAGAGCCGTACCTGCTCGCCGCCGAAGCTGATGCCGCCCTCGCTGCCGTCGATCTGGTGAAACGGGACGCAGAAGCCCTCGTGGAGGCGGAAGGCGCGTGCCTCATCGATCACCACGCGGCCGGCCGGCGATCCGGCGGCATCCACGGCTTCCTGCCAGAGAAAGGGGTCGATGACGCCCCTCATGTGCCGGAGGATCGGGTCGACGCGGATGTGCCCGTTCGCCTGATAGCGCCGTGCCCATTCCTCGGGCCACCCTGAGATCGTTGCGCAATCCTGCAAGGTCTGCTGCGCCGACCGCGGCAGGTAGCCCAGCACAAAGGTGTCGTATCCGAAATGCAGACTCGCTTTTTTCAACTCTATATAGATGTGCGATAAGCGTTTTGCACCGCGGAGGTTTCCGACAATGTCGAAAGCGACTTGACGAAGGTTGGACATCTGCGGGCGCGATCGTTATCTAGGGTGCGATGCTGGGTCGGCGAAGTATCGCGACAGATTCGCCCATGATGAATGTTATGAAGCACAAATTGACGTATTTACGTCCACCGCAATGTGGATCAATACGGAGAATAGCTGTGCCTAAAGGTGGCATGACTCGGGAGCTTCTTCGAAGAATCGCTGAAGCGAACGGGATGGATATCAACTCTTTCCTGCTGCCGAAACGAGGAACCCGGCGGGGCGCCGGTTCGCGGCACCGGGAGCCGTACCGGCATGCGGCGATGCTGCCCCGCCTCTTCAGGGCCTACTTCGCCCTGCCGGGCATCGAGAGCCGGCTTCAGGCCCTGCGGATGATGGAGGCGATGGCGGCGCGCGCGCGGGTCGCGAGCGGCGAGGAAGCCCTGTGATCCGGGTTTCCGTTCGCGAGCGCCGATCTGGCGCAGCGGCCTCCCGAACACCCGCGATCGGCCCCGGATCCGGAGGGGGGCTGCGCGATCTGTCCGTGTGCCCCCTCCTGATCGGTCCGGGCTGCCGTCCAGCCCGTCATCCCGGAGCGGTCCCGGCGCGCCCCGGGAACGGACGCCGCGGCGCTTCGTTTGAGCGTCGACCCTCAGATCCTCAGACCCGGAGCCCCCGTGTCCAGCCTCATCCGCATCCTGCTCGCGATCTTCTTCCCGCCGCTCGCGGTGCTCGTCACCACGGGCTTCGGCCTGCAGTTCCTGCTCAACATCCTGCTGTGGATCCTCGGCTGGCTGCCCGGCACCGTCCACGCCCTGTGGTTGATGAACCGCGACCGGCCCCTGATCTGAGCCTCGGCACCCGGCGCCGGACGGCACGGAGCGTCCGCGCCCGCGCCGATTAGAACTTTTATTCCTCCCGCTATACGCTATCGGCGTGTCGGACCGGGGTGCCTGAAAGATAACAGGCCTCGCAAGCCCGGCCAGGGAGGAAGCCATGAACGAGGTCGTCAAGCCCGAGGCGTTTTCCGAGGTCTTCTACGGGGCCTGCCCGCACGATTGCCCCGACACCTGCTCGATGCTGTTCGAGGTGAAGGGCGGCGAGCTGCTCAGCGTCCGCGGCAACCCGGATCATCCGATGACCCGCGGCGGTCTCTGCGTGAAGCTCAAGGATTACGAGAAGCGCCACTACCACCCGGACCGGCTGCTCTACCCGATGCGGCGCGTCGGCCCGAAGGGTTCGAAGCAGTTCGAACGGATCACCTGGGACGAGGCGCTCGACGAGATCGTCACCCGCTGGAAGGCGATCATCGACCAGTACGGCCCCCAGGCCATCGTCCCCTACAGCTATCTCGGCAACCAGGGCCTCGTGCACGGGCTGAATGGCGGGGACGCCTTCTTCAACCGCCTGGGCGCCACCGTGACCGAGCGGACCTTCTGCGGCGAGGGCTCCTGCACCGCCTGGCTCCTCACGGTCGGCCCGACCGCCGGCCTCGATCCGGAGAGCTACATCCACTCCAAGTACATCGTCATCTGGGCCTGCAACTCGGTCAGCACGAACCTGCACCATTGGGCGATCGTGAAGGACGCGCAGAAGAAGGGCGCCAAGGTCGTCGTCATCGACGCCTACGCATCGCGCACCGCCAAGGCTGCCGACTGGCACATCGCGCCGAAGCCCGGCACCGACGGGGCGCTGGCCATGGCGCTGATCAATTCCATCATCCAACAGGGGCTCGTCGACCAGGATTATGTCGACAACCACACGGTCGGTTTCGCGGAGTTGAAGGCGCGGGCCGCGCCGCGCACGCCCGAATGGGCGGAAGCGATCACCGGGATCCCGGCCGCCGACATCCGCACGCTCGCCTACGAGATGGCGACCGCCCAGCCGGTGGGCATCCGCATGGGCGTGGCGCTCGAGCGCCATTTCGGCGGCGGCCAGACCATCCGGGCGGTGACCTGCATCCCGGCGCTCACCGGCGCATGGCGGCATGTCGGCGGCGGCGTCACGCAATTCCCGGTCTGGGAGCATCCCTACCGGTTCGACGTGATGTGCCGCCCCGACCTGATCCCGGAGGGCACCCGGGTCGTCTCGAACCTGCAGATCGGCCGGGCGCTCACCGGCGAGCTGAAGCTCGACCCGCCGATCCAGTCGATGATGTGCTGGAACTCGAACCCGGTCACGCAGGCGCCCGAGACCGACAAGATCGTCGAGGGCCTGATGCGCGAGGACCTGTTCCTGGTCTCGGCCGAGCATTTCATCTCGGACACCGCCGCCTACGCCGACATCCTGCTGCCGGCCGCCATGGGCGCCGAGATGGAGGACATGATCCTGTCCTGGGGCCATCTCTACCTGACCTACAACACCAAATGCGCGGACGCGCCCGGCGAGGCCATCCCCAACAACGAGATCTTCCGGCGGCTGGCCGCCCGGCTCGGTTTCGAGGAGGAGAACTTCAAATGGTCGGATGCGGAGTGCCTGGAGCACTACGTCGACTGGTCCGCGCCGGCCTGCGCGGGCTATGACCTCCAGTACATGCGCGAGCACGGCTTCGCCCGCCTCAAGGTCGGCACGCCGGATGACCGGGCCCCGCACCGGGCGGGCAACTTCCCGACGCCGACCGGCAAGTGCATGCTCAAGATCGAGGGGGCCACGAACTTCGTCGCCCCGCCCTTCCGGCAGATGTACGAGGGGTTCCAGCCCGGCGAGGCGCTCGACCCGCTGCCGGATTACGTCGGGGCCCGCGAGACGCCCACGAACGATCCGGAGCTGGCCCAGCGCTACCCGCTCAACATCATCTCGCCCAAGAGCCACTACTTCCTGAACTCCTGCTACGCGAACATGGAGGACAAGCAGAAGGGCCAGGGCGAGCAGTTCGTGATGATCAGCCCGAAGGATGCCGAGGCCCGGGGCATCGTCGATGGCGACCGGGTCCAGGTCGCCAACGGCCGGGGGGCGTTCAAGGGCGTGGCGCGGATCACCGACGACGTGACGAGCGGCGTCGTGGTCGCGACGTTGGGCTACTGGCGCCAGCTCAACGACGGCACGGTGAACAGCATCAGCTCGTCCGCCTTCACCGACATGGGCCATGCCCCGTCCTTCTCCGACAACCTCGTCGAGGTGTCGCGCGCGAACTGAGCGCGCGGCCGGGGGGACGCGAACGGCCCGGTCTCTGCCGGGCCGTTCGTGCCTGGACGGGACCGGCGTCGATCGGGCGGTCGGCTCGACCGGGCGTTTGCGCGTCAGCCAGCGCGGATCGGATTGTCCGGATCTCACCCCCGGCTGAAGCCGTCCGCCTAAGGCTTGGCCTTGCCCTCGGCCTCGCCCTTTCGGAGGGTGGGCTTCGCCTCCGCCCTCGCCTCGACCTTGGCGGTCTTGACCGCGTGCGCCTTGGCGGCCGGCTTCGGCGACACCGTGCTGGCAGCATGCGCGAGCTTGACCGGCTCGGGGACGACGGCGGCTTCGGCGGCCGGGGTCGCCGGGGCCGGATTGTCCTTGGCCGGATTGTCCTTGGCCGGATTATCCTTGGCGAACAGCTTGCCGAACAGCTTCTGATAGGCGCTTGGATCGCCATCGGCATCCGCCACGGCAACCCGGGCGGGCTTCTCCGCCAGCGCCGCGGTGGTGTCGACCCGGGCGTCCGGCTCGACGCGGTTCGCCATGAGGGTCGTGGACGCCGGCTTGGCCGGCCCCCTCGCGGCGCCCGCCTTCACGGCTCTCGCGGGGGCGGGCGGCTCGGCGCCGGCCATCATCACGGGCGAACCCTTCGGGCCGACCTCGATCTCCTGCGGACCGGCCGCCAGGGTCTCCGGGCGGCTCACGTCGCCGAGATTGTGCCGGCTGTATTCCTTGGCGTCGTAGGGCAGCACCGTCTCGGTGCCGCCGAGGCTCGCGAAGGCGCTGGTGTTGGCCGGCGGCCGGAAGACCGGGTTCTGGCCGCCATCCTGGTAGACGACCCGCACCGCCGGCGTGCCCTTGGCCACGAGTTCGGCGACCGCGCGCGCGTCGCGCTCCCGCTTCTCCGCCACCGCCGGCTCGACCTTCGGCTTGCACGCGCCCGCCGCCGCGTCGGCGCCGCCGAACACGTACTTGGTGCCGCACTGGCCGACCTTCGGCTCCTCGCGCAGGGCCTCGAAATAGTCCGACCCCTCCTTGAGGTTCTGCCAGAACCCGATGTTCGGGTCGTTGCGGAACTTGGCCATGTTCTCGGCCGTCATCCGGAACGGGTAGGACTGGAACTGGAAGCTGCGCTGGCCGCCGATGAACGCCTCGCGGGCGATGGCGTAGATCTCCGCGATGGTGGCGTCGGTCATGGCGAAGCAGCCGGCCGACGAGCAGGTGCCGTGCACCATCAGGTAGCGGCCGGAGCGCCCGTTGGCCCGGTCGACCGCGTTGGGGAAGCCGGTATCGAACGAGAGATAGTACGAGGAGTTCGGGTTCATCAGGCCCGGGGTGATCGTGTAGAACCCCTCCGGCGCCTGCCGGTCGCCCTCGCGCACCTTCGGGCCGAGCTGCCCGGACCAGCGGCAGATCGGGTAGGTCTTCAGGAGGGCGTAGCGGCCGTCGCTGCCCTTCTTCCAGACCTCCATCTCCGCCTCCTTCTTGAAGGTGCGGATCAGGATCGGGTCGGATTGCTGCATCCCCTTGGCCTGCATCAGGGCGACCGTCTGGGGGGCGATCGGCGCGAGGCTGCGCGCGCTCGGGCCGTTGATCCCGGATCCGTCCTGGCAGGCGGCGAGCGAGAGGGCCAGCAGGGAAGCCGCCGCCAGCAGTCGCGCGGTCGCGAGACGCGCCGTCATGGGGAACCTCAATCGTCCTACGCGCGCCCGCGGGCCTTCCTGGCCGGCGTCGGGCGCCACTCCCCAACCCAATACCGTCGTTAAGCTTGCGCCTTCCTTACCGCAAGGACCCGGCTGCAACACTGTACGGCTCTTCCCGTGGAAAAGCTGACGGTTTCCACCCAGGATATGTCAAGAAAAAGCCAGAAAGACCGGCCGTCCGGCCGCCGGATGCGCAGCTCAGGCACCGGGATCATCTGTATTGCGCGCCCGCGGCGCGGCCCGGGGACGGATCAGCCGAACACCACGGGCCGCCGGGCCGCCTCGGCCCGGATGATCTCCACGAGCCGGGCATCGTCGGCGGGGTCGGCGAGCCGGAGGCCGACCGGCTCCGAGGGGGTCCGCACCGTGAGCCAGCGGAGCGACGGCCGCAGGTCGGCGGCCTCCACGACCTCCATGCCGGGATGCCCCGGCTCGAGCTGCAGGAAGGTCAGGTGGTTGCGGCTCACCCGCGCCCCGAGAAGATCGTCGATGGCCGAGACCACGTCCCGGGGCGTGTGCAGATGGGTCATCATCCACAGGCGGTTGTCGGTGCCCCGGGTGTCGAGCGCCCTGCGGATCCGGCGCACCCCCTCGGCGAGGAAGGCGTAGTCCGCCTCGCTCGCCGCCGGATCGTGGTGGTTGAACACGCATTCGAGCCCGTGGCGCTCGCGGTAGAGCCGGTGCCGCCCGCGCCAGATGTCGGGCCCGCGCCGCTCCGCCTCCGGGATGCTCTCCAGCTGGCTCCGGTCGAGGAGCGCCGCGAAATCGTCCGCCAGGCAGTCCCGGGCCATGCCCGGCATGGAGAAGATCCAGTCCAGCGGGCCAGACCACTGGCGCAGGTCCAGGGTCTTGAGCACGTGCGCCATCTGGCAATTGCAGCCGAGGGAGATGTGGTTGTGGCTGCCGGGCTCCCGGGCGTCGCGCCGGCCCAGCAGCCGCCCGAGGGCGCCCAGCAGTCCGCCCGTCGACCCGGACCCGCTCACAGGGTCCGGCCGATGGCGAGGAACTTCTCCGCGCGCCGGTCGCGGATCTCCGCGGGCGAGAGCCCGTCGAACTGGGCGAGCGAGTCGGCGATGGCGTCCCCCGCGGCGCGGACGGCCCCCTCGCGGTCGCGATGGGCCCCGCCGGTGGCCTCCGGGACGATGGCGTCGATGACGCCGAGCCGCAGCAGGTCCTGGGCGGTGATCTTCATGGCGGTGGCGGCGTCGGAGGCGCGCCCCTGGTCGCGCCACAGGATCGAGGCGGCGCCCTCGGGCGAGATCACCCCGTAGATGGCGTGCTCCAGCATCAGCACGCGGTTGGCGGTGGCCAGCGCGATGGCGCCCCCCGAGCCGCCCTCCCCGATCACCACGGCGACGTTGGGCACGCCCAGCGCGAGGCAGGCCTCGGTGGAGCGGGCGATGGCCTCGGCCTGGCCGCGCTCCTCCGCCTCGATGCCCGGATAGGCGCCGGCGGTGTCCACGAAGGCGACGACCGGCAGGCCGAACCGGTCGGCGGTCTCCATGAGACGGACCGCCTTGCGGTAGCCCTCCGGCCGGGCCATGCCGAAATTGTGCCGGAGCCGCGCTTCGGTGGTGGCGCCCTTCTCCTGGCCGAGCACCAGGACCGGGCGGCCGCGGAAGCGGCCGAACCCGCCCAGGATCGCCTCGTCCTCGCCGAAGCTGCGGTCGCCGGCGAGGGGGGTGAACTCGCTGATCAGCCCGGCGCAGTAATCCACGAAATGCGGCCGCTGCGGGTGGCGGGCCACCTGGGTCTTCTGCCAGGGGGTCAGGTTCGCGTAGATCTCGGCCAGCGCCTGGCCGGCCTTGGCCTCCAGCCGGCCGACCTCCTCGGAGATCGAGACCGCGCCGTCGCGCGCGCCCACGGCCCGCAATTCCTCGAGCTTGGCCTCCAGCTCGGCAACCGGCTTCTCGAAGTCGAGGTAGGTGCGCGTCACCGCCATCGTGTCACTGGTCTTTCCGGGGTCCGCCGCGCGGGGGCGGCGGGCGCGAGGTGTTGGCGATGGCGGGATTGGTGTCAACCGGCGTGTTGGCCGCGTCCGGGTCGCGGGGCGCCGGACGGATCACGCGAGCGGGAGCACGACGCTGAGGTCGTGGGCCCGGCCGACATTGGTCCAGGGCGCCTGATGGTAGACCTTGTAGCCCCCGTTCCCGTCCGGCAGGAACATCTCCCCGGACCGCGCGAGCCAGTCGAGGCTCACGCTGGCATAGGTCTGCAGGATGGCCCGGAACGGCTTCCGGTGGCGCATGCGGACATAGCGGCCCTGCCGGAACGCGAGGGGCTGCAGGAGCGGATCCGCCGCGTCCAGGCCGCGGTCGATGATCGCGCAATCATGGCGGAAGAGCGCGTCCGGGGTGATCAGCGGCGTGTCGTAGGTGATGCCGACCGCCTCCACGCGCCCCGGATCGATCCCGATCGACGCGAGGTGGCGGTGGAAGGCCGTCCAATGCGCCTCGAAGGCCGGATACGGCCCGTGAAACCGCATGGCGAGCAGGGTGCAGGCCGGCCATTCCCCGACCACGGCCGGCTCGCCGCTCCCGAATCGGGTCGCGGCGGCGCGCGGCAGCGCCTGCTGCGCGATCGACCGGTACTGCGAGGGCACGGTCCCGAACTGTCGATGGAAGGCGCGCACGAAGGCCTCGTGGCTGGCGTAGCCGGCATTCAGCGCGATGGCGGTGATGGCCTGCCGGCTCATCTGCAGGTTCATGGCGGCGCGGTCGAGGCGCGTCCGGCGCATGTAGGCGGCGGGCGTCTCGCCCATCACCGCCTGGAACAGGCGCTGGAAGTGGAACAGGCTGAGGCCGGCATGGCGCGCGATGGCGGAGAGGCCGATCGGCTCGGCCGGGGTCCGCTCGATGAGCCGGATCGCGCGGGCGATCCGGGGATCGTCGAGCCTGACGGGCGGCGGCCGCCGCGGTGTGCTCTGCGCGCGGTGGGCGATCCGCGGATCCCTCGCGAGAAGATCTCGCTCCAGGGCGATCTGGTCGATCGGATCGTCGGACACAGGGCCTCCATGCAAGGCGGGACCGCAAATTCGATCAAGTCAATCGCCTGCGCGCAGGCTAGGCTTTAGGATCTGCGAACGACCCGGGCAATGCTTGGGCCCGGCGCAGATCATCATGCATGAAGCTTCAGGATCTGGGGGGCGAGGATGAGTGATGGACGGTCGCGGCGCCAGGAGTCGCGGCGCCAGGAGTCGCGGCGCCAGGAGGCGCGGCGCGCCGCGTCTGCCGCGGGACGGCGGGCCGTCGCGGCAGGCCTTGTGATCGGGGCCGCTGCCCTGATCGATCCGCCGGCCGCCGCCCGTGCGGGCGAGGGCGATCAGCCCGCGCTTCAGGCAGGCTTGAGCGCGACGGTCCCGGCGACCGGCGACCGCGCCGACCCTCCGCCGGGACCGATCGGGCCGCCCGACGGGGCCTGCGCCGCGGCGGAGCGCGTCGCCCGCCGCTACCTGACGGATCCCGACGATCGCTCCCCCCGCCGCGTCGCCCTGCGTCGCGAGGTGCAGCAGGTGCTCGATGCGTGCCGCCAGGGGCCGTGACGGCGCGCCCGATCAGCCGGGAGCGTCGGACCCGCCGGGATCGGCCCGCATCGGCCGAGGCTCAGTCGTCCTTCAGGGTGTCGCGGGCGATCCTGTGGCAATGCTCCAGATAGCCGCGCTGATGCGCGCCCATCAGATCGGTGACCACCGACCAGAGCCAGCCGGGGGCGTCCGGCCCCGGGCCGGGGGCGCGCACGGCGGCGATCCAGCTCTGCCGGGCGGCCGCATCCATCTGGCGGCCATGCGCGCGCCCTAGGATCGCCGCGAGATGGCCCGAGACCCGCACCGCCTCGTCCCGGGAGAACTGCTCGGCGTCGATCTTGAGATCCTGCGGCATCAGCTCGCGGACCGTGACGGGCGTGCCCCCGATATGGCCCGCGACCATGCGGTCCCCGAGGTTGGGCGACAGGGCCCGGGCGCCCGCGACCACGCGCTCGGCCGGGTCGGCCGGCATCGCCGCCCCTCGAGCCGCCGGGGCGAGGTGCGGCACCGCCTCCTTCACGTCGAGGAGGGCGAGATGCGGGCGGTCGCCGCCCAGGATCTCCACGAGGCCGGCGTAGCGCAGGCGGCCGAGCGAGCTGCAGCCCTTGATCCAGTAGGCGGCGTCGAGCAGCCGGATCTCGGCATCCGCCTCGGCGCCGCCCAGCGCGAGGACGAGCCGGCGCACCTCCGGATCGCGGCTGAGCGCCTCGAAGGCCGCCTGCTCGTCGGGGTCGAGGTCGAAGAACCGGCTGCCCCGCGGCAGGCGGCCGGCCTTGCCCTTCAGGCGCTCGCGGGACAGGTGGCGCCAGCGCCGACCCAGCGCCCGCCGCTTCGTCGTGGCGACGATCTCGGATTCGGCGATGTCCCGCTCGGCACCCTCGGGGTCGGCGACCCCATCGGCGTAGCCGGTGGCCATGGCATCCATCATCCGGGCGGTGACGATGCCCGGAAGGGTCGCGTTCAGCGCCGCGGTGACCAGGGACAGCGCCAGCCGGACGAGGTCGAAGGCCGGGTTCGCCACGACGGTCTGGTCGAGGTCGCGGATCTGGATGTCGATCCGCCCGTCGGGCCCGGCCAGCGCGCCGAGATTGCCGAGATGCGCGTCCCCGCAGATCCAGACCGGCGGCCCGTCCGGCAGGGCACCCGCCGGCATGCGGGCGAGGAGATCATAGAAGCGCGCCGTGCTGCCGCGGACATAGGCGTGCGGCGAGGAGGCGATCTTGCACAGGCGGCGGTGCTCCAGCACGCTCGCGTCGCGGCCGGTCCGTGCCGGCACCTGCATGTCCATCCGGGTCGTCCGATCCTCTGCCGACGGCCGATCCGGCGGGCGCGGGGCCCTTCGCCGGCATCGGCGGTCGCTGTCACGGCCATCCTAGGGTTTTCATCCCTAAGCATGGGTAAGCGTTTTGACGCGGCCGGCGTTACAGGGCGAGCCATGATGTCTCGCGTCGGACGCCGCACCACATCCCTGGCCGGGCGCCCGCGCGGCCCTCGGCGTCGACGCGGCGCGAACGAGGTCGCCCGATGACCGACGATCCCACCCTCGCGACGGTCGCGATCCGCCTCGGCCTGAGCTTCCTGGCCGCCTTCGCGCTCGGCTGGGACCGCGAGGAGCTCGGCCATCCGGCCGGCCTGCGGACCATGGTGCTGATCGGCGTCTCGGCCTGCACGGCGATGCTTCTGGCCGACTGGCTGCTGGCGCGGACCGGCGGTCCCGCCAACGGCGTCGCCCGGCTCGATCTGATGCGGCTGGCCCAGGGCGTCCTCGGCGGCATCGGCTTCATCGGGGCCGGCACGATCCTGAAGCAGGGCAGCATCGTGCGCGGCGTCACCACGGCGGCGACCCTGTGGCTCACCACCGTGATCGGGCTCTGCTTCGGCGGCGGCGCGTGGCAGATCGGGCTCGCCGCCACCCTGGTCGGCCTCGTGACGCTGCAGCTCCTGCGCCGGTTCGAGAGCGTGCTCCGGCGGCGCAGCTACGGCACGGTGACGATCGCATTCGGCCCGGGCGCGGACCTCGCCGGCCTGCTCGCCCTGCTGGACGCGATGGGATTTCGGGTGAAGGCCAGCACGCTGGTCCAGGGTGAGGACGGGGGCAGCCTGCGCTGCATCGGCTCCCATCGGGGGAATTCGCAGGCCTGGGCCCTCGCCGCCGTGGCGCGGCTGCGGGAGACGCCGGCGGTCAAGCAGGCCGGCTGGGAGGATCTGAGCTGAGCGGGCCGGTCCTCCGCGCGCGGCGCTCAGGCCGCCTGGGGCTCGACGCGGTTCCGGCCCGCCGCCTTGGCCCGGTAGAGGGCGAGATCGGCGCGCCTGAGCATGTCGCTGGGGGCGGTATCGTCCGCGTGCCGCACCGCGACGCCGATCGACACCGTCACGGGCACCGACCGGGTGGCCCGCTGCACCGAGAACGGCACCGCCTCGACCCGCTCGCGGATGCGCTCGGCGATGATCTGCGCCTCGGCGAGCCCCGCCTCCGGCAGGATCACCACCACCTCCTCGCCGCCGTAGCGCGCCACGACGTCGACCGGCCGGGTATGCTGGCGGACCCGCTCGGCGAAGCCGCGCAGCACCTCGTCGCCGGCCTCGTGGCCGAAGCTGTCGTTGATGCCCTTGAAGTGGTCGATGTCGAGGATCAGGGCGGCCAGGGGCGGCCATCGTGTGGCCGCGTCGGCGAAGAGCGCGCCGAGATGGTTGTCGAGATAGCGCCGGTTGTGCAGGCCGGTGAGCGCGTCGGTCACGGCCATCTGCAGGGAGGCCTGCATCGCCCCCCGGAGCGCGTCCGTGAAGCGCTTGCGCTTCACCTGGGTGCGGACCCGGGCCGTCAGCTCGTTGCGGTCGACCGGGCGCATCAGGAAATCGTGCACGCCGAAATCGAGGCCGCGCACCACGCGGGCGCGGTCGTGCTGCTCCGCCAGCATGATCAGCGGCATGGCGCGGGTCCGGTCCAGCGAGCGGAGCTGGCTGCACAGGCGCAGGCCGTCGAACCCCTCGAGGTCGAGACTCACCAGGGCGAGGTCGAACCCCTCCTCGGCGAGGCGCAGGGCCGCCCGCGGGTCCGGCTCGATCGTCACCGCGTGGTGCTGGCGCAGCGCGCCGGCCAGCCGGTCGGCCGAGCCCGAACGATCCTCGATCAGCAGGATCCGGGCGTCGAGGCCGGTCTCCGCGGTGGCGAGCGCCAGGGGATCGCCGATGCCGAACTCACGCGAGGCGAGCGCACGCTGGCGCAATTCGTCGGTCACCGCCTTGAGGCGCACGAGGCTGCGCACCCGGGTGAACAGGGCGGTGTCGTCCAGCGGCTTGGTCAGGAAGTCGTCGGCCCCGGCGTCGAGGCCGCGCAGGCGGTCGGAGGGCTGATCGAGGGCCGTGACCATCACCACCGGGATGTGGGCCGTGACCGGATTGCCCTTGAGGTGCCGGCAGACCTCGAACCCGTCCATGCCGGGCATCATCACGTCGAGCAGGACGAGGTCGCACAGCCCCTTCTCGCAGATCGCGATGGCGTCCTGGCCGTTCATGGCGGCGAGGGTGTCGAAATATTCCAGTCCGAGCTTCGTCTCGAGAAGCTTCACGTTCGGGAACAGGTCGTCGACGATCAGGACGCGGGCCGACATGGTTCCTCGCTGACGCGCGGCGGGGCGGCCCGGATCGGTCGGGCCGGTGAACACCCGCGCGTCGGGACAGACGGGCATACGGTTGCGGAGGCCAACCGGTCCGGCGCGGCCGGGTCGCCTCCGCAACGGTGCGCCCCTCCGGGGTCACCGCGGCTCAAGATACGCGCGAACCGTTGCCAAAAACTTCGCGACCGAGATGGGCTTCGACAGGTAGGCCTCGCAGCCGCCCTCGCGGATCCGCTCCTCGTCCCCCTTCATGGCGAAGGCCGTGATGGCGATGACCGGGATGCTCTTGAGGTCGTCATCCTCCTTGAGCCACTTCGTCACCTCGAGGCCGGAGACCTCCGGGAGCTGGATGTCCATCAGGATCAGGTCGGGATGGTGCGCGCGCGCCAGCTCGATCGCCTCGATGCCGTGGGCGGTCTTCAGGGTCGCGTAGCCGTTCGCCTCCAGGAGGTCGTTGAACAGCTTCATGTTCAACTCGTTGTCCTCGACGATCAGCACCGTCTTCTTCATGATCCGTTGTCCCGGTGCGCGCCGATCATGATTAGCGGGCGGTGAAGCCCCTCCATCACCTTTGTAGCGTTCACATGTTGATGAATGGCAAACCTCTTCAAGGGGATGAGTCCGCCGAACGGCTCGCCCTGGACGTTCTTTTGTGGATCACGGCGGACGAGGACCGTCTCCTGCCCTTCCTGGCGGCGAGCGGACTCGGCCCCGAGACCCTGCGGGCGAGCGCCCGGGAGCCGGCCTTCCTGGTGGGCGTCCTCGACCACGTGATGGGCCACGAATCCGTGCTCGTCGCCTGCGCGGAGGCCCTGGGCGTCAAGCCCGAGCGGATCGCCGAGGCGTGGCACCGGCTGTCGCCGCGGCCCGACGACGCCTGGGCGTGAGCGGCCGCTCGCGTCCCACGGGTCGCGGAGCGGGCGGCCGGTCCGCCCCGTGATCGCGTCGCTGCGCGCGCAGAGGCGGCGGCGCGGTCTCAGGGCGTGCAGCCCTTCCCCGCCTCCCGGTCGCCCCGCCCGGCCTTCGCGTCGATGTCGAGGGCGGTCATGTCGCCCAGGATGGCGAAGTCGCCGTAATCGAGCTTGAGCGCGCCGCTGACCCCGTTCTCGTAGAGGTCGAAGCCGAGCGTGTAGATCGGCGTCCGCTCGCCGGCGCCCTCCGTGTAGTAGCTCAGGCGCACCGGCCAGTGCGGCATCGTGGCGAGGGCGCCCTCGCGCAGGGGCTTGTCCCGGGCGGAGCCGGTCGCCGGGGCCGGGCCCGTCTCCGTGTGGCCGATCACCGCGAAGGTGTCGTAGACCTTCTTGCCGTCGTCGGACCCGTCGAAGACCTTGACCGAGAGGGTCGACTGACCCGCCCGGGCCGCCTCGATCAGGCGGCGCATGTGCTCGCTCGGGAACAGCACCGGACCGCCCACGGTGAACGGCTTGGCGCCCCCCTTCAGCTTCACCGTGAGGGCGTCGCCCTGCTCGGAGGCGGTCCCGTCCACGGGGGCGGCGGGCTGGTTGTTGGTGAGCGTCGTGGTCTTGAACCGGAACTCGCGGCCCTCCCCGCCCTCGAAGGTGGTGCTGCGCATGTCCGACAGGCGCGTGCCGGTCTCGCCCGAGGAGAGTTCCGTCACCTGGCGGGTCAGCATCGTGTAGCCGCGGCAGGCATCGCCCCGGAAGTCGATCACGATGCGCCCGCGGGCGCTCTCCACCGAGCGCGTGCCGCCGCCCTCGGCGAGCGACAGGTCGTAGACGGCGCGGTGGTTGGCCAGCACGATCGCGGGCGCGGGGGATGGAACCTGCGCGCCGGGCGCGGGGGGCTCGGAGAGGGCAGGCGCCGCCTGCGCGCCCCACGCGGAGACGAGAAGGCCGGCCGTCAGGAGTCGGGGGAGGCGCAGGCGCATGAATAACCTCGGTTCGGTCCGCCGCAGATAGCAGGCCCGGGGAATCGGGCAATCCTCGGGCGCCCCCCGCCCCGGCCTCGCCCCGGCGGAGGCGGGATTACCGGTAGCCCTCCGCCTGCAGGGTGAACAGCTCGGCGTAGCGGCCGCCCCGGTCCATGAGGGCGGCGTGGCTGCCCTGCTCCAGCACCCGGCCGCCCTCCAGGACCAGGATGCGGTCGGCCATCCGCACGGTGGAGAAGCGGTGCGAGATCAGCACCGCGGTGCGCCCGGCCGACAGCTCCCGGAACCGCGCGAAGACGTCGTGCTCGGCCCGGGCGTCCAGGGCCGCGGTCGGCTCGTCGAGGATCAGGATCTCGGCCTCGCGCATATAGGCCCGGGACAGCGCGACCTTCTGCCACTCGCCCCCCGAGAGATCGAGGCCGCCCGCGAAGCGCTTGCCGCGCGGCTGGGCGTAGCCCTCGGGCTGGCGCTCGATCACCGGGGCGGCGAGCCCGCGGGCCGCCGCCGCGGCGATGCGGTCCGCATCCGCGGCGGCCTCGATGCGGCCGACCGCGACGTTCTCGCCGGCGGTGAGGTCGAAGCGGACGAAATCCTGGAAGATCGCGCCGATCCGCGCCCGCAGGTCATCGAGGTCGTAGGCGGGCAGCGGCACCCCGTCGAGGAGCACGCGGCCCTCCTGCGGGTCGTAGAGCCGGGTCATCAGCTTGACGATCGTGGTCTTGCCGGCGCCGTTGCCGCCGACGAGCGCCACCGTCTCCCCGGCCCGCACCGCGAAGGAGAGGCCCCGCAGCGCCCAGCTCTCCGTGCCGGGATAGCGGTAGCCGACATCCTCGAAGACCAGCCCCTCCCGGATCGGGCGCGGCAGCGGCACGGGCCGCGCGGGCGCGCGGATCTGCGGGCGGATCGCGAAGAAGGAGAAGAAGTCGTCGAGATACTGGGCCTGGCCGGTGATCTGCGTGAAGCCGAGGAGCAGCCCCTCGATGCCGCCGCGCAGGCGCTGGAAGGCGCCCGCCAGGAAGGCGAGGTCGCCCACCGAGAACGCGCCCGTCACCGTCCGCCAGACGATCACCGTGTAGGCGGCGTAGTAGGCGAGCGTCCCGAGGCTCGCGAAGGCGAAGCCCCAGCCGGCGCGGGCGGTGGCGAGGCCGCGATTGTCGGCGAGCAGCCGGCGCGCCACCGCGGCGTAGAGCCCGGTCACGTAGCCGGAGAGGCCGAAGAGCTTGACCTCCTTGGCGGTCTCGACGCTGGCGCCGAGATAGCGCAGGTAGTCGAGCCTGCGCCGCTCGGGGCTGCGCAGCCACGCCAGCCGGTAGCCGGCCTTGGTGAAGTGCCACTCGTTGAGCACCGCCGGAACCACGGCGGCGGCGATGAGCGCCACCAGCCAGGGCGTGAAGGCCGCGACGCCCGCCGCCAGCGCGGCCAGGGTCACCAGCGCCTGGAACTGCCCGAGCAGCGTTCCGACGAGCCCGGTGCGGCCGCTGACCTGCCGGCGCGCCCGCTCCAGGCGGTCCTGCTGGGCGCTGTCCTCGAACTGCGCGAGGTCGAGGGCGGCGGCGTGCGCCATCAGCCGTAACGAGGCCGCGTTGGCGTAGAGGTCGCCGATCAGGGTCTCGGTGAGATTGGCGAGCCGGCCGGTGAGGTCCGAGACCAGGGCGAGGCCGAACTCGGCCGCCACCAGCCCGGCGAGCCGGGCCCGACCGGGATCGGCGAGCCCCGCTCCCGGTGCCGGGCGGGCGTGCTCGGCCACGATCCCGTCGAGGATCAGCTTGGCGAGGTACAGGGACAGGACCGGCAGGCAGGCCGCCACGAGCCGCAGGGCGATGCTCGCGGCGAGGAGGCGCGGGCTCGCCGCGGCGATCTCGCGCAGCAGCGTCGGCAGGTAGCGCAAGGCCCCGAGACGCGCGCCCGGGCGGGACGTCCGCTCGGTCATCGTCCCCCGATCCGGGGATGACGGAGGTCGAAAGGTTGGCCGCCGGGCGAAGAAAGCATAAGCTGGGGCATTATATAATTATAAACCTTGTCGAGCGGTGCGTGCTGAGCGGCCCTGCAATCCTGAGAATTTCAGTCCTCCTGATCATCGCCGGGATACTCGCGGCGGTGGTTCAGTACATGCTTCCGAACCCGGCACCCGCGCCCGCACCCGCCCCGGTGGCCGAGGCGCCGGCCGCCGTCGCGCCGGCCGAGCCGCCGCAGCAGCCTCCGCAACCTCCGCCGCAGCAGCCTCCGCAGCCGCAGCCGAGCACGCCTCCCCCACCGGC
>CAXDNE010000109.1:0-21542 GCA_963990595.1 uncultured Methylobacterium sp.
CCAGACCACAGCCGGCCCGTGAACCTCGATTCCGTCAAAAAACAACCTGCTCTAGAGGATCCTCTCGACCGCTACCCGCAGACGCTCCGGTCCGCGCAGGGTCGCGGGGCGCCGGTAGGGCGGAGGATCCTCGATCAGGCGCGGAGCCTGCAGGCGGCGAGAGAGTGCAGTCAGTGCTGCCTCAGCCTCGAACCGACCTAAGGGAGCGCCAACGCAGTAGTGCAGCCCTCCGCCGAAACCGAGGTGGCGCGTGCCGACGCGATCCGGATCAAACCTATCCGGGTCGGGAAACGCGGCTGGGTCGCGATTGCCAGCGGCGAGCATCAGGACGAGAGCCTGGCCCTTTGGGATCGTAGTACCAGCGATATCGATGGCGCTGAGAGTCTTGCGGCTGACGAGTTGCACCGGGGGATCGTAGCGCATCACCTCCTCGACAATGCGCGGGGCACGGCCTGGGTCGGCGCGCAGGCGCTCCAACTCGTCCGGGTGGCGCATCAGCGCGAGCCAAGCGTTGCCGATCAGGTTCACCGCGGTCTCGTGGCCGGCGACGAGGATCAGGATCGCCGTCGAGATCAGGTCGAGATCGCCCATCCTGTAGCCGTCAGGAGTGGCGTGGTTGGCCAGCCCGGAGAGTAGGTCGTCGCGCGGCTGGCGCCGCTTCTCGGCCACGAGGTCAGCGAGGTAATCCGAGATGGCGTCGAAGGTCCGGGCGTTCTCGATGCGGATCTCTTCGCTGACGACAACACCGGGCTCGACCGCCGAGGCCAGCTGGCTCGACCAGTCGTGAAAGCTCGCCTCGTCCCCCTCTGGTACGCCGAACAATTCGCAGATCACCGCGACAGGCAGGGGGTAGGCGAGGTCGGCGACGACGTCGTTCTCGTGCGAGCCCACCTTCTGGTCGAGCATCTCGCCGACCAGCCGCTCCGAGCGGGCGCGCATCGCCTGGACGCGCGCAGGGGTGAATTGATGAACGGTGGCCGCGCGAAGGAGATCGTGCGCGGGCGGGTCGCGGAACAGGAACGGCTGGTGCCTATCGGTGATTCGGTTCTTGACCGGATTGACGAGGTAGTCGGTGACCGGGTTGCCGGTGGACGGGCGCTTCGTCGGTGGCTGAGTCTCGACGCTGAGACGCGGGTCGTTCTGCAAGCGCATGACGGCGTCGTGGCTCGCTACCACCCACACGCCCTGTGCTTTGTCGCTCGGAGACGCGTCCCCCTGACCCACGTCGTTCTGGCGCGAGACCGGGGTCTGCCGCAGGCGGGCGTAGAGCGGGTACGGGTCGGCGCGGTTGGAGAAGTCCTTGATCTGGCTGAGGAGGGTTGCGTCGGCCATGTCGGATCCGGTGCCTGCGCGTTAGAAAAAGCCAGGAGCCAGGATGGCGGGTGCGCCACCTCGGTCGATCACAGTCTCCTCGGGCGGGAAGGGGGCAGCTGCTGCGATCCGCTCGGCGTAGGCCCGCAGCCAGCGCCCGCAATCGACTGACACGGCCGCGATACACCGTCCCTCTCGGCCGTAGAGCGCTAGGAAGCGGCCTGTGGCCGGATCGCCCTGGGCGATCGTCATCGCGTCCGCCCCATCAGTCAGGCCGACAGACTTGATCGTGACGCCCGCCTGCCCCGACCAGAAAGCCGGCAGCGCGGCGTAGCTCCGCCCGGGCTTATCCCCGGCGAGCAGGCGACCGGCATGCACGCCCTGCGCGACCGCGTGGCCCCAGTGCTCCACGGCAATGCGGCGCCCGCCGTAGAGCGGGTGGGGGAAGCGTGCCACGTCGCCCGCCGCCGCGATCGCGGTGTCGGGGTGGCCATCCTCGTCGAGGGCATAGCCATTGGCGTCGCAATCGACACCGCCTGCGTCAAACGACAGGCCGGATCCATCGAGCCACTCGGTGTTGCGCACTGCGCCGAGCGCCATCACCGCGATGTCCGCCTCGATCGTCGTGCCATCGACGAGATGCGCCCGCACGAACCGGCCGTTTGCCTCCTCCAGCCACTCGACCTCGGCACCTAAGCGCAGGTCGACGCCGCGAGCCTCGTGCATCGCGCCGACGATCGCTCCGATAAACCGGCCGAGCACACGAGCGAGCGGCGCCGGGCCGGGCTGAACCAGGGTCACGGGTAGGCTGAGCTGCCGGCATGCGCTCGCCACCTCGCAGCCGATCAGGCCACCGCCGATCACCAGCACGCGCTTGGGACTGGACGTAAGGGCTTTGCGCAAGGCGACCGCGTCGTCCCTACCACGCAGGGTGTAGACGCCCGCGAGCCTGCCCTCGTGTGGGTTCGGCCAGGGCCGCGCGCGAGTGCCGGTGGCGATCAGCAGGCGGTCGTAGGGTACAACCGTGCCGTCCGCGAGGTGCACTAGGCGGCCTGCGCGATCGAGGCGTGCAGCCGGACTGCCGAGGTGCCAGTCAACGTCCTCACCGAGGCTGCTCGGAAGGGTGGTGGCGTCAGGGGCGATCTGACCAGTCAGAACGTGCTTCGAGAGCGGTGGTCGGTCGTAGCGGCGGTAGGGCTCGGCTCCGACGATCGTGAGGGAGCCAGAGAAGCCTGCATCGCGCATCGCCTCGGCCCCGCGCAACGCTGCAAGGCCAGCACCGACCACTACCGCGCGGCTGGGCTGGCCATGTCCCATGTCATGCGCCCTCATGGCAGTTGTTTTCAACCCGAATCGCCTGAACGGGACATGCGACCCGTGCCCGCTCGATGTCAGCGCGGTACTGCGCGGTGGGCGCGGGGTCGTAGAACAGCGCCTCGTGTCTCTCGATACGGAAGTGCTGTGGCGCCGCGTAGCAGCACTGAGCGTAGGCTTGGCAGAGGTTGAGATCGACGCTCACGCGAAGACCGGGCAGCGGGGCCGGCGAGGACATGGCTTAGCAACCAAGACCGAGTGGACCAGTTCCGCTCGGCGACAGAAGCCAGCGTCCAGTCTACGCAACGCGAAGGCTGAATCTCGACTCGATGCAGGCTTTCGGAATGTCCGCTTGCCGGCAGCCCAAGCGGCACGGACGACAGCACGTGGCCGCTGGCGGAACAGCAGCTTCGGAGAGGGATCGCCGCGAAAGCAGTCGTCCTGTGTCGATTCACTGGCGAGCATCCGTTCTCATTGGTCACCATGTCTGCTGTGGCACCTGTCGGTGGCGCAACCGCTTGCCCTGGATGTCCTTGCCGACCCTCTGCCCCTGGATCGCCCCGCAAGCGACCAGAGGGCGCAGCCATTGCCTCCAATCGATGCCAAAGGTGCATCGATCCATGCCAAGATTAAGTTGGACTCCGTCCGACGATAATGTTCGCATGAATTCCTCAGAACCTGTCTCCCTACGAGGGGATAGGCGGGGAGGAAGAGGCGACTTTCCATGAAGACTCTGGCGCCCCATGTCTTGCATTACGGCATCCCGAAGCCCTTGATCGATGATGGGGTGGCCGAGCATTTCGTGCCCGTTCGCATCCCGAACAACACCGACTTTTCAGTCCTCTCGGACAAAGAGGCCGCGGCCGTGCGCGCCATAGCGGCCGGTGGCGGTCACGACCCGATCGACAGCCGCTTCTTCGACCGGCTGCCCAACCTCGAAATCGTGGCCAGCTTCGGTGTCGGATATGACCATATCGATGCTGCCGAGGCGGCGCGGCGTGGGATCGTGGTCACCCATACGCCGGACGTCCTCACCGAGGATGTCGCCGATATCGCGTTGGCGCTTCTGCTCGGCGCGGTGCGCCGGACCGGACAGGCCGAGCGCTTCCTGCGCGCCGGTCATTGGCGCACCGGTGCTTTCCCGCTGACGTCGAGCTTGCGTGAGCGCTCGGTCGGTATTCTCGGGCTCGGCCGTATCGGCAAGGCCATTGCGCGCCGCGTCGAGGCCTTCGGCGTACCGGTCAGCTATTGCGGGCGCCGTCGCCAAGCCGAGGTGACCTACCCGTATCACCGTGACCTGATCGCCTTAGCGCGCGCGGTCGACACCTTGATCATCGCTGCCCCAGGCGGCGCTTCAACCGATGGGCTTGTCGACCGCGCCGTGCTGGAAGCGCTGGGTCCGACCGGGATCGTCGTCAATGTCGGACGCGGTTCGATCATCAACGAGGCACACCTCGCCGCGGCGCTCGGCGACGGGACCATCGCCGGAGCCGGGCTCGACGTTTTCGAGCACGAGCCGCAGGTGCCCGAAGGCCTGCTCGCCTGCGAGAACGCGGTGCTCCTACCGCATATCGGCTCAGCCTCCCACCACACGCGCAACGCCATGGCGCGCCTCGTCGTGGACAATCTCGTGGCTTGGTTTGCGGGTCAGGGAGCGCACACGCCCGTCGCGGAGACCCCGAACCGGCGCTCCGCCGCCTGAGGGGAAGTCAGGCACATCGCCCACGTGGAGCGGAGAGGCTGCCATGTCTCGACAGATTGCGATCGTCACGGGCGCGAGCAGCGGCATCGGCAGGGTCTCCGCACGCGCCCTGGCGCTGAGCGGCTTCGCAGTCGTGCTGGTCGGCCGGCGGACGGTCGAGCTTGAGGATGCGGCCGCGTCTATCCGCGACAGCGGCGGTTCGGCCGAAGCCATCGTCGCAGACGTGACCGACCCTGGGTCGGTCGAGCGCCTGTTCGCCGCGACGCTCGACCAATACGGACGGGTGGACCTGTTGTTCAACAATGCCGGGTCTAACATCCCGGCGGCCGAGATCGACGCGATAGAGCTCGATCAGTGGCGAGCGGTCCAGGACGCCATCGTGACCGGCACCTTCCTGTGCACACGCGAGGCATTCCGCATCATGAAGGCGCAGAAGCCCGGCGGCGGCAGGATCATCAACAACGGTTCGATTTCGGCCCATGCGCCGCGGCCCGGCTCGGCGCCCTACACCGCCGCCAAGCACGCGATCACGGGCCTGACACGGTCCGCGGCCCTCGACGGGCGACGCTACGCCATCGCATGCGGACAGATCGACGTCGGCAACGCCGACACCAAGATGGGTGGGCGGATGAAGGCCGGTGTCATTCAGGCCGACGGCACGCTGCGCGAGGAACCGGTGATCGACCCGGAGCACGTCGCGAACGCCGTCGTGACGATGGCGAGTCTGCCACTTGATGCGAACATTTTGACCATGACGATCATGGCCACAGCGATGCCGTTTGTGGGGCGCGGCTGAAGCTCGCCGCCTGTCGGTGCTGAACTGGCCAGCAGACACCGCAAGCCCCACCGGGCGACCGCACCCGATGCAGACCGAACGCCGGTCCCGCGTCCCGCAGACTCGACGCCGGGCGGCCTTACGCGTCGGCCGTCGTGACTGCCCGTACCGGAAAGCGCCCGCGAGAGGCGCGCATATAGCGGCCGCCGGCCACGAATGAGGAGAGAAATCCGATGTCCCAGCCAGACGCCCTCGCCAGAACTCTTCCGCCGTCGTGCGATGCGGGGACGGAGCGGGGTAAGGCCGACACGAGGCCGATGCAGGCCACGGCGGGGGCTATCCCGTCCGATACGGCCGCCAAGCCGACGCGCATGCGCTTCTTCATGTTGTTTTTCATCCTGATCGCGACCGTCATCAGCTATGTCGACCGCACCAATCTCGGCATCGCCGCACCCTTCCTGAGCAAAGAGCTTCAGCTCGACAAAGCACAGATGGGTCAGATCTTCGCGGCATTCGGGCTGACCTACGCTTTCGCGCTCGTCCCGGGCGGTTATATCGCCGACATGCTCGGCTCACGCCTGGCCTACGCCGGAGCGCTGGTGACATGGTCCTTGGCCACGATCGCCCAGGGCTTTGCCGGCACCTTCAATGCGCTGTTCGGGGCTCGCTTGGCGATGGGGGTCCTGGAGTCGCCCGCCTTCCCGGCCAATGCGCGCGCCGTGACCATGTGGTTCCCGACCAAGGAACGCGGCATGGCGACGAGCTTCTATATCACCGGGCAGTACATCGGCACGCCCATCTTCGCAGGGCTGCTGCTGTGGCTCGCCCAAGAGCATGGCTGGCGCAGCGTCTTCTACGCCACCGGCCTTGCAGGCCTCACGCTCGGACTATGTTGGTACTTTATCTATCAGGATCCGCGCGAGTGCAGCCGGGTTAATGCGGCCGAACTCGACTATATCGAGGCGGGCGGCGGGCTGACGACGAACCCAACCCGCGCCCCCTTCAACGGCAAGGCGCTCCTCCAGCTCTTGTCTTACCGCCAGATCATCGGCATCTGCCTTGGAAAATTTTGCAGCAATTCTGTGCTCGTCTTCTTCACGACTTGGTTCATGACGTTCCTGATTGAGGAGCGGAAGATGACAATCATGAAGGCTGGCTTCTACCAGATGCTGCCCTTCCTTGGTGCGACAGCCGGGATCCTGGTCGCTGGCTTTTTGTCCGACCTTCTGATTCGGCGTGGCTTCAGCATGTCGAGTGCTCGCAAACTCCCACTGATCGTGGGAAGCTTCCTCGCATCCAGCATCGTGCTCGTGAACGTCGTCGCCTCCGATGCCGGAGTGATCGCGATCCTGACGTTGTCGTTCTTCTCGCAAGGGGTCGCGGCTTCGTCTTGGACGGCTGTCTCGGAGGTCGCGCCCCGGAAATTCATCGGCTTGGCGAGTGGCATCACCAGCCTCGCGGCGAATTTGGCCGGCGTCACCACTCCGCTCGTCATCGGTTACGTCTTACATGCGACAGGTTCATTCTACTGGGCACTGAATTTTATCGGTGCAGTATGCTTGTGCGGCGCGCTGTCTTACTCAGTGATCGTTGGGCCATTGCAACGGATTGAGCTTGAGTGATGTGCGTTGCATTTGCTCGAGATATCTTCTAGGCTCCACAGAAGGTAATCGTCGAAAAGCGCTGCGGTGCGTCCCTGGGTAACACTAAGCCCGCCAGTCTGCACTGTAGCGACGCTCGAACCGTTCGCTTCCCGAAGGCCAGCTTCCACAAGCGCGGATCGTGACTTCATACTGAAAGCCTGGGACCAGCGTTTTCAGTCAGGTCAGTTGGTCCTATCCGGCGACAGGAACTGGCCGAAAGCCGTCTGACCGCTTTCGGGCAAAGGCACGGGGAAAGCGGTCATTCGTGCGGCACTGGCTGTAAGGCAGAAAGCGACCCTTTTCCGAAGTTAGGGAGGTCTGCTCAGGAGCACTCTGACTGAGTGCCGCAACCCCCTCCTGGCTGGAAGC
Source organism: uncultured Methylobacterium sp. (assembly GCA_963990595.1). Taxonomy (GTDB): domain Bacteria; phylum Pseudomonadota; class Alphaproteobacteria; order Rhizobiales; family Beijerinckiaceae; genus Methylobacterium. Next base: position 7,115 of record CAXDNE010000109.1, read on the forward strand.
CGCTGGTCCGCTCTGAGGCGGTTGAAGCCATACGCCGGACAAGCCGCATCCATTCGAGGCTACGCCCTATCCCACCAAGCCGCCCGGAATATGCTCGGGACCGCCTACCGCGTGTGAAGGGTTCGACGTGCGACGAAGCCGAGGGTGGAGCCCTGAACGATGATGGTGAAGAGCACCACGGCGTAGGTCGCCGCCAGGATCGCGGGCTTGGCCTCACTCTCCGGCATCGAGAGGGCCAGCGCCACCGAGATACCGCCGCGCACTCCGGCCCAAGTCAGGAACGGCACGTTGCCGAGCGAGAGGTTGCCGCCCCAGCTAAACAACAGAACCGGCGCCGAGACCGCGACGAGACGAGCGACTAGCACGATGGGCACGGCGCACGCAGCCAGCGCCAGGCCGGAGACCTGGAAGCGCAGAACTAGGACCTCCAGGCCGATCAGGAGGAACAGGACCGAGTTCAGCACCTCGTCGACCAGCGTCCACAGGGCGGAGACGTACTTCTGGGTGTTGTCGCTCATCGCGTAGCGTGGCGCCCGCTCGCCGACCAGCAGCCCCGCCGCGACCACGGCGAGGGGGCCGCTCGTCCCGAGCTTCTGGGCGAGTGCGTAGGTCCCGGTAACGAGAGCCAGGGTGATCAGCACCTCAACCGGGAAGTCGTCGATGACCTTCATCGCGCGGTAGGCGACATAGCCGGTAACGAGCCCCAGAGCCACGCCGCCGCCGGCCTCGTGGAGGAGGAGCGTCGCGACCTTGCCGACGCCCATCGCATCGCCGCCCGAGCCGGCCGCATAGGCGAGAAGGACAGTGAACAGCACGATGCCGATGCCATCGTTGAACAGCGCCTCGCCCTGCATCTCCACGTCGAGCGCTTCCGGCACCTCCACGTTCTTCAGGGTGGCCAACACCGCGACGGGATCGGTCGGGCTGATCAGCGAACCAAACACCAGGGCCCAGGCCAGCGGCACCGGGCTGCCGAGTAACTGAGCCGCAGCCCAGAACGCCGCCCCGACCAGGGCGGCTGACACGAGGGTCCCGAGAAGCGCGAGGATCGCCACGGCGAATGCGCGGTCGCGCAGGGCGCGCAAGTCGAGGTTCAGGGCACCGGCGAACAACAGGAAGGCTAACATGCCGTTCATGACCACGCCGGTGAAGTCGACCTGGTCGAGAATGCGCGTGAGATCCTCGTAGAGATGCTGCTGCGGGAAGGCGAGATCGACGAGCACCAGCGCGAGCGAGGCGAGGAGGCCCATCACGAGCAGGCCGATGCTGTGCGGCATGCGCAGGAAGCGCCGGTTCAGCCAGCCGAACAAGGCCGAGAGAGTGAGCAGCAGCGCCGCCAGGTCGAAGATCGAGATCAATGAGTATCCTTCCTGCCCTCAGCGTCAGCCAGGGCGCGCCGACCTGAGCACGACGAGGCGCAGCATTCGGTGTCCAACGACCGAAACGCGCCATCGGGCCATGCGAAACCGCGACCTCTCGATGGGTTGCTGCCCGCAGCGAATGCCCGGGTGACAGCAGGAACGTCGGGCTGCGCCGATTGCCGTAGCCGGCCCGAGCTGGCAGGCCGCAGGCATGAGCGCGCGTGTCAAAGCTTGGCTGGAAACTCTCGGTGATCTGTTCTGGCTTCGCCCGGCCTTGATCGTCCTCGGCTGCGTGTTGCTGGCCCAGCTCGGGGTCTGGCTGGAGACCGCCCACATCGCCGGGTACGATCCATCCTCGCCGGACCAGAACTGGGGCTACTCGGGCGGGGCGGAAGGGGCGCGGGCGCTCCTCAGCGCTGTGGCGTCCTCCACCATCGGCGTGGCGGGGACGACCTTCTCCATCACCATCGCCGCCCTGACGCTGGCATCGGGCCAGATGGGCCCCCGGCTCCTGCGCAACTTCACCCGCGATGCCCGCAACCAGATCGCGCTGGGCATCTTTCTCGGGACCTTCGCCTACGCCTTGATGGTGCTGCGCACGGTGCGGACGGTGCAGGAGAGCCCGTTCGTCCCGCACCTCGCCATCACTGGGGCAATCGCGCTCGCACTGTTGTCGCTCGCGACGCTGGTCTGGTTCGTCCACCACATCGCCGCCAGCATCAACGTTGAGACCGTGCTTGATGCGGTCTACGGCGACCTGTGCGACGCCATAGAAAGGCGTACGCGCGACGAAGCGGACGAAAGGTGCCCGTCCAAGCTTCCAGGCGCAGGCGCAGTCGTCGGCAAGGGGGCCGGCTACCTCCAGGCCGTGGACGTCGGGGCACTGGCCGACTGGGCTCGCGAACACGATGTGATCGTTGCGCTGCGAGTGCGGCCCGGCGACTACGTTCCAAGCGGCTACCCGGTTGCGTTCCTCTCGGCCGGCGTCGAGGACGCCGAGGCGGCCATCGTGCGGGCGCTGACCTTCGGACGTCGCCCGACCGCCCTCCAGGACTTGGAATACTCAATCCGCCAATTGGTCGAGATCGCGGTCCGGGCGCTCTCCCCCGGCATCAACGACCCGTTCACGGCCGGTAGCGTCGTCGACCATCTCGGCGACGCGCTGTGCAGGATGGCCTCGCGCCATCTTCCGACCGGGACCGTCGTGCGGGACGGCCGCGTCGTGCTGGTCCATCCGGTGACCGACTACGACGGCCTGTGCGATGCCATGTTCCACATGATTCGCCAGAACGCTGCTGGCTCGGTGCACGTGCTGGGGCGGATGCTCGACGTCCTCGCCCGCGTCGCCGAGGTCGAGCGGCTGACTGACCGATCCGCCGAACTCTGCCGCCACGCGGATCTCGTCATTGCCGCCGCGCGGCGCGACGTGGCAGACCCTTCCGACCTCGCCGACCTAGAAGAGCGCCATCGCCGGTTCCTTGCCATTGCGGCGCTCGCGCCGGTCACCGGAATCTCGTCCTCTTGATGGCGAGTATGGAATTCAGGAAACCTGCATTTGCACCACGTGTCCGCTTCGGCGCAGGCCAGCTACCCCGCTCCACGGCTGTCTTGACCATGAGCGGCCGGCCGGATCTGGCCGAAAGCGGAACGGCTGCTTCGGAGTTCAGTGGGCAGGTAACCGGACTTCGAGCCCCCGGCCTTAAGCATTCACGCAGACGCGGAAGGCGTTCCTGCGGCCGGTCAAGCTACCTTCACCTGGCGCTGATCGGCTGGATCCGGGCGGCCATCTGGGCCCTTATCGAGACGCGGCGCGAGGGCGCCGCCTGACGCCCATCGGACGGGGGACGGCACCATGAGGTCACGTCGGAAATCGGGGGCCAAGGTCGCCTCGCTCCTCACGATGGGCACCGAGCTCGCGATGCTCGGTGTCGAGGCGCAAATGGTCATCGGCCAGCGCCTGGCGATCTTCATGCTCGGGGGGCCGAAGGCGCGCAAGGAAGCCCGCCTGATGGTGACCGAGAAGGTCAAGGCTGCCGGCGAGGCCGCGGTGACCATCACCATGGGCGGCACACCGCGGAAGGTGGTCAGGGGCTATCGGCGCAAGGTCCTGGCGAACCATCGCCGCCTCGGCAAGGGCTGAGACTGCCACGGCCCCCATCGGGAGCGCCGAATTAAATAACGGCCATGACGCCGCGACCTGACCGGGTGGCGTACACGTCGCCCGCCGCCCCCGACGTAGGTCGACAACAGGGACACGCCGGGAAGCCGTCGACCGACCCCACGACGAGGGACGTGATGCGGCTCCGCATGGCACACCGGCCTACGGGTGGCCATGACTGTGGCCGGCGGCCTCAAGGATGAGGTCCGCGACGGCCTGCGACTGCGAGATCAGGGATAGGTGGCTCGCCTTGAGTTCAACCGTCCTCGCGTTCATGCGCTTGGCCATGAACCGTTCGAGGTCCGGGTCGATGGTCCGATCCTCGGTCGACACCGCGTAGAAGCTCGTCTTCGACCGCCACGCCGCCTGGGTGGTCCTCCCCGCCAGCAACGCCCTGTGGAACGGTTGCTGGACCGCGAACAGCACCCGGGCCTTGTCCGCCGGCAGATCGCCTGCGAAATCCTTCAGGAAGGCCGCCTCGCACAGGCGCCCCTCGTCGCCGTCGAACACGATGCCGGCCGAGGCGGGTGGCGTCGGGTAGGACTTGGCCAGCGCCGTGTAGTCCTCGTTCGCGTCCGGCGCCCGCGCCGCGACGTAGACCAGCGCGGACACCTTCGGGTCGACACCGGCCTCGGTCACGATCATGCCGGAGAACGAGTGGCCTACCAGGACCGTCGGCCCATCCTGTCGCGCCAGGACCCGCTTCGCGGAGGCGACCGACTCCTCGAAGGTAGTCAGCGGGTTTTGCACCGAGGTGACGTTGAGGCCCGCCGCCTGCAACTTCGGGATCACCTCGGACCAGCACGACCCGTCGGCGAAGAGGCCGTGGACGAGCACGACATTGCGCGCCCGCGGCAGGTCCTGCGCGACCGCCGTTCCCGGGAGCAGCGCCGCCGCGGCGCCCGCGGCGAGCGCGAGGCTCAGGTCTCTTCGGGTCATCATGGGTGCATGTCTCCGTCCGGGGTCCGGGAGCCGCGGGGCTCACGGCTGTTCGGAGGTCAACGTGCAAGCGTTACGCCCGAGAGCCGGGCGCAGGCGTCCAACAGCGCCTCCTGGGTGGCCTCGTCCCGCGTGTCCGGGTGCGGCTCGCGCAAGGCTTCGTGGTAGAAGTACCGGCCGGTGGATCGGGCGAGCGGGTCGTCGCTGGTGGCGAGCCACGCCTGCGTGACGGGCGCGGCGGCCAGGTCGTCCGGCGCACCCGGACCTCCCATCCGGGTCGGCACCCAACCCGGCTCCAGGGCGTTCGACAGCACGTCCGGCCATCTCCGGGCGATCCCGAAGGCCAGCAGCACGTCGAGGAACTTGCTCTCGGCATAAGCCTGCGCCCCGTTCCAGCGCCGCCTCTCCCACTGCAAGTCGTCCATGTCCGGCCGTCCACCCGGATGCATGCCGGAACTAAGGTAGACGAGCCGGCCCGGGCGTTCGATCAAGGCGGTCAGGAGATAGGGGGCGAGCAAATTGACCGCGAACAGGTGGGACAGCCCGTCCTCGGTCACTATCCGGCGGGGCTCGCGGTAGCCGATCCCGACGTTGTGGATCACGGCGTCAAAGCGGCCCGTCCCGTTCGCCTGCTCCGCCACGGCGCGCATTCCGACGAGGGTGACAACGTCCCCGACCACCACGCCCTGAGCCTCGGGAAGCGCCCGGCGCGCGGCCTCCGCGCGACGCTCGTCCCGGGCGTGGAGGGTCACCCCGTGCCCGTCCCGGGCGAGCAGCCTCCCCGCCATGAGGCCGAGGCCATCCGATGAACCGGTGATCAGGATGCGGGCCATGTCGTCACCTCTCCAGCGTCCATCGCAGGTCTTACCAAGGCAGGACCGCGTTGAACCGGTCCAGGTAGCGCAGGCCCGGCCTGCCCCGGTTGGCGTCGACGGTGTCGACGACGTGCGGGATGCTCTCCTCGACCGACAGCGCGGCGTCGCTGCCACCCATCTCGGTTCTGACCCATCCCGGCGCCAGCAGCAGCAACGCCCGGGGATCGCCCGGATGGCGGGAGGCATAGCCCTTCATCAGCATGTTCAGGGCGGCCTTGCTGGCCGCGTAGCCCTGCCACGCAGGGTTGTCGTTCTGCGCGATGCTGCCGAGCTCCGAGCTCATCACCGCCGCCCCGCAGTCGTCGCCCACCCGGCATTCCAGGATCTCGATGGCCCGCACCGGAGCGAGTGCGTTGGTCCGCATCATGTCCACGAAGTCGGCTTCAGGAAGCGTCGTGGGTGTCGCCTCGATTGAGCGGGCGATGCCGGCGTTGATGAACAGGACGTCGATGTGCCGCCCGTCGAGCCGCCCGCGAAGGGCCTCGATGCTACCGGGATCGAGGATGTCCGGCGTCTCGACCTCAAGCCGACCGGGATGCTCGCTTCTCAGCGCCTCCAACTGCTTCGACGGGGTTCGGACCGTCGCCACGACGTGCCAGCCACGACCGCACCACTCCGCCGCCAGGGCCAGACACAAGCCGCGCGAGGCGCCAACCACCAAAACCGTCCGATGCTGTCCCATCTCCGTCTTTCCCATGCGTTCGCCTCGTCGAGCGTGATCATGCGCCCTCGTCACTTGGGATTACAGCGCCCATCTGTCACAACATTCCGGACCTGAGGTCCGGAATGGCCATGCCCTACGATGGACGGCTGCTGGCCGGCGTGACGGTGTTGATGGCCGTCGTCGAGGCGGGCTCCATCACCCGGGCCGCGGAGGCGTTGTCGCTAACCCCATCCGGGGTCGGCAGGGCCGTGCAGCGCCTGGAGACGCGGATCGGGGTGCGCCTGCTCGACCGCACCACCCGCTCCCTTCGGCTCACCGACGAGGGGCGCCGCTTTTGGGAACGGGTGGGGCCGCTGCTCGACGGGATCTCCGAGGCCGCCGTCGAGGCGGCCGGCACGGCACAGCGCGTGCGTGGACGGCTGCGGGTCAACGTCGATCCGTTCGTCTCGCGTCTCGTGCTCGCGGACCGCCTCTCCGGCTTCCTGTCCACGCACAGCGAACTCAGGCTCGAACTCGTCATGCGCGACCATGTCGGCGACCTCGTCGCGGACGGGTTCGACATGGCCCTGCGGTTCGGGAATCCGCCGACCGACAGCTTCACGGTCCGCAAGCTGCTGGACACGCGCATCCTGACGGTCGCCTCCCCGGCATACCTTGCCGGGCACGGACGGCCCGGGCATCCCTCGGACCTCCGGGACCATGAGTGCATCGATTACCGGGACCCGACCACGGGCAGGCCGTTCGCCTGGGAGTTCCGGCGCGGACCCGAGGTCGTCCCGGTCGCCGTGCCGTCGCGGCTGATGGTGTCCGACGTCGACACCATGCTCCGCGCCTGCGTCGCGGGCGTGGGGATCGCGCAGGTGATGGCGCTGGGCAGCGCGGGCTTGAGACGCTCCGGCGAGCTCGAAGAGCTCTTTCCGGACTGGCCCGACGAACGCTTCCCGTTCCACGCCATCTACCCGACGCGCCGGCACCGGACCGCGAAGGTCCGGGCGTTCACCGAGTTCTGCACGGCGCTGCTCGCCGGGCACGAGGGCCCGGGCTAGACGGCCGCCCTGCCGATGGAGGCTCCGCCGTCGACGTAGAGCGTCTGCCCCGTCATGAACGCCGCCCCGTCCGACATCAGGAACGCGATGGCGGCTGCGATCTCCTCCGGCCGGCCGAAGCGGCCCATCGGCACGCCGGCGAGGTAGCGCCGCTCGCCCTCGCTGCCCGGCGGGTTGTTGCCGCGGAACAGCTCGGTCTCGGTCGGTCCCGGCGCCACGGCGTTGACGGTGATCCCGGTCGTGGCGAGTTCGAGCGCCCAGGAGCGGGTAAAGCTGACGAGCGCCGCCTTCGCGGCCGCGTAGGCCGTGCGCTCGACGCTGCCGAGGACGGTCAGGCTGGCGATGTTAACGACCCGGCCCCAGCCGCGCCTTTGCATTCCCGGCAGGATGGCCTGCACGGCCTGCACCGCCGGGTGGAGGTTGACGCGCAGGACCTCGTCGAGCGCGGGGATCTCCACCGCCCCGAGCCGCTGCGGCCGCACCAAGCCGACGTTGTTGACCGCGCCGTCGAAGGCGAAGCGCCCAGTCAGGTCCGCGAGGACCGCGGCGGTGGCCTCGCCGTCGCCGAGGTCGACCGGCACGAGCGTGCCGGGAAAGCCGTCGAGGCCACCGCGGGCGAGGCCGACGACGTGGTGGCCCTCACCGGCGAGACGGTGGGACAGCGCCAGCCCGATGCCCTTGCTGGCACCGGTCACAAGAAAGGTTCGGGACATCTTGGATCTCCTCAGGGTCGTGGGTCCGTCGACGTGGTCAGGCAGCGATTGAGGCGGAGCGGCGGAGCGCCGGCAGCATGTCCGCGGGCTCGGGGCGGCGGATGTAGTCGGGGTTCACCTCGGCGTAGAGGATCACGCCGTCCTGCCCGACGACGAAGCGCCCGGGCATCGGCAGGGTCCAGCTCGCATCGCCGTTGAACGCCGGCAGGTCGTTCCTCAGGCCCTTGTAGAGGTCGACCAAGTAGTCGGGCAGGGCGAAGCGCAGGCCGAACGCGGCCGCGACGTCGTTGTGGGGGTCCGACAGGATCGGGAAACCGAGCCCGCTCTGGCGGACCGACTTCCGGCTGTTGGCCGCCGTCTGCGGCGAGACGGCGACGAGGCTCGCCCCAAGCTGCTCGAAGCTCGGCAGCGCCTCCTGGAGCGCCTTGAGCTCCATGTTGCAGTAGGGGCACCAGACGCCCCGGTAGAAGCTGATCACGAGCGGCCCGCGCGCCAGCAGGTCGGCGGACGAGACGGGCTGGCCGTCCGGGTCGCGCAGCGTGAACGCCGGGGCCCGGTGGCCGGCCCTCAGTGCGCGGGTCGCGGCCCCGGAGGCGATCAATTCCGCGGTGGCCCCGTGCATCGTCGCGATGACTGAGGGGGGCACGTTGTAGGGGGGCTTGCCGGCCTCGAAGTCGGCCTTGAACGCGTCGAGCTTGGATTGCAGGGTCATGGGTCCGCTCCTCGGGTAATGGTGGTCGGAATGGCGTCGCGGCTGCCCGGTGCGCCTCGACATCCGGCTTGGGCCGGTTCCTCAGGCCTGGGGTACGAGAGCGTTTACCCGCTCGATTGCGCGCCGGACGGCGGGCCGCGCGGCGACCGCGTCGTACCAGCGGCCGACATGCGGCGTGGCCTCGAAGCCCACCCCCGCGAACTCGCGGCGCCAGAGCCAGCCGAAATGGGCGATGTCGGCAACGGTGAAGGCCTCGCCGGCGACGTAGGGGCGTTCGGCCAGGACGCCGTCGAGCACGCCCAGCGTCCGGTTCGCCTCCGCCGAGAAGCGGGCGATGGCCAGCGGTTGCGGCTCGGCGGCCTGGCGCTGGAAGAAGCCCACCTGCCCTAAGGCCGGGCCGAGCCCGGAGGCGTGGAAGAACAGTTGCTCGAACACGCGCGCCCGGCCCTCGCCGTCCGTCGGCAGGAGCCGGCCGCTCGTCTCGGCCAGGTAGACCAGGATCGCGGCCGATTCCGTCAGGACCAGCCGGCCGCCGGGCGCCGTGGGGTCGACCAGCACCGGCACCTTCGCGTTCGCGTTCAGCGCCACGAATTCGGGCGCCTTTTGCTCGCCCCGGCGGACGTTCACGCCGTGCAGGACGTACGGGAGGCCGAGTTCCTCCAGGGCGATGGGGACCTTGACGCTGTTGGGCGTGGCGAAGGCGTAGACCTCGAACATGTCCGCATTGCTCCGGGGGGCCACCGCGACTGCACGGTGGGGATGTCCGGATTGATGCCTACTCCCCGATGGACAGGGCAGGCGGCCCAGGGCGATAACGCTCATTCCAGGGAGGAATGGCGTGGACCGGTACCAGGCGATGGCGACCTTCGTGCGGGTCGTGGAATCGGGCTCGTTCTCGGGGGCGGCCCGGCTCCTGAACGTCGGCCAGCCCGCGGTCTCGAAGACAGTCGCGCAATTGGAGAACCGGCTGCAGGTCAGCCTGCTCGTGCGCTCGACGCACGGCCTGAGCCCCACGGAGGCGGGCCTGCGCTTCTACGAGCGGGCTCGGGCCGCCATCGCGGAGACCGACGAGGCCGAGCTCGCCGCCCGGGGCGCGGGCGCCGGGCTCTCGGGGCGGCTGCGGGTCTCGGCGGCGACGACCTTCGCGCGGCTCCACGTGGTGCCGTCGCTGCCGCGCTTCCTCGCCGAGCACCCCGACCTCGACATCGAGATCGTCCTCGACGACCGGGTGATCGACCTCGTCGGCGAGGGGATCGACCTGTCCCTGCGCATGGGGACCCTGCCGGACTCGGCCGCCGTCGCCCGAAAGCTTGCCACCGGGGGCCGTTCGGTGCTCGCCACGCCCGCCTATCTCGACCGCGCGGGCGAGCCGCGCAGTCCCGCGGACCTCGCCGGGCACGAGGCGGTGGTCTACAGCCGGCAGCCCGATGCCTGGTCCTTCACCCGGGACGGCGCCGAGGTCTCGGTCGCGGTCCACGGCCGCGTTCGTGTCAGCGCAGCCGAGGGCCTGCGGGCGGCCGTGCTGGCCGATATCGGGCTCACCATCGCCTCGGACTGGATGTTCGCCCCGGAACTGGCGAGCGGCGCGGTCCGGCGGCTGCTGCGGCCCTGGGCCTTGCCCGACATCGATCTCTGGGCGGTCTTCCCCACCGGTCGCATGTCCAGCGCCAAGGCGCGCCGCTTCGCCGACTTCGTCCAGGCGGCCATGGCCGGAACTCGGGAGGCCCATTCCGCATCGGCATAAGCCTTATCGCCACGCGCCGTCGTCCGTCGCAGGACCCATCCGGCTACCTCGCCCTCATGCCGACCGAACGGGGCCGGCCACCACGAGGACAGCACCGATGGCCCGTTTCGACACCTACCGCGACGCCTTCCCCAACGCCCGCCTGACCCGCAAGCCGAACGGCGTGCTGGAGGTCATGCTCCATACCGAGGGCGACAAGCTCGTCTTCAATGGCCACACCCACGAGCAGTTCGTCGACCTGTTCCACGCCATCGGCGAGGACCGCGACAACCGGGCGGTGATCCTGACCGGGGCGGGCGACGCGTTCATGGACGCGATCAGCCCCGAGGGCTTCGATTTCTTCACGCCGCAGGGCTACGACAAGATCCTGCGGGAGGGCCGCAAGGTGCTCGGCAACATCCTCGACATCGAGGTGCCGATGATCACCGCGCTGAACGGCCCGGTCCTGCTCCACAGCGAGTACGCGCTGCTCACCGACATCGTGCTGGCAACGCCCGAGACCGTGTTCCAGGACAAGCCGCACTTCGAGTTCGGCATCGTGCCCGGCGACGGCGTGCACATCCTGTGGCCCGAGGTGATCGGCTCGATCCGCGGGCGTTACTTCCTGCTGACGCGGCAGGTGCTGGACGCCCGGACGGCCAAGGACTGGGGCGTGGTCAACGAGATCGTGCCGCAAGACCGGCTGCTGGCCCGGGCGCACGAGATCGCGGACGGGATCGCGGCTCTGCCGCCGCTCACCGGCCGCTACACCCGGATCGCGCTGACGCAGCGCCTGCGCCGGCTCGTCGAGGAGGGCACCGGCTACGGCCTCGCCCTGGAGGGCATCAGCGCCGCAGACGTGGCCCGGACCATGGCCGCCCAGGCTTGAGAGCACAGCCCTCCGAACCACCCCACGGCGTGCCGGGCCCGCGAGGATGGCCCGGCGCGCCGGAGGCTCAGAAGTAGGCCCGGATTTCCCGGGCGATGTCGTCCACGTTCGTTTCCAGTGCGAAATGGCCGGTGTCGAGGAAGCGCACCCGTGCGTCCGGGATGTCGCGCTTGAACGCCTCGGCACCCGGCGGGACGAAGAACGGGTCGTTGCGGCCCCAAATCGCGAGGAGCTTCGGGCGGCGCTCGCGGAAGTAGGCCTGGATCAGCGGGTAGCGCTCCAGGTTGCGCTTGTAATCAAGCTTGAGCGTGACTTGGCGGTCCGCGTTGCCGGGCCGGGCCAGGATAGCGGCGTCGAGCGTGTACGCCTCGGGCTCGATGACGGACGGGTCGGGGACGCCATGGAAGTACGGCGCCATGACCCCGTCGAGGGTCATGCGGGCGCGGATGGCCTCCACGGCGGCCTCGTTCGGCTTCGCCCAGTAGGCCCGGAGCGGTGCCCAGGCCGCCTCCCCGAGACCCTCAAGGTAGGCGTTGCCGTTCTGGGACACGAGGCCGGCGATGCGGTCGGGATGGGCGAGCGCCAAGTCCCAACCGACGGGAGCCCCGTAGTCAAACGTGTAGAGGAGGTAGCGCCGGAGCCCGAGGGCTTCGACGAAGGCCTCGATTGTTCGCGACAGCGACGCGAAGTCGTAGACGTAGCCGCGGTCGTCCGGGACAACCGTGAAGCCGAACGACGGCAGGTCCGGCGCGATCAGGCGGAACCGGTCGGCTAGCCTCGGCATGAGATGGCGGAAGTAGAAGGACGAATTCGCGAAGCCGTGCAGCAGCAGGAACACCGGGGCGTCGGCCCGGCCGGCCTCGCGATAGAAGACGTCCACGCCGTCGGCCCGGACCGTGCCGTGGCGGACCTCTGCGACCCCGGCGGGCCGCGTTTCCGCCGCGTCGGCGCTGACCGGGCCTAAGCCGGCCACCATGACGCTGCCGGCGAGAATGCTCCGCCGCGTCGCCCGGGCGGGCCCCTCTTGGAATGCCGTGTCCTGTCTCATCGCTCCACTCGCATCCATGCGGGCCGGGGAACGTCCGGATGGCTCGCCTCGCGACCGCGGATGTCGCGCATGTCGGGGAGAGGTGTTCGCGCCGTCGCCGTGATCCCCCCGACCGTGCCGCGGCTTTCAGGCTCGGGACCGGACAGTGGGATCACGATGAACTCTCTCGGCACTCGCGAGAACACAGAGTTTTCGAAACTCAGCCTTACGGATTCCGAGAGGTGGGTGGCCCGGCCTCCCTGACATGGCCGGCCTTTCCTTACCCGGCGGACAGTCGTCCCAAGCCGACGGGTGCTCCGGCCTTCAGGGGGGTGGAATGACGGCAGCCAGGGACGCGCGAATGCGCGGCTTCGCGAAATCAAGGAATGCCCGCAGCTTCAGCGGGAGGCGTCCGTGGCCGACATGGACGACGCTGACCGGGACCGGGTCGAGCTCGAACGAGCGCAGCACGAGGACCTGGCGACCGGCGGAGACGAGGGGTGCTGCCTGGTACGACAGGACCTGCGTGAGGCCGACGCCGGCCGCCGCCGCGTCGAGCGCCGCCTCGGCCGTGTTAACCTGGAGGCGGGAGCGTACCCGTACCACTTGGACGGCCTTCCTGTCGGGCGTGGCGAAGTGCCAGGCCGGGCCGGCGGCCAGGTCGCTGAAGGTCACGCACGGGATGTCGGCGAGGTCCGACAGGGTCCGGGGCGTCCCGTGAGCGGCGAGGAAGTCGGGACTGCCGCAGACCACGCGCGTGACCGTGCCAAGCCGCGCCGTCACCAGGTCGCTGTCCGGCAGGTGCGAGATGCGGACCGCCAGGTCCACGTGATCCTCCACGAGGTCCAGGGCCCGGTCGGTGAGGACGAGGCGCACGGTGATGTCGGGGAACCGGGACAGGAAGGCCGAGACCACCGGCAGGACGTGCAGCCGCCCGAAGACCAGCGGGGCCGTCATCGTCAGTTCACCGCGGGGCTCGGTGTACTCGCCCTTCACCGCCCGCTCGGTCTCCTCGACCTCGCTGAGCAGGCGTCGGCACGCCTCGACGTAGGCGGCCCCGGCGTCGGTCGGGGTGAGCTTGCGGGTGGTGCGCACGAGGAGCCGGGCTCCGAGATGGGCTTCAAGGTCCGCGATCTTGCGACTGACGCTGGGCAGGGGGATGCCGAGCCTGCGTCCGGCGGCCGACAGGCTTCCGGCCTCCACGGCAGCGACCAGCAGGGTCATGGCCTCCAACCGGTCCATCCCATCCTCTCGTTCTCGGCAACGGTCACTCTCGGATAAGCTCGATTATACCGAAAGCCGCAAGTCGGTATCCATGCCTCACCGACGGCGTGCGGCACGGGCCGCATCGCCGGCACAGGGGGACGAGCGATGACCCAGACCGCCTACCGCACCGTCGACGTCGACGGCCTCAACGTCTTCTACCGGGAAGCCGGCGACCCAGCGAAGCCGGCGCTCCTGCTGCTGCACGGCTTCCCCTCGTCCGGCCACATGTTCCGCGACCTGATCCCGCTGCTGGCCGACCGCTTCCACCTCGTCGCCCCCGACCTGCCGGGCTTCGGCCTGTCGGAGGTCAAGCCGCGCGACGCCTTCGCCTACACCTTCGACGCGCTGGCGAAGGTCGTCGGGCGCTTCACCGAGGTGATCGGGCTGAAGACCTACGCTCTCTACGTCTTCGACTACGGCGCCCCCACCGGCTTCCGCGTGGCCATGGCGCATCCGGAGCGGGTGACGGCCATCGTCTCGCAGAACGGCAACGCCTACGAGGAGGGGCTGAGCGAGGGCTGGAACCCGATCCAACGCTACTGGCGCGACCGGAGCGATACCAACCGGCAGGCGCTGCGCGAGTTGCTGACGCCCGCCTCGATCCGCTGGCAGTACGAGCACGGCGTGCCGGACACGTCGCTGGTCTCGCCGGACGGCAGCGCGCTGGACGCGTGGTACATCCAGCGGCCCGAGGTCAACGAGATCCAGCTCGACCTGTTCGGCGACTACGCCAGCAACGTGGCGCTCTACCCCGACTTCCAGGTCTACTTCCGTACGCACCGGCCGCGGCTGCTGGCGATCTGGGGCCGGAACGACCCGTTCTTCCTGCCGGTCGGCGCGGAGGCGTTCCGCCGCGACATCCCGGATGCCCAGGTCCGGTTCCTCGACACGGGGCACTTCGCCCTTGAGACGCATGCCGCCGTCATCGCGGAGGCCCTCGCGGGCTTCCTGCAATCCTGAGCCCGCGTCAGCGACCCCTGCCTCGCGGATGACCGCCGTTCACGGTCGACCGCCAAGCGCCCGTCCATCGGCAGGAGCGTCATCGGGCTGTGGCG
>CAXDNE010000110.1:0-21186 GCA_963990595.1 uncultured Methylobacterium sp.
CATCCGCGCCGGTCCGCGGGGGCGCCGCATGGCCGGTGAGGGGGTGCTGCCCGATCCTGGCTCCGCGCCGGGCGCCCTGCGGCGGCTCGCGGCGTGGTGGCCGCGGGAGGCCGCCGAGGCGGTGCGGATCGCGCTCACCGCCATCGCGGCGATCTGGCTCGCCATGTGGCTCGAGCTGGCGCTGCCGCACTGGGCCGGCTGGACGGTCATCTCGGTGACGCTCGCCAGCCGCGCGGCCTCCCTGCGCAAGAGCCTGTGGCGGGCCGGCAGCACGGTGGTGGGCGTCCTCGTCGCGATGGTGCTGGTGGCCGAATTCGCGCAGACGACGCTGGCCTTCGACCTCGCGCTGGCCCTCTGGATGGGCCTGCTCACCGCGGCCTCCAGCGTCGAGAGCGGCCAGCGCGCCTACGGCTTCGCCTCGATGGGCTTCACCGTCCCGATCATCGCGCTCGCCGACGTGCAGCACCCGGAGGCGGTGTTCCGGATCGGCGTCGACCGCTGCTCGACGATCCTGCTCGGGATCGGCTGCGCCTACGCGTCGAACGTGTTCGTGGCGCCCGGCGTCCCCGCGGTCAGCCGCGCCCTGGCGGACGGGCTCGACGCGGCGGCCGCTTCCTGCGCCGCCTGGATGGCCGCCCTGCGCCGCGGCGGGGGTCCCGGCCCGATGCCGATCGCCGCCGTGATGACGCTGAGCGATGCAATCACCGACACCTTCGTCGAGCAGCCCTCCCTCCGCTCCGGCGGCCGGGGCATCCGCAACGCCGCGCCGCGGCTGCGGCGCGTGCTCGCCGCCGGCCTGCTGCGGGCGCAACTGCCGGACCGCCCGGGATCGCGCTCGACCGATCTGATCGGCGCCGGCGGCGCGATCGCGATCCGGCAGATCGGGCGCGTCCGGATCTCGGCCCGGCTCCTGCGGGCCGGGCGCCGGATCGGCCGCCGGCGCGTGCCCTTCCGTCCGCACCTGCTCCTGTGGAACGACCTGGACTGGGACGGCTGGCACGCCCTCGACGACGGCCTGCGCACCGCTGCCGCC
Organism: uncultured Methylobacterium sp.; assembly: GCA_963990595.1. GTDB lineage: Bacteria > Pseudomonadota > Alphaproteobacteria > Rhizobiales > Beijerinckiaceae > Methylobacterium. Next base: position 1,034 of record CAXDNE010000110.1, read on the forward strand.
GTCCTGATCGTCAGCGCCTTCTGGTACGTCACCGGCTGGACGCACGGCGCCGGCGCCACGACCTGGGCGAGCCTCGTCTGCGTGCTGCTCGCCGCGCATCCCGATCCGCGGGCGGAATCCCGCGCCTTCCTGGTCGGCGCGCTGCTCGCCGCCGTGGTCGGCCTGACCGTGCGCTACACCCTGCTGACGCTGACCGGGAGCTTCGTCCTGCTGGCCGCCGTGCTGCTGCCGATCGCCATGCTCGCGGTGATCGGCCGATCCGACAGGCGCGCGGTCTACGGCATCGGCTTCGGCTTCTTCGTCTTCGGCGTCCTCGACCCCACCAACCCGATGACCTACGACCTCGCCGACTCGCTCAACGCCGTCCTGGCCGAGCTGCTCGGGATGGCGGTGGCCGCAATCGCCTTCTCGGCCCTGCCGCAGCCGGTGAGCGCCGCGACCCGGCGGCTCCGGGCCCGGCGCCGGCTGGTCCGGTCGGTCCGCGGCGCGGCCCTCGATCCGGCGATCCTGCTGCCGCCGCGGGACCGCTACCTCGCCCGGGGCTTCGGCCGGCTCGGCCTGATCGGCGCGGATGCCGACGCGGCCCGGACCGGCGAGCGGCTTCTCCTCATCGGTCTCCTGTTGCTGGCCCTGCGGGAGGCGGATGGTCGGGAAGGCCGCCGCGTCGGCCGGGCCGTCTGGGCCCGTCTCGTCGCGCCGCGTTCGGGCGCGCCCGATCCCTTGCGCGATCTCGCCGACCGGGCGACCCTCCCGCTCCAGGCGGAGCGTATCGGGGCGCTGGCGGCCCTCCTGTCGGATCTCGACCGTGCGGGCTGGCCGAACCTCGATCCGGGGAGGCGGGCGTGATCGGATTGCAGGCGATCGACGTGCTGGGGCTCTTCGTCGAGCCCGCGGTGATCTGTCTGATCGCCGCCCTGGCGATCACCTGGGGCCTGCGCTGGAGCCTGGACCGGATCGGGATCAACCATCTCGTCTGGAACCGCGCGCTGTTCGATTTCAGCCTTCTGACCGCCGTGACGGCGCTGCTGATCCTGTCCCTGCGCGCCCGGGGGCCGTAACGTGGCCGCGCGCCCGCGATCATCCCTGCGCGACTGGCAGCCGCCGCCCGCCTACAACATCGCCGCCACCCTGGTGACGCTCGCGGCGGCCCTCGCTCTCGCCTATCTCGCCTTCCTCTACTACGCCTACACGCCCTGGACCCGCGACGGGCGCGTGCGCGTCTACACCGTGCAGGTGGCGCCGGAGGTCTCGGGCACGGTGGTGGCGGTCCGCGTCCGGGACAATCAGTTCGTCCGCAAGGGCGACGTGCTGTTCGAGATCGATCCGGGCACGTTCCGGAACGCCGTCACCCAGGCCGAGGGCGCCTTCGACAGTGCCAGGGCGCAGGCCGGCTACCTCGCGGGGATCGCGCGCCGCACCGCCGACCTCGACGATCTCGCCACCACGCCGGAGCGGAAACAGACGACACGCGGCCAGGCGCAGGCCGCCGAGGCCAACGTCGTCCAGGCCGAGGGCGCGCTGGCGCAGGCGAGGCTCAACCTCGAGAGGACGACCCTGCGGGCCGCCGTGAACGGCTGGGTCACCAATCTGCTGCTGCAGGAGGGCGGCTTCGCCGCCACGGGGCAGCCGGCGCTCACGCTGGTGAACGGCGACAGTTTCTGGGTCGAAGGCTATTTCGAGGAGACGCAGCTGCCGCGCATCGCCGAGGGCGACGCGGCGCGCGTGTCGCTGATGGCTTGGCCGGACCGGCCGATCTGGGGCCGCGTGACCGGCCTCGGCCGCGGCATCAGCGTCGCCGATGCCGCCCCGGGCATTCAGGGCCTTCCGACGGTGAACCCGATCTTCACCTGGGTTCGGCTCGCCCAGCGGGTGCCGATCCGGGTGGAACTCGACGACGTGCCGTGCCCGATCGTGCTGGCTGCCGGGATGACGGCCAATGTCGCGATCCTGCCGGAGAAGGCCTCACCAGCCGCGCCTTCCCCGGCCGGACGGCGCACCGGTGCCGCGGCCGGCCAGCGCTGCGGATCTTCAGCTGCTCCGCAGAGCGCCGAGGCCCGTCGTTGACAGCGGCGGCCCCGGGTCGGGCTGCGTTCGTCTGCACGCGAAACCGATCGTCCTTTGGTCCACGACCGGTTGCCGGTGCAGCGGACCGGGCGCGCCTCTGGCGTTCCGCTTCATCAGCCCGCGCCGTTCCACCAGGGCGAACGCAGCACGGTCAACGCCGTTGCCGGCAGCGTGTTCTCGCAGCACTTGGTTTGATGCCAACTTCTGGCCGCGACAGACATCCAAGCGCTCGCAGGACCGGAACGGCGAAGGAACCCATGAGGCGAATACCTCGTCGCAACGCTCGCAGGCTGGGCGGGCGCCGCTCTGACCGAGGCGGCAGGCCGGAGAATATCGGTGCACCGGCCCAGTCGCCGCCGTCGACGAACGGCAGGGACCATCCTGCTGCCGTCCCACTGGGGTGAGCCCCGAGAGGGCGAGCACGGCCTGACCGAACATCCAGATGTTGACACACCGACGCGCGGCCTGCTTGGTGATGGCGCCACGACATCGAACGTCGGATCTCTATATTCCGCACCCGGAGAATAGATTATTATGTCAGGCGCAAAACCGGTTGAGCTAATGAATGAGAACGGTCGATATATATATGGCATAATCCATGTAGGCGCCAATATGGGGCAGGAGAGCGTTCATTACGCCGAACACGGAATTGTTCCATGTTTATATGTGGAGCCTGTCGATAGCACTTTTGAGCGCCTTAAGAGCAACATCGCAGGACGGGCCGGACATTATCCCATACAGGCCGTGTGCTCCGAAACCTATGGAGAGACGGTTGAGTTCAATATTTCGAGCAATGACGGTCTGTCGTCCAGCCTTTTAGGCCTCGGGAGACATGCAACACTGCTTCCGGATATTAAGTACATCGGAACACAGCGGATGCAAACAACGACTGTCGATAGACTGCTCGAGAGTCTCGATCTTACAGTCGCTCCGAACTTAATGGTCATCGATACGCAAGGAGCCGAACTGAAGGTCCTGAAGGGCTCCGCAGAGAGTCTCAAAAAGATGGACGCCGTATTCGTAGAAATAAGCGAGACGCCGCTTTACGACGGCGGCGCCACGCACGATGAAGTAACCGATTTATTGAGACAATTCGGATTCCGATTGAGGTGGATGGAGCTCAACAACAGCGGAGTCGGCGACGCATTCTACTTGAATTATGGCCTGAAATGGCCAGAGCTTCCAACATATGAAGGAAACAGAGCTCTCGGAAAGTCGACGAGCCAAAGCAGCTATTATCCCTTCCCCTTCGACAGTCAGCCACAGGGCGCTGTTTCAGGCACGAAGACAGGATATTATGGCTTTCACACCAATCTAGATTATAGCCCGTGGTGGCAGGTTGATCTGGGCAGTTCACAAGCCCTAAACGAGATAAGGATTTTTAACCGCCTCGATTCCGGCCGGGAGCGATCCAGGACATTACAAGTCTTAGTGTCTGAAACGGGCGAGCCTGGCAGCTGGGTATTGAAGCATAATCATGATGGCGCGACATTCGGCGGCACCGATGGGCGCCCCCTTCGCGTGTTTCCGAACAGCACGGCAAGATTCGTCCGGGTTCAGCTCAATGAGCACGCCTATCTTCATCTGGATGAAGTGGAAGTCTATTGAGTCAGCATAACTAAAATCAAATCTTGAGGAGAAGGCGGCGTGCCTGCCGCTTTCTGCGGGAAGTGCAGCCTGCGTGTGATCACATCTGTTGCCCTTTCCCGTTCAGACCGAACCCGTCAAAGATCCGATCCCATGTCTCGGCGCTTCCCAGCCAAGGCATGTCGGGATGGTCAAGGACCGACAGATTGATGGGTCGGTAGCTCAAGCGCTCCGTGGCGGCGGGCAGAGACTCGCCGGTCGATCCTGGCACGGCGACGAGCAAATGGAAGTCTGGAGCCTGCTCCCCGCGCGATTTGCAGATCGCATCGACCAGACCATTCACAATTGATGCGTCCAGAACTTGCGAATTATAGGTCACGAAATAGAGCGTGCTGTGCTCGCGGAGATTGAGAAACTCGTTGACCGTATGTTCGATTTTCGGCCGCAGCGTGTCCACTTCCGCGCGCCAGTTTTCGTAATGATTTTTCTCAGCAAAAAGATGGGGCATCTCAACCCCCAGAGTTGAACATGCAATCGTAAAGACGTTGCCGCTCCCGTCTTTGCACTCGGCGAAATCGGCTTCTTCAAATTTACAATCCGAAAAATTTTCCCCTATATGCTTCGTAATTTTCCTGTAATCTCGAATAACTGTCCAGTCGAACAGGCATGAGCCTCCGTTTATATTTCTGATACTATCTTTGTCGGTGCGCAGCAGAAAATGATGAGACCCGAGTGTATTGCGGCGCTCAAAGTCGAAAAAGTTCTCAGCAATATATCTGTTGATCTGAAATTTTGTCAGGCAATGAGCGCCTATACTTGCCCAACGATCGAATGTTTTCATCGTGCGAGAGACCGATCAAGACCGCGTTCGAGCCTGTCTAGTCCGCTAACGCGCCGCCTGTCGAGACCGGCGGAAGCGGCCTGTCCGACGCAGCTTCCAAAACGAACGGCCTCATCGCGCCAGTACCGGTCAGCGCTGAAGTTCCGGGATCCTCGGCGACCGGCTGAGCCCGCAGCGGTCTGGCGAGCAAGGAAGAGGCCGACCGGCTCGACGGCGGATGACCGACCAACTCAATGGGCGTGATGATGTCCGGTTCGCGCACTGGGCGAAGCCGGCCATGCCCCGTCGGGCACGCCGGATTGCCTGGTCGCCCCTTCCCTGCCTCCGCGTCCCGAGACCGCCGCCCAGCGGGAGCATAGCCTGCGGGAGGTCTCGAACGGTCTGCGCTCCGTGGTCCGCTACGACGTGGCTTGGTGCGCGATGCCCCACGACCTGCCGCCCTGGCACGCCCTGTGTGACTGGGCTCAACGCACCCGCCGATGAACCGCATGCCTGAGCCGCGGGCGAACAGCCCCTGCGTGGCGGTGCCCGTTGGCGGATGGTCGGTCCCTTGGCGCGATAGGGTAGCGCGTGCCGTCAGGCTTCAGGGCTCCTCGCGAAGGCGCCCAGCGACACGCGCGCAACCTCCCGCAATGCGTCGCGGTCGGCGCCCGAGGAAGCCATGACGCCCATGCCCGAGGCGACAGTCGACAGGAACCGCGCCAGCGCAGCCGGATCGGTGTCCCCCGGCAGGTCCCCGTCCTGCTTGGCTCGGACAAATCGCTCGCGGAGTTCCGTCTCGGTCTGCGCCCGCCGGGACGCCAACTCGAACGGGATGTTCTCCGAACCCGCTCCGCAGGCGAGGCCGCCCTGGACCAAGAGGCAGCCGGGCGGGTTGGCCGGATCGGTATGGCTCTCGGCGATGCTGCTCAGGAACCGCTCGGCCACGTCGCGTGCGGTCGGACCCGCCAGCACATAGCGCATGTGCTCGGAGCGCCGCTGCGCGTAGCGGTCGAGAGCGGCCTTGAGCAGGCCCTCCTTGCTGCCGAAAGCCGCGTAGAGGCTCGGCGGCTTGATGCCCATCGCCTTCGTCAGCATGGCGAGGCTCGCGCCGTCGTAGCCGTGGCGCCAGAACACCTCCATCGCCTCGTCGAGCGCCTTGTCCGCGTCGAAGGACCGGGGCCGCCCCATCACCATTGTCCGCACACTCCAACTTTTGTATCGAGTGGTAGATAAGTCACTTGACGCCGGGCGTCCATGCCGACATGTGTAGCGATCTATACAGATGTCGGAGGCGGTCTTGGAACCCCAGCGTCATTCCTCATCAGCCCTCTTCCCTCTCCGGCGCCTCGCCGTCGGCGGCCTCCTGCTCGCGCTGCTGGCAGGCGCATCCTACCGGCTCATGCCCGAATCGCTGTTCCAGGGGGCAGAGGCCGTCGCCGCCACGCCGCCGGCCGAATTGGCCATGCCGGCAGCGGTCGCGACCGTCGAACCGCGCGACGTCATCCTCTGGGACGACTTCTCGGGACGTCTGGAGGCCGTCGACCGGATCGACGTGCGCGCCCGCGTCGGTGGTGCGATCCTGGCCACGCATTTCGCGGAAGGCGAATTGGTCAAGGCCGGGGACCTGCTGGTAACCATCGACCCCGCCCCCTACGCGGCGGAGGTTCAGCGGCTTGAAGCCCAGGTGGCGGGCGCCGAGGCACGCGTCGGCATGACGGCGAGCGACCTCGAACGCGGGCAGAAGCTGTCGGATCAGCACATCGTCACGGCGCGCGACCTCGACGTCCGGGCCAACGCGTTCAAGGAGGCGAAGGCGAGCCTGGATGCGGCGAAGGCGGCGCTGGAGGCCGCCCGCCTGAACCTCGGCTACACCGAGGTGCGCGCCGCCGTGAGTGGCCGCGTCGGCCGCCGCGAGATCACGCCGGGCAACCTCGTGGCGACGGGCGCGGGCGCCGCCGTGCTGACCACGCTCGTCTCGGTCGACCCCGTCTATGCCAGCTTCGACGCGGATGAGGGTGTGGTCCTGAAGGCGCTGGCGTCGATCGCCGAGCCGGGCGGTGGACGCGGCAAGCTCGACCGCATTCCCGTAGAGATGGCGACCGCCGACGGCACCCGTGCCCGGGGACATCTGCAATTCATCGACAACAAGGTCGATGCGCGGAGCGGCACGGTTCGCGTGCGCGCCACCTTCGCCAATGGCGACGGTCGTCTGATCCCCGGCCAGTTCGCGCGCATGCGGCTCGGTCAGGCCGCTCCGGAACGCCTCGTGCTCGTCGACGAGCGGGCCGTCGGCACCGATCAGGACAAGAAGTTCGTCCTCACGGTGGGAGCGGATAACCGGGCCGAGTTCCGCGCCGTCACCCTCGGCCGGGCCGTCGACGGCCTGCGCGTGGTGACCTCCGGCCTGTCGGGCGGCGAGCGCATCGTGGTCAACGGCCTGCAGCGCGTCCGCCCCGGCACGCTCCTGCGCCCCGAACCCGTGGCGATGGGAACGCGGCCGCAGGACGGCGGGTCCGGGACGCGCAAGCTCGCCCAGCGCTGAACGCCGGCGCTCAGGCGCGGCTCCCTTCCCCCGATTCGGATCCCCGACGCGACGGTGACGGCGGCCGCCCGCGGCCGCCCGGACGCCCTCTGCCTCACGCCCTCGGAGGGCGGCATGAATCTCTCCAAGTTCTTCATCGACCGCCCGATCTTCGCGGGCGTGCTCTCGATGCTCATCTTCATCGGCGGCCTGCTCTCGCTCTTCGCGATGCCGATCTCCGAATACCCGGACGTGGTGCCGCCGTCGGTGGTCGTCCGCGCGACCTTCCCGGGCGCCAACCCCAAGGTCATCGTCGAGACCGTGGCGACGCCGATCGAGGAGCAGATCAACGGCGTCGAGGGCATGCTCTACATGTCGAGCCAGGCCACGACGGACGGCATCATGACGCTGACCGTCACCTTCCGGCTGGGGACCGACCCCGACAAGGCCCAGCAGCTCGTCCAGAACCGCGTCTCCCAGGCCGAACCCCGGCTGCCGGCGGTGGTGCGCCAGCTCGGCGTCGTCACCGTGAAGAGCTCCCCCGACCTGACCATGGTCGTGCATCTCGTCTCGCCGAACGGGCGCTACGACATGACCTACCTGCGCAACTACGCGGTGCTGAACATCAGGGACCGCTTGGCGCGTCTCGACGGCGTCGGCCAGGTGCAGCTCTTCGGCTCCGGCGACTACGCCATGCGGATCTGGCTCGACCCGCAGAAGGTGGCCGAGCACGGCCTCTCCGCCGGCGACGTCGTGCGCGAGATCCAGGCCCAGAACGTCGAGGCCGCCGCCGGCGTGATCGGCGCGTCGCCGGCCGTCCCGGGCCTCGACCTGCAGCTCTCGCTCAACGCCGAGGGGCGCCTGAGCAGCGAGGAGCAGTTCGGCGACATCGTGGTCAAGACCGGCGCCGACGGCGCGATCACCCGCCTGCGCGACGTCGCGCGCATCGAGCTCGGCGCCTCCGACTACGCCCTGCGCTCGCTCCTCGACAACAAGTCGGCGGTGGCGATCCCGATCTCCCAGTCTCCCGGCTCGAACGCGATCCAGATCTCCGACGAGGTCCGCCGCACCATGGCGGAGATCAAGCGGACCATGCCGGAGGGGGTCGACTACCAGATCGTCTACGACCCGACGCAGTTCGTGCGCGCCTCCATCGAGGCGGTGATCCACACGCTGCTGGAGGCCATCGCCCTCGTCGTCCTGGTGGTGATCCTGTTCCTGCAGACGTGGCGGGCCTCGATCATCCCGCTGCTCGCCGTGCCGGTCTCCATCGTCGGCACCTTCGCGGTGATGCATGTCTTCGGCTTCTCGATCAACGCGCTGAGCCTGTTCGGCCTGGTGCTGGCCATCGGCATCGTCGTCGACGACGCGATCGTGGTGGTCGAGAACGTCGAGCGGAACATCGAGAGCGGCCTGTCCCCGCGGGAGGCCAGCTACCAGGCCATGCGCGAGGTCTCGGGCCCGATCATCGCCATCGCGCTGGTGCTCGTCGCCGTCTTCGTGCCCCTGGCCTTCATCAGCGGCCTGACGGGCCAGTTCTACAAGCAGTTCGCCCTGACGATCGCGATCTCGACGGTGATCTCGGCGATCAACTCGCTCACCCTCTCGCCGGCCCTCTCCGCGCTCCTGCTGAAGGATCATCACGCCCCGAAGGACCGCCTCACCCGCATCCTCGACCGGCTGCTCGGCTGGTCCTTCCGCCGGTTCAACCGGGCCTTCGGGCAGGCCTCGAACGGCTACGGCCGCGGCGTCGGCCTCGCGGTGTCGCGCAAGGCCGTGATGATGGTCGTCTACGTCCTGCTCGTCGGCCTGACCGGCGCCCTGTTCCGTCAGATCCCGGGCGGCTTCGTGCCCGGGCAGGACAAGCAGTACCTCGTCGGCTTCGCGCAGCTGCCCGACGGCGCGACCCTCGACCGGACGGAAGAGGTCATCCGCCGCATGAGCGAGATCGCCCTCAAGGAGCCCGGCGTCGAGAGCGCCGTCGCCTTCCCAGGCCTCTCGATCAACGGCTTCACCAACAGCTCCAACTCGGGGATCGTGTTCTCGACCCTGAAGCCGTTCGAGGAGCGCAGGGATCCGGCGCTGAGCGGGGCCGCCATCGCGCAGGCGCTGAACAAGAAGTACGCCGCGATCCCCGAAGCCTTCATCGCGATGTTCCCGCCACCGCCCGTCAACGGCCTCGGGACCATCGGCGGCTTCAAGCTGCAGATCGAGGATCGGGCCGGCCTCGGCTACGAGGCGCTGAACGACGCCACCAAGGCGTTCATGGCCAAGGCCGCCCAGGCGCCGGAACTCGTCGGGCTGTTCTCCAGCTTCCAGATGAACGTGCCGCAGCTCTTCGCCGACATCGACCGGACGAAGGCCCGGCAGCTCAACATTCCGGTGACGGACGTCTTCGACACGCTGCAGATCTATCTCGGCTCCCTCTACGTGAACGACTTCAACAAGTTCGGCCGCACCTACTCGGTGCGCGTCCAGGCCGACGCCCCGTTCCGGGCCCGCTCGGACGATGTCGGTCTGCTGAAGGTCCGGGCCGGCTCCGGCGAGATGGTGCCGCTCTCCGCCCTGCTGCGCGTCCGGCAGACCGCGGGCCCGGAGCGGGCCATGCGCTACAACGGCTTCCTGTCCGCCGACATCAACGCGGGCGCGGCGCCCGGCTACTCGTCGGGACAGGCCCAGGCCGCGGCGACACGCATCGCCGCCGAGACGCTGCCGCGGGGCTTCGCCTTCGAGTGGACGGATCTCACGTATCAGGAATTCATCGCGGGCAATTCCGGGGTCTGGGTCTTCCCGCTGGCGCTGCTCCTGGTCTTCCTCGTTCTGGCCGCGCAGTACGAGAGCCTCGCGCTTCCGCTGGCGATCCTGCTGATCGTGCCGATGGGTCTGCTGGCCGCCATGTTCGGCGTGTGGCTGTCGGCGGGCGACAACAACGTGTTCACGCAGATCGGCCTGATCGTGCTGGTCGGCCTCTCGGCCAAGAACGCGATCCTGATCGTGGAATTCGCGCGCGAGCTGGAATTCGCCGGTCGCCCCCCGCTTCAGGCCGCGATCGAGGCGAGCCGCCTCCGGTTACGCCCGATCCTGATGACCTCGATGGCCTTCATCATGGGCGTCCTGCCCCTGGTGACCGCGACCGGGGCTGGCTCTGAGATGCGGCGCGCTATGGGCGTCGCCGTGTTCTCCGGCATGATCGGCGTCACCGCCTTCGGCCTGTTCCTGACCCCGGTCTTCTACGTGATGCTGCGTCGTCTGAGCGGCAACAGGCCGCTCAAGCAACATGGCACCGGCAGGTCGGTCCCGCCTCCGGGGCGCATCGCGGAAGCGGCGTAGCGGATGCGCGGGCCGGCCGGTGCGGAGCGCAGACCCGACGAAGCCTGCATCGGGGACGATCCTGCCCGCGATGGCGCGGTGATCCCGCGTCACACAGCACGGCAGGATGGCTGTCGAGGTCTTCGGGCGCCTGGGTGGGGTCCGGACGTGCGGCGCCGGCAGGCCCGGGTCACGTGTAGCGGATCAGCCCTGCGAACCCTTCGTCCATGTGGTCCTGGTGGTGGCAGTGGAAGAAGGTCGCGCCAGGATCATCCGCCACGAAGTCGATCTCCGCCTTGGAAAAGCGCGGCATGCTGATCGTGTCCTTCATCAGCCCCGACATGGATTGTTCGCCGACCTTGGTCACCTCGAACGTATGTCGGTGGATGTGCACGGGATGCTCGTCGCCGCTATGGTTGTCCATGATCAAGCGGTAGCGTCTGCCCTGCTGCACCGTGAACAGCGGGTCGGTGTCGGGCCAGGACTTGCCGTTGATCGTCCAGCGATTGAAGCCGCCGCGGCCCCCGGGGACCTTCTCGAATTTCAGGTTGATGGTCTCGTCCGGCTGCTTTGCCGCCTCGGTCCGGGCGAAGGCCGCGTATCGCCAATCGTCCCGCTGCGGCTTGACCCATTGCGGCTCGCCCTGCCGGTTCGCGTATTCGACCACCACGCCCATGCCCATCTGGCGGTCGTCATCCTTGGTCGAGCCGAGCACCCAGACGCCGGGATTGTTCATCTCCACGATGACGTCGGCCCGTTCCGCGACGTCGAGCTTCAGCACCTCGACGGCGGCCTGCACCGGCACCGGGTTGCCGTCGAGCGCGATGACGTGGAAGCGGTGGCCCGGCAGGGACAGCGAGATGCCCATGCTGGCATTGGCGTTGAGGAAGCGAAAGAGCACCCGCTCGCCCTCACGGACGCGCACAGGCTCCCCGTGTCCCAGCATCCGGTCGCCCAGGGTCGCGGCGCGGAACATCGCCTCCAGGCCGTTATCCGGCGGCGGCCCTTTCTTGATGTCCTGCATGCTGACCCAGTGGCCCTCCCAGGTGTGCGAGGCCAGAAGCACCTCGCGGTCGTAGCGGCCAGGGTCGCCGGCGGCCGGCTCCACGATCAGGAACCCGAACTCGCCCGAATAGGTGCTCTTGGTCAGATCCTTCATGGCCATGGCGTGGCTATGGTACCAGCGCGTGCCCGCAGGCTTCGGCGTGAACGCGTAGACCAGCGACTGACCCGGCTCGATGATCGGCGAGCCCTCCTCGGTCGCGCCATCCTGCTCGGGCGGGATGTACAGCCCGTGCCAGTGGACGAGGTTGGGATAGCCGCTGTCGTTGACGACATTGATGCGGACCGGCTTGCCCTCCTGCAGGCGCAGGGCCGGCCCCGGCACCGTGCCGTTGTAGGCCGTCGTCCTGATGACCTTGCCGGGTGCGATCTCATGCGAGACCGGCGCGATCCGGACGGTGTGGTCCGCTCGCGGCTCCGACGCGCGGGCCCGGACGTGTGGGAGCGCGAGGCCGAGCGCAGCGGTGCCGCCAGCACGAAGAATCTGACGGCGGTCCGGATGGGGCAGACGAAACGGCATCGTGGCGTCCTGGTCGCGACAGGGGCGGGACAGGCCTGGGCGGGCAGCTTGTCCAAACGCCCCACTGACGATATCGAAAGTCGATACTGTAGGATGGCCTGGGATTCCAGAGCGGTACTGAGGTGAGGCGACGGGTCGCCTCAGACCAGGGAGCCTCGCTCACAAGGACGTGACGGCATGAGGCTGTGGCACACATCATTGCGCATCAACGCGATCGGCTGGGCGATCCTGGTGCGTGTCTTGGTGGGCCGTCGCGGTATTCTTTCCGGAGAATTTGCAGACGCCGCTCTTCCCGACCGAGGCCGCCCGTGACTGACGCCCCGCTAACCGCCGAGCCCGGGCGGACCGCTACGGCCCCCGCAGGCACGTCCGGCTCCGTCGGAGAGGTGTTCCGCGCCTTCCTCAAGCTGGGCCTGACCTCGTTCGGCGGTCCTGTCGCGCATCTCGGCTACTTCCGCGACGAGTTGATCACCCGCCGCCGGTGGCTGGACGAGCGCGGCTATGCCGACCTGGTGGCGCTGTGCCAGTTCCTGCCCGGGCCGGCATCCAGTCAGGTCGGCTTCTCGCTGGGCGTCCTGCGCGGCGGCGGGCTTCTCGGCGGGCTCGCGGCCTGGACCGCCTTCACGCTGCCCTCGGCCCTGCTGCTGCTGGCCTTCGCCTACGGTGCCGGCGCCCTGTCGGGCCCGGTGGCCGAGGGCGTGATCCACGGCCTCAAGCTCGTGGCCGTGGCGGTTGTCGCGCAGGCCGTCTGGGGCATGGCCCGCTCGCTGGCACCGGACCGGCCGCGCGCCGGCATCGCGGTGGCGGCCCTGTTCGTCACCGTGTTCGTCGCGGGTTCGGTCGGGCAGCTCGGGGCCATCGTCCTCGGCGCCCTCGCCGGTCTCGTGCTCTGCCGGACGCCGCCGCAGGGGCAAGGCGGGCATCTTGCCTTCCCGGTCTCCCGGCGGGCCGGCGCGGCGGCCCTGGTCGTCTTCGCCGTTCTCCTCGTCGCCCCTGGCCTGCTGGCCGCCGGCCTGCAATCCCAAGCCCTGGCGCTGTTCGATGCCTTCTATCGCTCGGGGGCCCTGGTGTTCGGCGGCGGCCACGTGGTGCTGCCGCTGCTGCAGGCCGAGGTGGTCGCCCCGGGCTGGGTCAATCCCGGCACCTTCCTCGCCGGCTACGGCGCCGCCCAGGCCGTCCCCGGACCGCTGTTCACGTTCGCCGCCTATCTCGGGGCCGTCGCCGGACCGGCGCCCCACGGGCTGATCGGTTCGGCCCTCGCGCTGGTCGCAATCTTCCTGCCCGGGGTTCTGCTGGTCTACGGCATGCTGCCCTACTGGGATGCCTTCCGCACGCGCCCGCTGGCACAGGCGGCCATGCGCGGGACCAACGCGGCCGTGGTCGGGATCCTCGGTTCGGCGCTCTACAATCCCGTCTGGACCAGCGCGGTCGGCAACCCGCGCGATTTCGCGGTGGCCGTGCTGGCCTTCGTGCTCCTCACGGTCGGGCAAGTGCCGCCCTGGATCGTGGTCGCGCTCACGGCCCTGGGCGGCGTCGTCCTGGCCCTGATCTGACCCGATCGACCGCCCTGCCCCAGACGGCGCGGGTCACCGATCCGGCGTGCCGCCGCGGTCGGGCTCCTCGCGCGGCAGCACCTCGTGGAACAACTCGCGCATTCGCGCGCGCGCCAGGGCCAAGGCCTCGCAGCCGAGGGGCGTGGCACGATAGATCCTGCGCTGGCTGCGGCCGGCCCGTTCCATCCGCGAGATCAGGTACCCGCGGCGCTCCATGGCATGCAGCATCGGGTAGAGGGTTCCGGCGCTGAGCGTGTAGCCGTGCCGGCCCAACTCCTCGATCATCCACTGGCCGTAGAGGTCACCCTCGGCCGCGTGGTGAAGAATGTGCAGCCGGACGAAGCCGGCCAGCAAGTCCTGGTGTTCCATGCGCTTCGGACGCTGTCGGTCACCTCGCGACGAGGGCGACGTCACGCCATAGGCCCGCGCGGGCGGCGGGCGGATCCGCGTCGCGACCCTGCCCTGCCGTCGCGGCTCGGGGGTCGAGTCTCACATGGAAACGCCCGCCTCGGCCGGGGCCGGGCGGGCTTTCCTCGATCGCCTGCCGTGTCGGCGGCGTTCGCGCGCTCAGTCGATGACCTCGACGATGCGGTGGGTGCGATCGACCAGCACGGGCTGATCGTTCACGATCGTATAGCGGTAGCCCGGACGCACCCGGTACTCGGTGGGCACGTCGTAGTAGCTCACGCTGTCCTCCGGCAGCACGGTGCCGACCCGGACCGGGCCGCCCCAGCTGTAGGAGCGGACGCCGCGCTCGCGGACGTAGCTGCGGAAGCGGGGACGGTCGTCGACGCCGAGGATGCCGCCCACCGTTCCGGTGGCCGCCCCGACCGCGCCGCCGACGATGCCGCCGACCGGACCCGCCGCGGCGGAGCCCGCCTCGGCGCCCTCGGCCGCACCGCGCAGGGTGCCCTGCGCCTGGGCGGCCATCGGGAGGGCCAGGACGCCGGCCGTGGCCAGCGCGAGAAGAAGCTTGTTGGTCATGGTCGAATCTCCCTGAGCGTCAGATCCCTTCAGGTCGCGGGCGCTCAGTTGCAGCCTTCCTTGTGGACGGTCTTGGAATTGCCCATGCCGTCCTCCTTGTGGACGGTCTTGGAGCCGCAATCGACGCCGCCGGTGGTCACCTCGCGACGCTGGACGACGGTGTCGTGGTGGTCGACGACGGCGGGTCCGTCGCGGTGCACCACGGTGGTCTCCTCGGCCATCGCGGCGGTGGACAGGCCGGTCAGGGTGGCGACGGCGAAGCCGGCGATGACAATCTTGCGCATGGATCTCTCCTTGAATCCGAGTAACGAAAGCCGATGCGGAAAGAATGTCGAAGCGAGATTCTGGTTCCGCACCATAGAAGCTCAAAATAGAGGCAGCGGCTTGCGATACTGAACGATCTATGAACGATGCAAATGGGTCTCGGGCAAAGCACCGAGCGACACAGTACCCAATCAACGCCCCAGAGTTCACGAAACCGGGTGTCTTTGCCGGCTCGCCTGTTCCTCTATGCTTGCGGAGGTGCCGAGCGCAGCACGGCCGCGGAGCGCGGGCCCGTCCGGGGATGGGCCCGCTGCCGCCTCAGTAGCCGTAACCGTAAGGGCGGCCGTAGCCGTAGCCGCGCCCGTAGCCGTAGCGGCTCGGACGGTAGCCGTAGCGGGGGCCGTAGCCGTAGCCACGTCCATAGCCGTAGCCGCGATGACGGTAGGCGTGCGCGGCCAGCGCCCCCGCCGCGAGACCACCGACGACGCCGGCCGCGATGGCGCCCTCGCCCCGAGCCTGGGCGGGAGCGGGCGCGGCCGCGAGGGTTCCGAGCCCGAGGAGCGCGGCGGCGGAAAGGGTTGCGATCTTCGTCGAGATGTTCACGGTGGCACTCCGTCCTGATGCGTGGCGCGCAAGATCTCGCCGGACGACGGCAGGTCGTCCTGGGTACGGTTCGGCCGATTCCGAAGGTCCGGTGGCTGCGGTCAAGCCAGTAAGACTGAATGCGATATTTCGTTCCACGCGTGCCGGCACTTGCCGGGCCGCGACCCGTCGGACCGCTCCGCGGCCGGCTTGCCTGCAGGTGGTCTTGGACGAGCCCCTCCTCGCCCAGGTGCGCCGGACCGATGCTCCGGCCGCGCCGGCCGCCCGGGGCCGCGTCGACGCTGCGCCAACGGGCCGGAGCCTGAACTCTGCGGCCGGCGACGATCTTCAGGATGTGGGAGGGTCGGGATCGCGTCGCTGCGCGTCGGCTCGCGCTGCGATCCCTGGCGGTCGAACCCGCGTATACGCGTCGCGGTTCTCCGGGTGGCCTACGCTGTGCGGAGCGCTTCGTTGCGGAGAAGCAGGTGCTCGTCCGAGGTTCCGGCAACGTCCTGTTCCTGCGGGCGTGCCACATCCAGGACGGGACAGGTCCCCGGATGATCGAGCACGGGGAACAACAGAGACAGACCATCCGCAACGCCGCGCAGCACACCGTCTTCCTGCCGCGCGTCGTAATGCGGGCTCACAACTGTGAACCCCATTTGGTCACCTCTCACATGGTTCAGTTCGGTAATAGGACCGGAATTTGTTTGGTTCCGTGGAGAGTGTCGGGCCGATGAGGGCATTGTCATCGGCCGATGTCTTCGATGATCGCACCGGGTCGATATCCTCGGCCGCGAGGCGACCGCGGAAGGCCGACGTCTCCCGACGGGCGGGCACGTCACCGCCCAGAATCCGGAGCCGCGGGAACGTGAGAGAGTCGACACATCCGGCTTGCGTTTCCCCAATGGCCGGTCCAAGAAACGGCCGTCGCCAGACCGGCGCCGTTCTACCTGTGCAGCGGCGAGGAGGCGTATTTGGCAAAGCCCGACAAGCCGACATCGGTGCCGACAGGGGTCAGCGGCCTCGATGAAATCCTTCGCGGCGGGCTTCCACCGTCAAACCTGTACATGCTGCAGGGCGCCCCCGGCGCGGGCAAGACAACGGCCGCTCTCCAGTTCCTGTTGGCAGGCGTCGAGGCGGGCGAGCGCTGCATCTATGTAAGCCTGTCGCAGACCGCGGCGGAGCTGAGATCGATAGCGATCTCCCATGGATGGAATCTGGATGGCGTCCGGATCGTGGAACTGTCCTCTTCCGATGCCATCAACGGTGCGGCTGACCAGACGATCTTCCAGACGTCGGAACTTCGGCTCGACGAAACCCGTCGGGCGATCGAGCAGGCGATCGAGGAGCACAATCCCACCCGCCTCGTCTACGATTCGCTGCTGGAAATCAGGCTGATCACAGGCGATACACCGCGCTTCCGCCGCGAGTTGATCGGCTTCAAGGCGTTTCTGGCCAAGCGCAACGTCGTCGCCCTGTTGCTCGATACGCAGAACGGCGAAGGGACGAATGGCGCGGAGGTCGAAGGGATCGCCCACGGTGTGATCCGGTTCGACAAGTCGCTCGAGGAGTACGGCGCGGTCCGCCGGCGGATCGAGGTCAGCAAGATGCGCGGCGTGCCGATCGCCGACGGGTACCATGACATGGCGATCCGCGAGGGTAAGGGCGTGGTCGTCTTTCCGCGCATCGTCCCGGGATCCGTCCGGGAAGCCTGCCAGCCGGAACTGATCAAGTCGGGCGTCGATACGTTGGACGACATGTTCGGCGGCGGGCAGGAATCGGGAACAACCACCCTGGTCATCGGCCAGTCCGGCACCGGCAAATCGACGATGGCGTCGCTCTACGCAACGGCCGCGCTGAAGCGCGGTGAGAGCGTCGCTCTGTTCCTCTTCGAGGAACGACTGGAGACGTTCTTCCGTCGCTCGGAAGGGCTGGGCATGGATCTGCGCCAGTTCCACGAGGCCGGGCAACTGATCATTCGCGATTTCAACCCCAACGAGATCTCGCCAGGCGAGTTCGCGCAGATCGTTCAGGGCAGCGTCGTCAACGACAACAGCCGCGTGGTGGTGATCGACAGCTTCACCGGCTACCTCAACTCGCTGCCGCATCGGGAAAAGGCCGTCCGCGACATCCAGGCGCTGCTCAAGTACCTCGCACGGGCCGGCGTTCTGACGATGCTGATCGTCGCCCAGCACGGCCTTCTGGGCCAGAATGTTGGGATCGACGTGGATGTCAGCTTTCTGGGCGATACCGTGCTTCTGCTTCGGATTTCGGAGCATGAGGGTCGGCTGCGACGGAACATCACGGTGGTGAAGAAGCGGCATGGGCCGCACGATCTCGACGTCCACGAGCTGTTCATCAGGAGCTCGGGGGTGACCGTCGTCCCGTACAATCCGCTTCCAGAAGCGTGAACGCTCCGGAACCGGACGATCTCTCGGCGCTGGATCATGTGCTGATCCTCGCGCCCTACCGCAGGGATGCCGATTTTCTCCGCCGCCTTCTGACCGAGCACCATATTCGCGTCGATCCAGGGACCTGCATCGACGAGATCACGTCGCAACTGGCGACCTCGCCGGGTGTCCTCATGGCGACGCACGAGGCATTGACGCCGGCCGTGCTGAACGCGGTCGCACAGCATCTGCGGTCGCAGCCGGCCTGGTCCGAAATGCCCATCATCGTGCTGCTTGATCGTGCTTCCGCAACCGCTCGGATCCGCGCGGAACTGAGCAGGGCCTGGCCCCGTGCCCGCCAGATCTTCTATCAGCGCCCTGTCACCCCCCTGGAGCTCGTGAGCGGCGTCCAGTCCGCTCTGCTGGCCCGCATCCGGCAACGCGAGGTGCGGGATCACATCGCGCGGGAGATTGAGCTGCGGCGGGAATTGAACCACCGCGTCAAGAACATTCTCGCAAGCGTGACATCGATCTTCGAGATGACCCGGCGACGGGCCACGTCGATCGAGCAGTTTTCCGAGGATTTCGAGGGGCGGCTCGGGGCTCTGTCCAAGGTTCATTCCGCCGTGTTCCACGCGGCCGGCGAGAGCGTCCCCGTTCAGGACGTCGCCGACCTGACTTTCGGCCCCTACTACGTGATGGCCGAAAACCGGATCCTGACGGCCGGTCCTTTGGTGCCGCTTCACCGGGAGGCCGGGACGACCTTGGCGCTGTGCCTGCATGAACTGACGACCAATGCCATCAAATACGGCGCCCTGTCGAAGGCTCGTGGGCGCGTGCACTTCGAATGGGCCGTGTCGGAGGACGAACCGCGGGAGCTGTCGATCAGCTGGCGCGAGAGCGACGGGCCCGTCGTCGAAGAGCCGGCCCGTTCCGGTTACGGAACTCGCTATCTGCGGGCCGCCTTGACCGGGATGTTCGGGCGCAATCCAGTCATCGCGTTTCATCCCGCAGGCTTACGATGCGAAGCGCGCGGCCTCTTGTCACGCGTGTCCTGCAACCCGTGAAGCTGATCCGCGCTAGCAGCGCAACACTCTGACAGACCAGAACTTGGCGAAGCAGATGCGTATTTTTTGCCTTGAGGATAATCCTCTCATAGTATTTCACATCGAGCAGCTGATCGATGATGCTGGCCATGTGTTCGCGGGCGCACTGGAAAGTTTCCACGATCTGAAGGAAAATTTTTCCGCGCTCCAATTCGATGGCGCCCTGATCGATATCGATCTCGCCGATGGGCGCACCGGTCCATCGGCAGCGGCTTGGCTGTTGGAGCGTGGCGTTCAGACCATCTTTGTGACCGGACAGGAACAAATCGCCGATCAGCATCGTGACGTTTCCATCGCGATTATCGGGAAGCCGATTTCGTCGGCAGATTTCGCGGCCAAGCTGCGACGGTTTGCTGCCATCGATACATAGACTGGGATGTTCGAGGCCGGCCGCTCGCAGGCTGGCGACGACATGACGGGGCGATCAGCGCGATCTCGGTCGGCTCCCGGAGGCCGGTGGCAGTCTGGCCGGGATCCTTCACACGGCACGAGGCTGCGGCCCGGCAACGCGCGGCGATGCAGTCCACGGCAACGGCGTTGGTGCCGAGCCTGGCCAAGCGCGCGGCCCTCTCGGCACCCGCCGGAAGCGGCCCTGACGCGCGTGGCTTGGCACCAGTTCAGGCACGAAAGCCGATTGCTGGCCGGATAAAACTTCGCTCTTTCGAAATCGTGACCTGCCCCGGGGCAGATCCGTTGCATCGGAATCCGTCAAACATGAACAGATCCATCGTCCGTACCACGCTCACTTGAGCGCAAGACGGTCAACAGCAACCATCCGTAGAAAATACCCACTCCGCTCAGGACCAACCAGCCGGGAAGTGGGCCCAGACCGGCATTGCCGACGATCTCGCCAGCCGTGTGGATCAACTCGCCGCGTCCAGCCTCCTGGAGGCGCGCCGACGAGATCTTCAGCAGCCAGGCCAGCAGCAATATGAGGAACATCCAGCTGTAGTTACGTCGGAGACGTCGCGCGAAGGCCACGCCCAGCGTGATGTGAAAGACCGGATGACGCAGGTCCGCTGCGAGCAGCTCGGCCCAGGCCGTGGCGGGATCCGACCGTGCGTCAAAGACGTCCGCATAGTAGTGGCGCTCAAGCTGCCGCACCCGCCGCCGGAACACATCGAAGAACCGGTAGCGTCGGGCCTCGATGCCGAGCAAGAGGAGCACCAGCAGCATGGCGAAGAGAAGTACGCCGTGGTGCGCGGTCGGTGTCGACAGCGAGACGGACAGCATGGCGGCAATCACGGTAATCGCCCAGTTCGTGGTCCGGTCGATCCGATCGCGCCAGCCCGCCATGCGGCTGATCTCAGCGCGGTGGAAATGAGCCAGGAGAGCTATGCGGGAGATTGGGTGACGACGGTGAGTTGAAGGCGGCGTATCGAGGC
>CAXDNE010000111.1:0-21159 GCA_963990595.1 uncultured Methylobacterium sp.
CGCCTGGTCGGGGCGGGGGCGGCGGGGCCGCCGGCCTGGTGGCGAAGGGTTACGCCCCGGCCGTGGTCAAGGTGGTGTCCTACGCCACCGGCACGGCCCGCGCGAAGGCGACCGCGCAATACGTCGCCCGCGAGGGCGTCGAGATCGAGACGCGGGAGGGGTTCGTCCTGGCCGACAGCGCGGCGGTGAACGCCGAGATCGAGGCGTGGTCGGGGCGGTTCGGCAAGCGCGAGCCGACCCAGGACGTGATGGGCGTTCGGGTGGAGATCGCCGGCTTGCGGGCGGATCGCGCCGAGGATCGGGGCGCCCTGATGCGGGCGGTGGCGGCTGGCTTTGCCGGACATCGCCACGCTTGGCAGATGGAGGAGGGTTCGGACGGATCGTTGCGGGCGCATGTGGTGACGGCGGCGGCCGGGACGGGCCGGGAGCGGTTCCGGGTGACGGCCGAGCGGATCGGGGAGGCCGGGGACGGGTTCGACCGTCGCATTCTGGATGCGCCGTCCGAGGCGCGGATCAAGGCGCGGATGACCGAGGCGGCCGGGATCGCGCCCCACCGGGTGACGCTGGCCCCCACGGCGCCGGGACACGGCATCGAGGGCGTGCGCCACCAGCTCGACCGGATGGTGGCGCGCGGCCCGGCGCAGGACGAGCGCGGCCGGCGGTTGACGAGCACGGCGGATGCGCAGGAGATCGGACGGGATTGGCGGCGCGACCTCCGCTCGCAGCAGGCGCGGGACACGATGCACCTCGTGATGTCGGCGCGCGCCGGGACCGACCCGAAGGCATTGCGCGAGACCGTGCGGACGTTCCTGGCGGATCGGTTCGGGGATCACGCCTACCTGTTCGGGGTGCATACGGACAAAGAGGCGAGCGGGCACATTCACGCCCACGCGGTGATCGCGGTGCGCGACGACGGCGGGCGCAAGATGCAGCCGGGTCCGCAGGACTTCCGGGGCTGGCGGGAGAGCTACGCGGCGCACGCTCAGGCGCAGGGATTGCGGATCGTGGCGACGACGGCGCGGGAGCGGGCCTCGCACCAGAGCTACGGGGCGCGGGACAAGGCCATCGTGGCGGCAGCAGATCGCCCCCGGTCGCAGCGGGAAAGCCGGGACCGGGCCTATGCGAGCCGGCCGGGCAATCAGGAGATGATTGCCAACGCACGCCAGCGGATCGCTACGGCCCGGAGCAATCCGATCCGGGTGCCGCGTGGCGCGGTTGCCCTAGCCGAGACGGCCGAGGCGGCACAACGATGGGCGGCGGTGGCCGCCGAGCAGCCGGGGAACGCGGTGGCCGCGCACTACGCCCAGCGTACCCGCGACGCCTATCAACTCGGGGAGCGCGCCAGCGTCCGGCAGACCGAGATCGTATCCGCTCAACCGGAGCGGCAGCAGGGAGGATCGAGCATGACCGTGACAGCCGCCCGGATGGAAACCGACTTGAAGCGGATGAACGCGCAGGCCGAGGAGACGGCGGCCAAGCTGGCGGGGCCGGCGCGCGATCAGTACGAGGAGGCGACGGCGCGCATCCTTCAAACCAGCGCGGTCCAACTGGACCTGCAACGGTTGATGGAGAAGGGGCAGACGCACATCGACCTTGAGACGGCGCGGGCGATGCTCCCGCCCGACAGGGCCGATGCGATCCTGGCGCGGTTGCGCACGCAGACCGTCGAGCAGGGCCGAGCCGAGCCGACCCAGGATCAAGGCGACAGCCAGGGCCGGGAGCCGGCCAATCCGACCGCCGGCATGGAGCGTCCGGCCGGCGACCGATCCACCGAGCAGCGGGACGAACGCGCGGAGGCCGAGGCAAGCCGCATCGCGGCACGGGAGACGCGCGAAGCGGAGGCGGCCGAACGGCTGGAACGCCGGGCCTTGGAGATCGAGCGGGCCGACGAGGCCATGACGAGCCAATCGCCCGAGGCCATGAGACGACTGGAAATGGATCGTGGCGTGTCGCGCGCGGCAACCCGGCTCGCCCACCAAGAACGGAACGAAGCGGACGCGGCCGAGCAGATCGCGCGACCGGGCGGCACGGGCAGCGGCACCACCGTAGCCGGAGCGCCGCCTGCACCGCCCCCGGTGGACCGGGAGCAGGAGCGTCAGCGCGTGTTGGAGCGGGTTCGCGCCGAACGCCTCGCGCGCGAGCGGGACGAGCAGTCGCGCGACGAACAGGAAATGGACTGAGGCCCCGTCCCGGTCGGGGTATGGGGGCCACCGACCGGGACGAGCGGATCGCTCACTTGGCAACCGTGCGGCGAGGGCGAGGCTTTGCGGAGCCCCTTTCCATCGCGGCGGCGAGGCCGGAGAATGTATCCTCCCGCCCGGAACCGTCCGTCTCGGTCGGTGGCATCACGACGATCTTCCGGCCTTCGGCATGTTTGGCGCGGATAGCCTCGACATCCAGCCGGTCGGTCGCAACCGGGATCGGTGGAGAAGGAAGCTCACCCGCTACTTCGCCCGGCGCCATGGACCCAGGCAAGACGGCTAACCGTCCGCGAGCTTCGCTCCGGCGGGCGCGCAGCAGGGTCGCGGCCGTAGGATCGTCCTCGCCGTAAGCATCCACGGTCTCGATAAACGCGCTTGCGCCCTCGCTGGCCTCAGTAGACCGGATGGCATCCGAGGCCGCGACCAACTCAGGCTGTACCTCATCGGCGAGGCCGTTGCTCAAGGCAGCTATCGAGACGGTTTCACCGTACGAGGGCCGAGGCGGCGTCAAGCTCAGGGGCTTGGCAGGAGCCTTTCTCACATTCGCCGTGGTTATGGTCTCCATTGGCGCCGAGGTATCCTCGGAGGCGGCCGAGACCGGAGCCGCAGGGGCAACCTGTCGAGCGGACGCGGCCGAAACGGGTTGTGGTGCGTCGGAGGGGTGATCCGAACTCGGGGCGGGTTCGGATGAAGCCGTTGCACCCGCCGCCGGTTGCGTCTCATCCACGATAAGGTTTGCCTTGTCGTGCCATGCCGGAAGCGCAGGTACGTCAGGAACCTTTTTCAAGAACTCCACCCAAATCTTCTTATAGGGTGCATCGGCGTAATGCCGGATTTTCTTGAATAAGAACGGAGGCGCATTTCCCACCGTCAGGATGCCGGTATCCTCCGGGAGTTCCTTGACTTCGGCCGGCGTCATAAGTGGACGCTCGATATAGTGAGGTGTGTATGTTTTCTGTCCAAAGATACCGCCACCGGATTTGATGACAGAGGTTTTATAAGTCTCGGTTCGATTGCCAAGCCCGGCCGATACCTGCTTTGCGGTTTCGTCGTCGGACACCTTCATAATCAGCTTCACATCGCAAGACGACACGGCCAGGACACGCATATGCGTTCCGTAGATCGCATCCAACTGGCTGATACTCTGAACGACGATAGCCATGCGGAACCCATAGCCGGCACTGATCGACACCTTGTCGAGCACGTCGATCATTTTTCCCGCATAATAGAACTCATCCAGCAGCAGCAAGACGGAATGCTTATCGTCCTCGCTCGGACGCTTGCGCATGTTCAGGTCGTGGATTTGCTGGATAAGTAGCGAGATAAGCAGGTTGTAGACGCGCGACTCTGACAGGTTGCAGCATACATAAATGGTGATTTGGTCCTTACGCATATTCCTAATGTCAAAGTCGGAAGTCTGCGTTACGGACGAGATTAGTTCATTGCTCCATATATTGAGGGAGTCGTTCAGATTGAAAATGATCGAGCCGCGCGTCTTTTCAGGAACGGCCATGAACTGCCGAAAGCGGTCCTTGACCCACTGAGGAATGGTCGCACCTTCGGTTTCGATGATGGTTTTCAGGACATCCGACAAATCCTGTCCCGTCACCATCATGCGTTGAACCGAACGAAGGTGCCTTTCCTCGTTCGTCCGCTCCGATGTCAGGACATAGCCGATCAGTCCGCTCACAAGCTGCCGGGCAGCTTTGGGCCAGATGTCCTCGCGTTCGGTAGACTTGATGATGAACAGGGCAATCGTGTCGCAATCGGTCGGCATCGAGGCGTCGCGCCGGACGAAATCGAGCGGATTGTAACGATGACTTTCTGCTTGGCCGGGGGCGAACTTGTAGACCTTATGGCCCATGGCCTCGCGCCGCATGGCGCTGTTTGCGAAATTCTCCTCCTTCCAATCGAGCACCAGGGCTGAGCCCTCGTGTTCAAAGAGGTTCGGCAGGACGAAGCCGACGCCTTTGCCGCTCCGGGTTGGGCCTACGATCAGGATATGGCCTTGACCGCCGACGCGCAGAGGGACGCCGTTGAAACGTCCGAGCACGATCCCATCGTCGTTGAGCAGCCGGGCCTTGCTGGCATCGCGCAGGGTGCCGAACCGGGCATCGCCGAAGGGCTTGGGCGGTCGGGTTGCCAGCCGCAGGATGACGAGGCCGAGGCCGAGCGCGGCCATGCCGGCGAAGGCGATCAGGCCGCGCAGGACCGCTTCCATCTGCGTGCCGGGGTAGCTCAGGCGGGCGATCAGATGCTTGGGCGCCAGAACGAACACGTCGGGGACGGCAAAGACCTGTTGCTGTTTCAGAAGGGCGAAGCGGGTTGCCCCCTCCCCCGGAAATCGGGTCGGCGCATAACGTGCCGCCACGGTTATCTCATAAGCAAGGCACCATGCGATGTACGCAAAGAGCAAAAAGAACAGTAGTTCTACAACTCTTATTATTCTATATTTGCTCATCGCGCATTGCCTCTTTACGGCATATCGGTATTTTTTGCCTTTGCTTTCATATTAATAGTAATACTTTGGCCGGCAAAGGCCGACATGCTACCGATGCTATTATCATTCACGTTTGTCCCTGTTCAAGTTGACGCCCGGTTAGTGGCCTTCCACTCGGCCATCTTCGAGAAATAGACCTCCGACGTTCCGCGCCAGCCACCAATCTTGCGTTGCTGAATGATTATCGGAACAACGCTCTTGATGTAGGTAATGATTTCATCGCGCTTGAGCCCAAGCCCGGCTTGCATGACCATCAATGCGAGTTGTTCAAGCGCCCCCGCCGGACTGTCGGCGTGAACCGTCGTGATCGAGCCGGGATGGCCCGTGTTGACGGCACGAAGGAACGAATAGGCTTCCGCGCCTCGTATCTCGCCCAGGAACACGCGATCCGGGCGCAGGCGCATGGCCGCCTGCAACAGGTCTTCCACCTTCACCCGTGCCTCGCCCTGATCCCCTTTCGAGGCGACGAGGGGCAGGAAGTTGGGCTGGATCGGCTTGACCTCGCGGGTATCCTCAATCGTGAGGATGCGTTCCCCCAGGGGGACTTCCTTGAGGATCGCGTTCAGGAAGGTCGTCTTCCCCGAGGAGGTGCCACCCGAGAGCAAGATCGTGTAGCTCGCCCGGACAGCCTGCCGAATGAAATCTTCGATCCGGCCGGCATCGAGGCTTTCGCACAGGGCCTTGTCCGTTTCGCTCAGGCCCTCCCCGCCCGAGACGGCGACCTGATCGAAGCTCCCCAGGTCGCGATACTGGCCCAGGGTCATATCGTTGATGACCTGTTTGCGGATCGAGAACGCGCCGCCGTTCGGCGTTGCCGGAGGCAGGACCGCTTGAAAGCGATCCCCGTTCGGAAGCGCAGCCGAGAGCAGGGGCCGTTCGGCGTTGACCGACTGGCCGGAATAGCCCGCGACGCGCTCTGCCAGATGCACGATGGCCTCTGCCGTCAGAGCGGGAACGGCGTGCCGGTCCATTTCGGAGCGGCCGAACCGCTCCACGAAGATTTCCCCCGGCCCATTGCAGCAGATTTCGACAATCTGGCCGTCTTCAAGCCACGGACGGATTGGCTCCAGCGCGCTATTTATAAATACGGTTCGATGCAGAGCGACGTTCATTCTTTATCTCCCGTAGAGCTTCCTTGACCGGATCGGGATAAAACTTTGAAAAGTTTAGATCCTTGCGGACAAAGACTGTCACAGCCGAGCCCTGGTCAAGGTAGATAGTCGGAGGGATATTAATTGAGTTGCGCAAAGCCATCTGTGCGATGTTGTTCATGGACTGCCCGGCGGTTTGAGCCGCAAGCTGGGTCGCCATGCTGTTTTGCTGAGACGATGTGTAAGGTGATGTCGTCGTGGTTACGACGCCCGTGGTCGGGTCTGTCGTGGAGACCGTGTTGCCGGTCCCATAGTAGCCGCCATATCCACCGTAAGATTGTGTCCCTATGCTGGACATATATTGAGCGCCCGCGCCCGCAATACTGAGCAGGATCGCGGAGCCAAACCGCTCGACGTAATGCTCATCCACGAAGCCGGTCACGCCGGCCCGGCCGAGAGCGTCACCACCGATGGACCCGAGTTGGACCGATACCCCATCCGAGCGCAGCAGGCGGGTCCACACGATGAACACGCGGGTTTGCCCGGTGGCGAGGCCGGACTTGTAGTCGCCGATCAGGCGCGAGCCGGAGGGAATGAGAACCCGGCGCCCGTCGAAGGAATAGACATCCTCCTTCACAGTCGCGCGGACCATGCCGGGGAGATCGGATTGCACGGCATTGTCGAGGACGGCTTGAATGATCGTCCCTTGCGGCACCAGGGCGTCGATCCGCTTGTTCTGCGTGGCCTCGCTCACGTCGAACATCGCGGAGCCGGAGGAGGCGAGGAAGCGGCGGTTGGGATCGTCGTCGCGCGCATCCGCATCCGTGGTCCGAGCCTGAGCGGCATCGGTGCCGACGCCGCCGCTGTCGTTGCGCACGAGCATCGGCGCCCGGAACCGCGCCCAGCGGCGTTCCTCCTCCTTGCGTGCGGCCTCGGCCGCCTCACGGCGCATCCGTTCCTCCTCGGCTAGGCGTCGCGCCTCGCTATCGTCCCGGAGGCCGGGGGCGACGGGCTCGGAGGCCGGAGCCTGCGCGGTCTCCGGCCCCGGCGGCGGCGGCAGGGCACTCGGAGGGGCCGCAGGCGGTGCAGAAGGCGCGGGCGCCTCCGGCGGAACGACGATGATGCCGGGATCGGTCGAGGCCGGCTTACGGCTCATCTGATCGAATTGAACCGCGCGGGTTTGAAACTCCTCCTTGTCCGCGTCGGTCATCGAGCGGACGGGCGGGTGCGCCTTGTTGTAGGCGTTGAGGCCGAACAGTCCGACCACGCCAGCGGCGAGCACCAGGGGGATGAGCAGGCTTGCCTTGGTGCGAGGGCGGGCGACGTTCGTGCTGTCGCCCTCAAGGTGGCGGTAGTAATCGAGTTCAGGCATCCCGATCTCCCCTCACCGACGCACGAGCCGAGGGGCGGAATGCTCAAGCCCGGTCGGTTGGCGCGTTTCCCTCAAGCGTTGATTAAATACACAGGTCGAGTCGGTGCCATTTCTCAAGGTCCACTGAAAGGCTACCTTGTCATAGACCATGTATTCACCTTCGCGGCGCCCGTTTACTAGGGACTCGCTTCGATCCGTTCCAACAACGTAGACGGATGGGACTTCGCCGCTAAACCGGAACCACGTCTTTTTACCGTCGTCGTACACGACATCTGGCTTATTGGTCGAGGCTCCCTTGTACCCATAGGCAGAATTGAGGTTGGCAACGTTCATGTTTTTGAGGTTAGGATAACGGGCGCGCTCGCGAGCCTCCGCAATGAGCTTGTTATCGCTTTCCTTGTCAGGGTATCGGAATACGACCTTGTAAATCTGATTTTTCGAGCTATTGTTGTTGGACCTCAAAGCCAAAGTATAAATGCGGTGGTCGGTAACGATATTCAAATTCGACCCTGCATCCTTTTCGACGGGCTTGAGAAAAAGCATATTCCCGGCACCGTTCGGTTCGACCTTCCAGGCCATCGAGTCGCCCAAACCCAGGGTTTGGATTTTCTCCTCGGGATCGAGGACGACGAGCGTGCTTGTGCCGAACGTGGCATCAATCGCGACGACATCGTTGGGGTTGTAGACGATCGTGCGAATGCGCGGATCGGCCCGACCTGGGATCGGCGTTTCCTCGCTCAGAGCCGGGGTGACAGCCACGACGCACAACGCGAGCACGGCTCCAAAAAGGCGCCTCATTGGCCTGCACCCCCGTCCGCCTGGACGGTTTCCTGATCGCGGCGATACTCCACCGTTTGAAACCCAAGCGGGTTCTCAAAACGATATTCGTTGCGCATGGGCGTACTGCTATACTGAAAACGTACAATCGAAACATAGTTATTTGTGTTCACAGACGCATTGGACTTCTCTTCCGTAGAGAAACGAACCATCGCCGTCCTGTTGTTAGGAAATGTAATCGACTTGATAAAAACCGATGCAACCGTCGATGTCCCCCACTTTGCGGAAGGACGCTTCGGATTGCTCGGTTGCCAGAGTTCCGTCAGATCGTTTGACGCCTTTCCGGTCGAAAGAAGCTGTGCCAAATCGAAGTTGTCTTTGATCGACCTCGGATCGTAGGTCTCCCTTGCTCGAACGTATCGAGCGACATTGAACATGGTGATTGCTTCGTCTTGTGAAAGCGCGCCAACGGCGGTCGGACGCTTGACCTCCACAAAGCCGGAGCTTTTATCGACCACGATCATGTACGGCTCATACGTCTTGAGCGGAATCACGGTCGCGAGCGCCACACCCAGGGCGAGCGTCGTCGTGGTCATGGCCGCCGCGACCACCCATGCAATCGAACGAGAGTTGCGGTTGCGGCGAGCGATGTCCCGTTCCCAGGTCTCCCCGTCACGGTAATAGGCCGGGTCCGCACGCGGCGTCGGGCTGGTTTCGTTGGTTGCCATCGCGGACGCCCCTTAGCTGTTATTCTTGATCTGGCTGGCGAGTTTGCGCGCTTCGGCCGCATAGTGGTTCGGCGACTGAAGGAGCAGCGGCGGCGCCGCGAGTTGCCGGGCCGGCGGGCTGAGAAGCGGCGTGTTGGACGGCCCGGACAGGGCCGGACCGCCCGCAGGCGGACTCAAGCTCGGGTTCGCGTTCCCCGGCTGCTTGTCGCGCGGCGGGGGCGGGTCCAGCCTTTTGAACCTCGGGAGCGCAAAGCCGAGGCTCTTGGGGCCGACGCCGGCCGAACCAATCAGCATCCCGACCACAATCGGGATGGCCGACATGGTGACGACGCCGCCATACGCCATCAGAACAAAAGGAAGGATCGTCCCCCAAGTGACTTCGGCTTGGTCAATCGTTGACTGAATACCGACGCTATAGGTATCAATGATTGAGAGATAAAATCCTAGGTAAGCATAAACAACCACTTGGAAAAAGAAGAAATACAATAATACGGTAATCCATCCCATCGTTACCCGAACAGTATAGGTAAATAATGCCATCGGAATAATAATCGGCGCAAGGGCCAATGCTATCCAAATGAAAGCTTTGCAAAACATGATCGCTCCAATGGCGATCACAAGAAAAACAACCACACCGATCAGAAACATTCCGGTCTGAATATATGGACCCCATGACAGGTAGCCGGCGTTCTTTTGTAGTCCATCGGTCAGTTTGTAGCTGGTGTCCCAAAATGTCTGTAGACCGCCCCGAACCCCGCTTGTGCTGGTGTAGGACGTACCGTTGAGGGACAGCATGGCCTCACCGAGCGCGTCGGGGCCTTTGTCGATCAGGTTGAAAACATAGGTCTGAAATTCAGCCCAATGAGTTGCCAGTGCGAAGATGACCGCGACCCGGATCATGCGCAGCATGATTTCGCGCGGTGAAGCATCCGCCTGCCCGAACCAGACCGAAATTCCATAATGGATAAGATACAGCGTCAGCATCGAGCCCAGCAGGGTCGTTGCTACACCTGTCCCCCCCATCGCGTTGGCTAAGGCTTGATAGGTTTGCTGCGAGTAGTTGTGTCCGAAATCCCCGACCTTATCGAACAGGCCGGTAATCGTGAACTTGACAGCGGCGGCCTGTGCCATCGACCGGACCTCAGATCGGCTTCATAGGGCCGCAGGTATCGCGGGCCTCGCGATCCAGGCGGCTCATATTCGGAGATGCGGCGGCGAAGGGCGCCGCAAGGTCCGAGCGGGGCGCGGGCGCGAATGCCAGCGGTGTCGCGTCGTAGCCGGGGGGAACGCCGTCGTCGGCCGAGCACGGGGCCTTGAGCGCCGTGTAACCGCAGCCCCCGAGCCCGAGGCTCGCGGCCATGGCGCACAGGGCGAGCGCCGCCCGAACGCGGCTGGCGGTCACGGAGCCGGTCACTGGCCGACGCTCATGGCGCGGGCGACCGCGCTTTCCTGTGCGATGCGGTCGAGGTTGGCTTGGTTGGCCGCCGTCACGGCACTGTTCATCACGCCGGTCAGTTCGTTGATCGTCTGGCCGGTCTGAATTTGGATTTGTGAGTTCTGGTCGATGGAGCCCTTGATGTCGGAGGACGAGCCAATCGACTGTCCGCCGGACTTGAAGGATTGCGTGCGGGTCGTGATCGCGCCTTGCGTCGAGTTGACGAGGCCCGTCAGCGTCGAGGCGACGTTGACCGCGCTGGTATAGGCTTTGTCGTTGGGGTGGCTCGACGCCGACCCCAGGCCCGTCAGGGAGTTCAGGAGTTGGAGGCCGGAGAGCATCTGAGAGACGATGTTCTGAGACCCGGATGCCATGCCGGTAAACGAGAGCGTGCCGCCCCCGATCACCGAGGACAGCGACGGGGCCGAGCCCATCGAGAAGCCGCTTCCCAAGGCCATCTGTGATAGCTGGCCTTGCGCGGTCGAGGTGCGGTCTCCCGTGACGGCTTGCAGCGTCTTTTGCGTGAATTGCATGATCTGTTGGTCGGACTTGAGGATGTCCGCCGTATTGGATGCGATTTGCTGTGCCTGCGTGAGGTTCGCGTTGTCGATGACGGCCAACTGCGCGAGGCAAGGCACGGTCATGGCGAAAAGAGCCGGAACGATTGCGGGCAAAAACTTCAAGGAGACCTCCCCTCTCATCGTTGGATCGTCACTTGCCCGTCGCCTGAACCAGGGCGGCGGCTTGTGCCGCCGCCTGTAGGAGAGCGAGATACGAGTCGGTGGAGCCGGACGAACCGCCGGCCAAGTCGAGGCAGTTCGGCATCCCGACCAAACCGGCGTAGGGATTGGCGACCTGATTGGTGCCGCATGTGATGGGTTTCCCGGCGACGGTCGCGCCGATCCCCGTCGAGACCCCTTGCGCGGTCGCCGCCCGGCTGGCGCTGTTGGTCCGCATCACGTTGGCGAGGTTCATCGCCTGGACGAGAAGGTTGAGCGCGTTGGTGCTCTGGTTCCACGTCAAGGCGTTCTGGACACGCACGCCGCTGTTCTGATCCCAGCTTCCCTGGATGGTCTTGGCCGAGCCGATCTCGCCGGACTGTTGCGTGTAGACCTGTCGCGTCGCCGTGACCGTCTGCTCACTGCCGATCTGGCCGCCGACCACATCGGAGGCGGTGGAGATGGCTTGGTTGCGCCCGAAGTTGCCCGTGGCCTCTTGCCGATTGGCCGTGCTCCCCGTGGTCGGGGGCGTCCAATTGGTCGGTAGATCGGGGCCGTAGGCTTGCACCTTGGCGCGGCCGGCAGCGGTATCGGCGGGCTTGGCCGGGTCGGAGACCTTGCCTTGCTGGCCGGTCGTGACCGCGCACTTGATCCCGTCCGTCGTGTCCTTCGTCCCCGACTGGATCGGAACGAGCTTGATGGTCTTCGTTTTCGTGTCCGTCTTCTCCGACAGGTTGAAATTGTCGATGACGGCGACGGCGTGCGCGGCGCAGGCAGAGGCGCCGAGCATCCCGAGGGCGAGGCCGAGCCGGATCACCGGCCCTTCTCCAAAGCGGCTTGCATGAAGGGCGGAAGCCAGTCGGCCGGATCGTTTCCAAGCCGCTCGCGCAGCGCGCCCATCTCGGCGACCGTCTCCGTGCGACCCGAGAGAACCTTGATGATGTCGGGCATTCCCGAAAGGTTCAGCTTGGCGATCACGGAGTCCCGACCGTGCTTGATGAGGAACGTTCGGCTTTCCGGGGGCGTGCGCCGTATCCAGGCGATCTCCCGGCCAGACAACTGAAACGCCAGCCGATAGCTTTCGTCGTCAGCCTTGGGGTTTGGAAAGAAAATGTTGGTTGCGCTCTGCTCAAGCAGGGTGTTCGAGGTTTTCGAGTTTACGATGTCGGCCGCCGATTGCGTGCCGAAGCCAACAATACCGTTCTGCTTACGGATTGTCTTGAGCTTGTCTTTGATGAAGAACGAGAAGGCGTCATCCTCTAGCAGGCGCCAACCTTCATCGAGGAAGATCATAACCGGCTCGCCGGTCAGCAATTCATCAATACGATGAAAGATATACATGAGCGCGGCCGTCCGCGTCAGCGGATCATCCAGCACGCGGGTCATGTCGAACCCGAAGATACGTCCGAGTGAGAACGTGTCGGTTTCGTTGTTGAACAACCAGCCGCGTTGATCCTTCGCCATCCACGGCCGCAACCGGCTTTCCAGATCGTCCGCGCTCGCCTGGATACGGCCGCGCAGCAGCGTCGCGAAGGCCGAGAGCGTGCGACCCTCCGGGCCGCTCCGCAGCACCGTCGAGATCGCGGAGCGGATTACCTGCTCCTCGGAGGCCGAGAGCCCGAAGCCGTCACGGGTCGGGCGCAGCATGAGGCTGAAAAGCTGGAACAGGAACTCCCGGTTGGGGCCGGTGTCCGGCAGGGTCAGCGGGTTGAACCCCGTGGGTTCGCCTGGCTGTAGCTCCTCGTACTGCCCGCCCAGGGCACGGATGAAGATTTCGCAGCCCCGGTCCTTGTCCACGAACACCAGCTTGGGCCGGGGTTCGATCCGTTGCGATTGCGCCGAAACGAACGTCAGGAACACCGTCTTGCCGCTACCCGAGGGACCGACGACGGTAAAGTTTCCAAGATCGCGGATATGATGGTTATAGAAATAGGCGGTTTGGCTCACCGTCTCGAATAGAGATATGGCCGGACCCCAATGGTTGCCTGTAGGGCGACCGCTCGGATAGTTGTGCAAGCTCGTAAATCCAGCAAAATTCTTACTGGAAATCGTGCTCTTGCGGGCGATATAGCCGAAGTTGCCGGGAAGCTGCGCCCAAAACGTCGGCTCAAGGTTCAAATCCTCACGAACCCAGATCACCGAACGGTCGCTCAAAGCCGCGCCCGTGGCGGTCACGGCAGCGGTGACTTCCTCCGTCGAGCGGCCAAGGCAAAAGACGCTCAGATGGTGTTCACCGTAGAGGCTTTCCCCGCCGAGCAATTCGTTGCGCGCGATAGCCAAGTGGTCGGCCACCACCGAGTTGCGTTCGTCGGTTTGTTCGACCACCCGCGCGACGCGCTCGATTTCCCGCTGGACCGGGGCGCGGTCGATCAGGCTGAAACTTTGCGTCAGGATGAACTCATGGGGCACCCGGAGGAGGCTATCGAGCGAGCCGGGGCCGGTCAGGGAGGGATACTCACGCACGGACAGCATGGCGCCGAAGCGACTATCGGCCGCCGTGGCGCCTCGGATTTCCATGATGGCCTTGCCGAAGAACAACCGCTTGAGCGCGAGGGCGTCGCTCAAGGGGATGCGCGGCAGCGGCATCGGGCGCGGGATCGCACCGTTCAGGAGTTGGACCAGAAATTCGAGCGGTTCGGAATGCAGGATGCCATTTGCTTCCCGAACGCCCAGGAGGCGCGACCCGTAGGGCGCCAAGGTCTCACGCAACGCCACCGTGGCATCGCGCAGGGCGTCGGCTTCCAGCATTTGGCGGGCGTCTTGACCCGAGCCGGTCTTGCGCCGGTTGAAGGAACCGAACAGCTTTGCCGACGAGCCGACCTTGCCTTGCAGCGGGCGGCGCACAACCGTCAGATAAAGCTCATTGACGAACATGCGCCGCTTGGAGAGGAGCGCGCTATAGCGGCGGTCGATCTCCTCGCAGAGCGGGTTGTCGAACGTCGAGGGGATCGAGGGGGAGACCTCGCGCCGGATGATGTGTGAGACCACCGCATAGCGCGACGATCCGAGTGTGCGGATCAGGTCATTGCGAGCCAGGAGCTTCGCGTTGATGTCGCTGATGTCCGCCGTCTCAAACGAAAACCCCTCAATCTTGACGACGTTGAGGAGGTATCCATCGGCTGTCTTGATAATATTGTCGTCGTAATGACGCGTATAGGGGATGTGGGTCGCAACCGGCTTCTCGCGATAGGAGATCGCCCCGAAGGTCAGTTCGTTTCTGATTGCGCTCAGAGCCATCGCCTAGACCTTGTAAGAGTCCGCCTGCCAAAATGCCTTTGAGCGAGGGGGGCAACGCCTCAACCTCACCCAAAGAATATGAAGCAAGTTCTGATCGTACAACATGCACGCATAAAGGATAAAATGCAGGGGAACGACCAGAAGAAGCATCAGAAGGTTTCCGGTCCACATGAACAGGATTGCCACAAAGGCCCCGTTCACGAACTGAAACTGGATCGGAACACCCAAGATGGATTGCTGATGCGTCAGAGAACGCACCAGCGGCGTGATAATCGGTTCTTCCAGATCGTTCCCGGTCATGCGGGATTAGCTCCCGAGCGAGGACTGAAAGAACTGGACGATTTGCGCGGCGCCGAACACGAGGACGATGCCGAAGATGACCGAACCGGCGATGCCCCAGGTCAGACGCCCGGCCCAAGCGAAGAAGCCGCACGCGATGACCGCCAGCGTGGCAAGGCCCGTCGAGATCGTGCCGGTCAGGACCGTCACAAGCTGAGTCACCGTCGTTTGAACCGGCGTGAGGGACTGAGCCAGTGCCGCATCCGTGGCGAACAAGGTCAGTATGAGGGCGGCCGTCGCGACCCGGATGTTACGGTTGTGCATTCTGTTGTCCTCCTTGATCCAAGTGCATCACGAAGCCGCTGGCCCAGCGGCTTTCATCCTCCCGACCTCGCGACTCGGCCGGAGCCGAGCGGCGCGGGCTGGCCCCGGCACGTCGGGGCGCGCCCCGGCTTGGCTCGACACGCGGCCAATCGTAAAATTCGTTCATCACGCTCGCGACGAACCGAACAGTTTCCGTGATCGGAGGGACACCTTTTGCTTGCTGCACGGCGACTTCACCAGCGTTGTAGGCAGCAAGGATAAAAAACGGATTTTTGTATTTCTGATGAAGGCTGCGGAGAAATCGAACGCCACCTAAGACATTCTCGCGCGGCTGGCATATATCGACCTTAAAGGTCTCGCCTGTCGCCGGCATCAACTGCATCAGACCATAGGCGCCCTTGTCAGAGAGGGCGTTAGACCGAAAATTGCTTTCCACGGTCGCCACGGAAAGCACGAACTCGGGGAAGAAATCTTCCTCCTGCGCAACCTTGAGCACGAGGGCGCGGGCATCCGCCTCCGACAGAGGCGGGGCGTCGGGGCAGCGTCCACCGCCAGCCCGATCCGGGACCGGCATCGAGGCCGAACCGATCCGCTCACGCGGGGCATCGAGCCCCAGGATTTCGACCTTGCGTTCCAAGGACGGCATCGGGACCACCATGCCGTCCGACGCCACGACCGCGCCGGCCGGCTCCGATGCCATGGCGACCTTGCTGGCACGCGACGCCTGCGGTGCCGCCCTCGCAGCCGGCTCGGCAAAGGCGATCACCAGGGCCACCGCCCCGGTCAACGTCACTAAAATTCCGGCCGTGCGCCGGACCTGCGCGTATGTGGTCCGCATAACTATCCTCTTCAAACTATGACGTTTGCGGATCGCACGGGTATGTCCAGGCTTTTTGTTCCATATCAGCCGCTAAAGGCCGTGGGTGTGATATTTACGCAATAATCCGCCAGCATGTGCGAGGATTATGGATGCACAAGCTTAGCTGTAAGCCTGCAAAGATTGAGGCGCACCGGATATGACAGTCCGATGACAGTGCGACATACTCACAATAAGCTGTTAGAAACGCTCTAAAAACAAAGAAGGAGGTAAAAACTGTGCCGCAAGTCTTCTTAGTCAGAGCGGTGTTGAGTTTGCTGATAATAGGTATGATCCCTGCCAGGGCGCAGGATAATGCCGTCAGCACAGGATCATGGTATCCTGTTCCTTACAATGCCAAGTTTTTGACCGGCGATAGCTGGCAGTATGAAACAGTAACGTACCGCCTATGGGGTGTTCAAAGCTGCCTTCGTGGCACAAAATTTATCAATGCTTACAACAAGGAAAGAGACTGCGGAGAAGCCTCGCTTGTCGTTCTCGCCTCCATGATTAAAGACTTGAAGCCTGCTTGCTCGACGGTGACGGAAGATGTGCCACAGCGTACACGCTTCGTCGTTTGTCTTTCCACGATCCAATCCGGGCCGGCAAAGGGGCAGCGGATCGACCTCGCAACCGCGCTCATCACACAAGGCTATGCTTTCGCGGCGCACACGACCGATGGCAGTCTCGTTCACGTTCCCTACGGTGTCGCCGAGGAACAGGCTCGGGATCGAAAGGCCGGGCTCTGGCAGTTCGACTTCCCGAACCCCAACGCGATCATCGCCCGCACGCTGAACGGCTCGCCTGCCCCAACCCTGCAACGTCCAACCTCTCCAAAGCCCTAGCTGGCCGATCCCTACGGGCCGGGCTCTAGCCGCCTGCGGCGGCCGAAGCCCCTGGCGGGTCTTCGCCCCTGCGGGGTGACGATCACCTATCGGTGCCCGGCTCCCTGCGGGACCGGGCAGCAGAGGCCGCCGAGGCGGCCCCATCCCTCTGGGGACCGGTGAGAGGATGGTCGAAAACGTACGCTAGGGTCACGGTCCCCCTATCGCCTCGCTGGCCGGATCGCGCCACACGTCGGACGTGATCCGGTCTTTTTGTGTTTCAGGCAGCAGCGATGGCGCGCGCGAAGGCCTCGCGCAGCGCAGCACGTTCGCCGTCCTCTAGGCTCCCCTCACCGAAGTGCTGGCGCCCGACGCGCAGCAGCGCCCGGTCGTAATCCTGGGGCACGCCTCGGCTCGTTGCGAAGTGCTGCTTCAGTGCCGTGATCTCCTGGGGCGGAAGCGCCGCAACCATGGGGGCGACGGCGGTATCCAGTTGCGCGCGCATCGCGACGACAGCGGCCGCCGCGGCGGCGGCGTTCGGAGGGGTATGCGAGAGGAAGCCCCCAACCGCCGCCGCGTCCATCTCATGCGTTGTGTCGACCTCCTGGCGCAGCGACCGGCTTTGGTTCGACCGGGCCGGATGAAGGCCTAGGAGGTGCACACGCACTCCGAATTGCTGAGCCAGGACGACGCCGACACGCAAGTCCTCGTCCCCCGAGACGAGGACCACGTCCGTGACGGCTCCGTTGCGAGCAAGTTCCAATAGATCCGTAATGATGAGGGGATCGACCCCCTTCTGCTCGCCGGCCACGTTCACTTGGCCCAGACGCACCTTCACGTCATCCGTATCGGCAAGGTCGGTCTGCTCGCGTGACGCGCGGTTGGCGCGCAACGCGTCGTACCAGTAGATCCGCAAGAGGAGCCCAGGGCACGTATTCCCCGCAAAGTCCTTGAGGGCTTGAACGACCCGAGGCACATCCAGAGTCATGGTGTGGCGGGCTTGATCGGAGCCCGTGAGAAGGTTGGCTCCGGCCGCGAACAAATAGCCCGCGTCGACGAAGACGGCCGTTTTTTGCATGAAATGTGATCCCTGAAACGCGAAAGGGCGCCCGCAGGCGCCCTCGAGTAAATGTCAACGTGACGTGCGTAATCTCCGCCCCGCGACCAGAGACATATAGGCGGCCCGGCCCACGCCGTCAACGGGTTTAGCGTTGGCCATTGATGTGGGCGTGTCGCAAACCCGACTGTGAGTCGCAGAAGGGCGTCTACCGCCCCGCTTTCATGCTTTGTTCGCGACGGGAAGTCCGAAGCAGACCGATTTCGTTGAAAAACTCGTCGGCGGCCGAGATCGGAGCGCGGGCGGGGCGAGCCCTCGTTCCCGGGCCGGGTGTCCCCTGCCGGTCAAGCCGGGCTCGGCTGCGGGACCGGGATGATCTTGGCGAGCTTCCTCAGGTTCTGGGCGGCGGCTGCGAGGTGGAACTCGTCCTTCGCTCCGTTCGGTCCTCGTAGCCGGAGGCGGTCCAGCTTCAGGATGCGCTTGAGGTGGGCAAACAGCATCTCGACCTTCTTGCGTTCGCGTCGTGAGGTCTTGCCTTCCTCGGACCGCGCGATGTCGCGGGCCATGTCCCGCGCGCCCTCGTAGATCGAGCGCGGGACCTTGCGCACCGGCTCGTTCGGACAGCACCGCGCCTTCAGCGGGCATGGCGCGCAGTCGAACTTGCTCGCCCGGTACAGCAGCGTCGACCCGTCGTTGACCAGGGTGCCGGTCGTGGTCAGCACTCGGCCCGCCGGGCAGCGGTAGACGTCGCCCGGCTGGTCGTAGGTGAAGTCGGCGCGTGAGAAGGTGCCGTCGGTGCGGGTCGACTTGTCGAACACACTGATATGCGGCTCGATGCCGTGGTCGTAGACGAGCCAACCCAGCATCTCAGCCGAACCGTAACCGCTGTCGCCGGCGAGCCGGGCCGGATAGAGGTCGAAGTGCTCGCGCGAACGCTCGATCATGCGTTTGGCGGCCGTGACCTCGGCTTGCCGGATGGCCGTGGTCGCCTCGACATCGACGATGATCGCGTGGTCGAGGTCGATCAGATAGTTGGCCGTGTAGGCAAAGAACGCCTGCCCGCCGTGCGCTCCGGTCCAGCGCGCGGCCGGATCGGCGGGCGAGATGAACTTGGGCGGCACCGGCGTCGCGGCCCCGAAGGCGGCCTCGTCGAGGACGGCGAGGTACTCCTGAGCAGCGCGGCTCACGGCCTCGGGCGGCAGGCCGGCAGAGCCTTCGACCCCCTTCTGCCGATTGGCATCGGCCCTGATTAGGCTGCCATCGACGGCAAAGCCTTCGCCACCGACGAGCCCCTCGGCGATGCAGCGGGCAAGCACGGTCTCGAACAGACGGCGCAGGAGATCACTGTCGCGGAAGCGCCCATGGCGGTTCTTGGAGAAGGTCGAATGATCCGGCACCCGGCCGTCGAGCCCGAGCCGGCAGAACCAGCGGTAGGCGAGGTTGAGGTGGACCTCGTCGCACAGCCGGCGCTCGGAGCGGATGCCGAGGCAGTAGCCGACGATCAGCATGCGGATCATCAACTCGGGATCGACGGAAGGGCGGCCCGTCGAGGCGTAGAACGGAGCCAGCTCCTGGCGCAGGCCGGTCAGGTCGACGAAGCGGTCGATGGAGCGAAGTAGATGGTCGGTGGGAACGTGCGTGTCGAGCGAGAACTCGTAGAACAGGGCGCCCTGCTCGACTTGCCGAGGTCCCATCATCTGCTTCGATCTCCGTCTCTCGACAGGAGTGAATCACCTCATCACAACCGCTGCAACACCCGAGTTTTTCAACAGAATCGACCCCGAGCAGCCGGTTCTGCTCGCGCACGGTCCACGTGCCGGCAAGCCGAAGCCCTTGCGCAGCCACAGCATCGCCTCGAAGCCACAGATCGTGCGCCGCGCCGTGGCGAAGGACCGGAAGCCACCCACCCGCGGCATCGCTCGCTTGACCCGGAAGTGGTCGCTCTCAATCCCTTGCTGTAGGTGCTTGGTGACGTAGTGGGTTGGTGACCGGGGTAGCAGGCCCGCCTCGCGGCTCTCGGCGATGGCTGGCGGGTAGGGACCGGCGCCATCCGTGCCGATCCGGTCCGGGGCGAGCAGCGGCTCGGCTGAGAGCATCTTACGGAAGAACCGCTTGGCGGCGTCGAGATCGCGGTTGGCGGTGAGCAGGAAGTCGACGGACGTGCCGTGCTTGTCGATGGCGCGGTACAGGTAGCGCCACTGGCCGCGGACCTTGATGTAAGTCTCGTCGATCCGGACCGAGCCGCCGTGCGGTCTGCGGAACTGCCGCAGGCGCTTCTCGATCAGCGGTGCATAGGCCAGAACCCAGCGGTTCAGGGTGGAGTGGTCGACCTCCAGACCGCGTTCCAGGAACAGCTCCTCGATGTCACGGTAGCTCAGCGGGTAGCGCAGGTACCAAGAGACCGCCTGTGATCGGCCCCCACGAGGTGGTCCAAGTTCAAAGTTAGTGCAGTGTCGGCGTTTGCTCCACGGGTAGCTTGGCCGGCGGAGCCGGTCGGGTGAGCGCAGCCGGCCAAGCGGGCAAGCCTGGCACAAACACCTCCGGGGCCGGGGGTCGGTAGCCCAACGCGCCGTGCGGGCGCACCCCATTGTAGTGCCGTCGCCAGCTCTCGATGATGATCTGTGCCTCCTTCAGCGTGTAGAAGATCTCGCCGTTCAAGAGTTCGTCTCGCAGCCGTGCGTTGAAGCTCTCCACGTACCCGTTCTCCCACGGCGAACCAGGTTCAATGTAGATAGTCCGGCTGCCGATCGACCCGATCCAGGCCTGTACAGATTTGGCGATGAACTCAGGACCATTGTCCGAGCGGATGTGCTCCGGCACGCCGCGCACGATGAACAGCTCGCCGAGCACGTCGATCACATCGGCGGCCTTCAACTTGCGAGCCACACGGATCGTCAGGCATTCGCGGGTGAACTCGTCAACGACGTTCAGCATGCGGAACTTGCGGCCGTCATGCGTGCGCGCCTCGACGAAGTCGTAGGCCCAGACGTGGTTGCGGTGCTCAGGTCGCAGCCGAAGACAGGACCCGTCTCCGTCCCAGAGCCGTCCGCGTTTGGGCTGCTTGGCCGGAACCTTCAGCCCTTCGCGTCGCCAGATCCGCTCGACCCGCTTGTCGTTGACCAGCCAGCCGGCAGCCTTCAGCAGCGCCCCGATCTTCCGATAGCCGTAGCGCCCGTAGCGACGCTGGAGCGGCACCCGGCCCTGCAGATGACGCCGGAGAGCGTGGCGGCCCGGATCGAGCGCGCGGCGGAGAGCGCCACCCGGCCCGCCTTACGCAACGCCGAGTGCGCGGCTGCGGCGATCAGCGACGCCAGCCAGGACCTGGCCGCGATGCTGGGCTCGGCCCGGACACGCCGGGCGCAGCGGACCCGGCTGATGCAGGCCGGGGCAGTCGGGGTGCTGGCGGGCTTGATCCTGCTGCCGCTTCTCTGGTGGCAGCTTGCCCGTGTCCTGCCGTCCGGCTTCTCCGACCGGATCGCGGCGGCGGTTCTCGGGCAGGCGCCCTGGGAGGCCGGCATGGGGTTGATGATGCGGGCGAATGCCGGGTGGTGGGATGGCTTGGCGGAGGGCTGGCGGTGGTCGGAGGCGGCCGGACCTGAGCTCAGGAGCTGCTACGAGGCGGCGCGGACCTCGGGACGAGAGCAGCGCTGTACCGTCACGGTGAAGCCAGGCGCGCTCCGGTGAGGGTGCCGGTCGTTCGCAGTGAGGGTTTTAGGGCTGCATAGATGACCTATCTTCCTCGCCGAGCGCATTCGGCGG
>CAXDNE010000112.1:0-21081 GCA_963990595.1 uncultured Methylobacterium sp.
CAGATCACCGCGCCGCCTGACCGCCGCCGTCACCTAAAATCCTGCATAGCTCCCCGCTCGCGCTGCGACGCCTCGCACGCCCCACCGTGTCCCTGGCAGTCATGCCCGCGAGAGCGCGTCGCGGCTGCCACTCACCGTCGGCCCGATCGAGCTTCCGGTTCCGCTGTTGCGGGAAGCCCGATGTCAAAGGCCGAGACAGACTCTCTGCTCCGTTGCTCTCCAAGGTCCGATAGCGCTACGGTCGTGCTTCCGCTCCGCGGGTTCGAGTGAGACGTCTGTCGACCATGAGGGTACGCAGATCAGGCTTGGCTCGGAGACAGGCCGTCATGTCCCGACGCAAGGCGTTTCGGCTGCCGCGCGGCGACCGAACGCGTCTGACGAAGAGTGGGGCATGTTTCCGGATCCCGCCTCGACCCGGTCGGGATAGCATCCCGTTCATGCTCGTCGCGAGCGGCCGGTTCGCCAAGCCTGACAGCTGCTCAGTCAGAAGGTCCGCATTTTGGAGACTCTTAAATGCCGGAGTTGACGGCACGCTGGGGCACGAGATCCCAGCATCCAGCTTTGCTGCCGACGGTCTGGGCGCTCCTCCTGTCCACATTCACCATGGTGGGCGGATGCTCGACGACCCGGTATTATGACGTGGCATCGAGCGATAGCTCCGAACTCGAACGGGTGAACCGCGCCGTCTTCGCGTTCAACGAGGATTTCGATCGACAGGTGGTCGAGCCGGTGGCGCAGCAGTACATCAGCCACGTACCCAATGACCTGCGCAAGAGCATCGGCGGCTTCATCTACAATCTCAATGAGCCAATTTACGCGGTCAACTTCCTGCTCCAAGGGCAGGTCGACCAGTCGGCTGCGGCGACCGGACGGTTTGTCCTCAATACATCTCTCGGGCTGTTCGGTTTCATTGACTACGCCGGGATGATCGGTCTCGCTCCGAGGCGGACGAGCTTCGACCTGACGCTCGCGAGTTGGGGCATACCGCCCGGTGAGTACATCGTTCTCCCGATACTCGGGCCGTCCTCGCCCAGGAAGGTCCTCGCCGATATCGGTGAGGGCGTCCTCGACCCGCTCAACGCGATACCAGCCCTGAACGGCGGGGCCACAGTCGCGGCGCGCGCGATCGCGACCGGCGGCCTGAGGCGCGTCGAGGTCGCCAACGATCTGCGAGCTCTGCGCGAGGACTCGCTCGACCTCTACGCCCGGATGAAGAGCCTCTACCTGCAACAGTATTCCAAACCGGCGCCGGTCGGACAGGATCTCGGAGACGCGCAGTGATCGGCAACTCGGCGACGACATCGAAACGCAAGATCGCGGCGCTGCTGTTCGCGCTCATCGTGGCGAGTGGCAGCGCGATGCCAGCCCGCAGCGACGATCCTGCAACAGGGGTGGTCAGGCGGTTCTACGACGGGATGCTCGCGGTGATGCGCTCCGGACAGGCGACGCGAGCGCGGTTCGACCAGCTCAAGCCCGTGATGATGCGCACCTTCGATGTGCCCGTGATGGCGCAGAGGGTCCTGGGCTCACACTGGAGCACATTGTCGCCCGAGGCCAGGAAGCGGTTCCAGGCCGCCTACGCCGACTTTATCGTCGCGACTTACGCGAGCAAGCTCGATATCTATTCCGGCGAACGCTTCAACGTGGAGCCGTCCGGGCAGGCGCAGGGCGACAGCACTCTGGTCTATACAAAGATCGTTGATAGCGACGGCGTGGAACACGCCGTCAACTACATCGTCGGCCGGGGCGGCAAGGTCTTCGACACGTACTTTGACGGCACGATCAGCGATGTCGCTGCGCGGCGGTCGGAATTTGCCGGTCTGCTCCAGAGGTCAGGCTCGGACCAACTCATCCAGTCCCTGACAGACCGGACCCGCAAACTGCTCGATCGATGACGACGCGGGCTACAGAGACGTCGTCAGGCACACCGGTTCGTCGTATCCACCGCGATACCTCCGGCGGCGTTCGTGTACCGTGGAGGCGCAGCCGCGGGCGTGCACGGTCAGCCGTGGTCTGGGGCGACTGAAGCGGCTTCTGCGCGTTGAGGGTGCTCACGCGCCGGGTGTGAGAGGGTGGACACCTACGACGCTCAAGCTTTCCGCCGAAGCGGAGCTGTCTCTCCGCGGCAAATCTCTCGGCGGTCGAGTTTGGCCCGCATAGTCTTGCTCGGCTTGAACCGGATATGGATCTTTGCCTGGACCGCCGCCGGTGGGTCCTGGCAGGCTCCGGTGCTCCGTGTGAACCAACCGAACACCCCGACAATCTCGGCCATGACGGCCAGCGACCTCCCTCGCTTCAGCGTTACGACCGTTGAACACGGCCC
This sequence comes from uncultured Methylobacterium sp., assembly GCA_963990595.1. GTDB lineage: Bacteria > Pseudomonadota > Alphaproteobacteria > Rhizobiales > Beijerinckiaceae > Methylobacterium. The sequence goes on from CAXDNE010000112.1 coordinate 2,324, forward strand.
ACACGCTGTTCGCCTCGATGGCGGTGCATCACATCACGGTTTGCGCAGATCCAGCGGGGCGAGAGGATGTCGCCCTCCTCCGTCACGATCCAGGGCCGCGCCTCCGGATCGTGCAGCGCGTCCACAGCCGCGCAGAGCGCTTCGCGGAGAGTTGAGAATTCCTGAGCTTGCCAGCTCTGAGCCAGTTCTGCGCCCGGCCAGATCGTCAGCTGGGCGCGCTTGTCGAGATCGTCAGAGGTCATGGAGACTTCCTGTCATCTGCTGCGCGAGGCTAACGTCGGTCCGTGGCGTCTGTGGGGCGGGCGTGTTGCGACTCTGTGTCCGGCTTGCCCCCGTCCTCGGAGACGGCCTGCCGATCGCGCCTTCCGTTCAGATGCAGTTCAACGGCTTGCGCCGAGGCTGAGGTCACGACGACACGCGCCTCGTGCCCCTAATTTTAGGAGAGAAGGCCTATGACGCCTACACCTCGCTTCAAGCCGGTCCTGACCGCCGGCCTGCTCGCCCTCGTACTGGGCACCGGCTTCCTGGTGATGTCGGACTCGGCCTTTGCTCAGGGGCACGGCTATGGCCGGCATGGCGGCTATGGTCGACACGGCTATTTTGGCGGCCACAGAGGGTCCTACGGACGCCATGGCGGCCATGGTCGCGGACACGGATACGGTCGCGGCCACGGGCGCTCCTTCGGCGGCCATGGCGGATATGGAAGCCACAGCTACTGACGCTGGCCCGGATTGCCTGCCCCCGCGGGATGCGGGCTGAGCACACCGGGAGCGGCGGCTTGTGGAGATCCGCCGAGGGCAGCGCCCGCCAAGGCGCTGTCTGGAAGCTCCTGCCGGGCCGTCTCTTCGGACGGCTCAAGTCTGCAGAAGCACCGTCAACGCGGTTGAGCTGCCCACAGGTGCGCCAAGACCCGGCACCTCGGCCGCCGACGGCTTGTCGGTCACCGCGGTGAGCCATCGTTGCAGCGTGATCCGGCCGCCCTCGCGCGGCAGAGCCGGATGCCAGGGGACTGCGGTTCGCGCAACCTCGACAAACCCGCTCCTGGCGTACAAGGCCCGTGCAGGGACGTTGTCGGCCCAGACCTGCAGCTGGAGGGAGGCAAAGCCCTTCGAGCGGGCTGTCTCGGCGGTCAGTTCGATGAGGTGCGCAGCAATGCCACTCCGTCGGTACGGCTCCAGAACCGCGAGGTTGTTGATGACGTAGGAGCCGAAATCGATCCGGTTGTCGCGCCCCAGGACGTGCGCCTCGCGCGGGCTCGGCTGATAATCCGGTTTACCGCGCAGGAGCTCGGCCGGGAAGGCGTTCACCACGCCGACGATCTCACAGCCACGCTGCGCCACGAGGCATCGTCGATAGGAGTATTGACCCGCCTTCAGCCCTACCATGTACCGGTAGAGCGCGCGCGCGTTCATGCCGGGAGCAAGCTCATCCAGGATGAACTGCAGCGCGTCGCCGCCTGCCTCGAACAGCAGCGCGGCAATCGCCTCGATATCTCCTGGCGCTGCCTCACGAGAGATGAGGCTCAGTTGTCGGTGCGGGCCGCTGCCCCGCCTGGCTGATGCCCTGGCAGCCGCGCTCATGCCGTCGTATCGGCCAGCCTACTGATGGCGGTCCGCATCAGATCGTGCAGCGCCGTGATCCGGGCAGCGGCCGTCTGGTAGGTCCCGGCAATATCGGAGACCTGCATCAGCTCGGTGAACGGATTGACGTTCGAGCGCTCGAGCGCCCCGACTTCGAGGCGGGCCGCCGGTGCCCCCCTGGGCGGGGTTGAGGACCGGTAGAGGTTACCCCCTGCACTCACCAGGCGTTCCGGGTCGGCAAACTGCACGAGTCGGAGCTTGCCAGACGGCCCCTGCTCGGTGCTGATCGTGCCATCCGTTCCGATGCTGATCTCGCGTGTGCTCTTGGCGAACCGCATCGGTCCGGCGGTGCCAAGTACGGCGTAGCCATCACTGGTGACGATATCCCCTGCGGCATTGAGCTGGAAGGCGCCGTTGCGGGTGTAGCGCTCTCCGCCCGAGGTCTGCACGGCGAAGAAGGCGTTCTCGTCCCGCAGCGCCACATCGAGCGGATTGCCGGTGCGCTCGATCTGGCCAACGGAGAGGTCGAGCGGGGTTGCGGCGTCGACCACATAGGACAGCCGCCGGTCGCTCGGCCGGGCCGCCTCTACCTGGGCGCCCAGCATCAGGTACTCGCGAAACTCGGCGCTGCGGCTCTTGAAGCCCGTGGTCGTGACGTTGGCAACGTTGTTGGCGGCGACCTCCATCGCGCGCTCAAGCGCCAGTTGATGCGATAGGCCGATGAGCATGGTGTTGTTCATGCGAGCCGTCCGCGAGCGGGCTGCCGAAGCGGCGAAGAGCGGGGCCCGCGCAGCCGATGATCATCGCGCCCGTTCAGGCCCCCGACCACGGATCGAGGTGCGGCAATCCTGAACGTCGCGTCGGACCGGGCGCAGGCGCGTTCAGCTCAGCGGCCGCCGTGGGTGTGGCCGTCCTGGGTGTGGCCGTCGTTCTTGTCCTGATGCGTATGGCCGGGATCGGCCTGGGCGGCGCTGCTGACGTAATCGGCTGCGGCCGTGAGGAGGCCGAGGCTGGCGAGGGCCGCGAGGAGGAGCGTCTTGATTGGGTTGCGCATCGTGCTTCGTCTCCGAACGTGCTCTGCCGAACACAGAGCTGAGATGCGCCTGTAGGGTAAACGAAGCGTTAAGGCTTCTCGCGGTCAGGCGGGAAGCACCGGAGCAAAGAGCCCCTTTCAGCCCGCGTCGTCATGAAGAGCAGGATCGCGCAGCGGCCGGAGTTCCCCACGGGCGACGTCGTCGAGGGCCTCGATGGCATCGGTGAAGGGTATGAGGAGGGCGGTGCCCCGATTCGGCCGGGACACCGGTCTTGGCGTAGAGTGCAACCATGCGGGGCAGCGACACCGGAGGCACGAAGGTGCAGGTAGGGTCCTCGATGGGCTGATCAGTTCCAATAACGTTCCGCATCCAGACAACGCGTTTATGGCGCGACCTCGATGACCATCGTGAGACCGCCCCCGCCCTTCTCCTCGACGTTGTTGTTGGCGGTGTGGTGGGGGATGTGGCAATGCACGAGCCACTTGCCCGGACGCTGCGCGGTCCAGATTACGTCATAGCGTTGTCCCGGGCCGACGTTCACGGTGTCGGCCTTGAAACGGGCGCTCTCGGGGATTGTCTCGCCGTCCCTGGCCACGACATCGAACGGCCCTCCGTGCACGTGCATCGGATGAACGAAGTTGTTGTTCGTTCCAATAAAGCGAAGCTTTACCGTCTGCCCGACCTTCATCCGGATCGTGTCGGTGTCCGGATACGCCTTACCGTTGATCGTGAAGTAGTTTGGGAGGGCTCCCTCCATCAGCATGGCCGGATAGGTCAGCCACTCGCGCTTGAGCCATTCCTGGAGCTGGATCGTATATTCGACATCTGCTCGAGGCTCCCCGACCGCGTCCTTCGGCGCGATTAGGAGCGCCCCGTACAATCCGAGCGCCTGGGTCCGGTCGGGATGGTCGTGCGAGTGATAGAAGTAGGTGCCCGACTGCTCCACGGTGAACTCGTAAACATACGTGCCCCCCTGCGGTACGGGCGGCTGGGTAACCTCCGCAGGACCGTCCATCCGGTTCGGCACGATGAGCCCATGCCAATGAATGGTCGCCGTCTCCGGCAGCTCATTACGGAAGTTGATGCGAACCTTGTCGCCCTGCGTGAGCTCCAGGCGCGGTCCCGGGATCTGCCGGTTGTAGGCGTATGCATCCACCGTGACCCCCGGCAGGATATTCCACCGGATCACCGAGGCAGTGATGTCGAAAACCTTGACGCCATTCTCCTGCCGAGGCTGCAGGACCTGGTCGCCGCGCGCGTCCTTAGGCGCCCGATAGCCGACGTCGCGCGGCCGGACCGCGCTCATGTCGAGCATGGCCGCGGCCGGCGTATCGAAGTCCATGATCATGCCCGGTGGCATGATGGCGCCGCCCACGTCGCGAGCGCTGAGAGACAGGTTGACGAAGAAGCCCGGCACGATCAGCCCGGCAAGGAGCATCAGCGTCATGACGCCCGCGACGGCAGCCAGCTGGGGCGCGGTCGCGTCGCTCTTCATCCCCTGGTGTCCGCCCGACTCGGGGCTGCCCGCGGGCTGGCGTTGACCATCGGCCCTCCCCATGTCGTGGCCCTTGTGATTTTGCTCTCCGGACATCTGCATAGGACGCGTGTTCTCACCTGCGGCATGGTCTCCCATCGTCCGCTGCTCGTCCGTATTCTCCGCCTTTGAGGCGATGGCGAACCGAGTGCCGGGCTTCCGCTCCGTCATGAGCCCGTGCTTCAGGCCCCGTTTCACCATCCAGACGTTGACGGGATACGCTGTGGCGAACCCAACCATCACGCCGAGCGACATGACGCCCCAGAACACGAGTTCGGTCGGCTCCATCGCGCGCATGTCGCGCGCCATCATCAGGAGGCTCATGACCGGGGCCATGCCCGCCATCATGGCATTCATGCTGATGAACTCGGGTAGGAACGTCTTGCGGACGTTCTCCCAATAGGTCCCGCCCATCATCTCCTTCATGAAGAGGGACTGGAAGATAAACAGCCCGAATGCGAAGCCGGCGACGTACTCCACGATGAGGTCGATCCGCATCGGCAACCCGAGCGCCGCCGTCACGACAGCAGCGAGAATGATGCCTGTCGCGTCGCCGGCCACACAGTGGATGGTCGAGCCGACGCCCTGCTTCCAGAGCGGGGACGTAAACTGCTCGTGCTCGCCTGGGCGGGGCTCCTTGTCCGCAAGGACGTAGAGGAGCAATCCGAGCGGGCCCATGTAGAGCGTGACCAGGATGAAGCCCCAGCGCATCACGGTCGGCTCCGGGTTGTTCCGGAACTGGTCGTAGGCGACGTACGCGGTCGAGAGGGCGGCGAGCGCGAACCAGACGATGAGGAAGTAGTCGATGGGCTGCACGATCACGGGGCGTACTCTTTCTGCCAGCTCGACCCAGAACGTTGAGAGGTCGGCGACCGTGTAGATATTAGGGGGATTACCTGAGTGGACGCTCCCGTGACTGCGGCGGGGGCTTCAGTCAATGCCCGCCGTGATGGCCTCCATCATGACCACCTCCATGCCCGCCACCGCCCAAAAGGCCGCCTCCATGCCCGCTGCGGCCGAGAAGACGAGAAAGCCCTAGTGCCGCAATTCCTCCTAAAGCGACCTTGCCGGCGGTCCCACCGAGAAAGCCGCCGGCATTCCCGCTTGGTACCCCGCTTGAGGTTGGAGCCCCACCGCCGACGGGCGATCCGAGCCCACTCAGGATCCCACCGAGCCAGCCTGGCGTCTGCTGATTGGCTTGGGTGCTAACTTGGGCGAGATACTGCGGGTCTTGAAGACGATCGTCGATACCGTCATGATTTGCATCGGGGAACGCGGTAGCGACGCCATGCTGCTGCGCCTGGCCGATCAAATACCGCCCGAGCGCAAGGCGCTGCTCTGGCGACATACGAGCGAAAGCCTCTTGCGCTGTCGCTTCGTGATCCGCTGGCGACAATTGCGGTGCAACAGCCTGATAATGCGAGAACGCCTCTTCTGATGAAATGCTCTCGGGCGCCTTTTCGAAACGGGCAACGAAGTCACGAGCAGCGGCTTCGGCGCTCGCCTCGACTGACCCTTTACCTTCACCGGACGCAATTTTCTCGTTCATACGATGCTCCAATCCGGTCGAAACGACACCGCTATGGTGGCGCTCGCGGCCAAGGTCGCCCCAAGCGCCTTGTACGACTATCCCGAGGTTCGGGCTAGCTGCGGATCAACGACCTTTGGTCGTCCACGCTATTTCCAGCCGTGGCGAAAACGCCCGTTTTCCCAAGGCCCCTGCGGAGGGCGTCACGAGCCGCTCGGACAAGTGCATCGCTGTCGGAAAACTCTGTCGGTTTTTGTAGCGTTGGGTAAACGCTGTCTCGACCAGCTATCTGACCTCAGCGGATGAGCTGGACCTCGACGCCCGCAACTGCGGCGATCTCTTGCCAAGCCGCGTCGGCGGTAAGAGCGATCGCCTGTGAGCGGGCTGCCAGCGCGAGGCAGAGCCGGTCTCCGATCCCGAGCCTTTTCGAGCGGGTCAACGGCTCGAGGAGGGCCGCACGAATGCAGAGGTCGTCATCGGCCGGCGTGAGCGGGAACACGAGGCCGTTCCGCAAGGCGCGCACAGCTGCCTCATCCGCGCCATTGCGGACGAGCCACCCAGCGACCTCGCCGAAGTTCACGGTACTCATCGTTGCGGTGCCGGTGAAGGCTTGAAGCACCTGATCGCAACCGGGTTCCTGGCGCAAGTAGGCGAGGAGCGCCGAGGCGTCGAGGACACTACGCGCCAAGATCGGCCTCCGTCGTCGTTGCGTTCAGCTGATCTTTTGTATCTGACGACGCGCCCTCCTCCTTGGCAGCCTCGGCACGTCGAGCCAAGAGGAACGCGTCGACCGAGGCGCCGTCATTAGACAGGAAAGAGGAAGCCTGGGCCTGAAGCTCGGCCATGGCGGAAGCGACTGAGCGGACCCGAAGCTCACCGTCTACCAAGGTCAGCACCACCGGCCCACCGCTCTCCAGATGGAGGGCTTTTCGTGCTTGGGCTGGAATGATCAAGCGCCCTCCGATGTCGATCTTGGATAGCATTGCGTTCATGACATCATGATCCGATCAGCCCGATAGCAGCCCCAGGCCACGTGGGTCAGGCTTAGCCACGTCCCGAAACATGCCGTCAATCATCAAAACGCCAGATGCGTTATGCACGCCATAGATCTAGAATATGGCACTTTTGTCATAGTTGGAATTTGGACCGCCTATCGTGAGCTTTCCGTATCGCGGCGGTCTGGCCTTAACCGACCGGTTTCGGCCAGAGTCGATCACCTATGGCCGGAACATAGGGTTGCTGGCGTTTCGGCCAGGGTCTAGTTTCGGCCATTGTTTTCGGCCAAATCTTGGATCATGGCTCGCACCTTCGCCTACCTGCGCGTGTCCACTCTCGGACAGACCACCGACAATCAGCGCCAGGAGATCGCGGCGGCCGGCTTTCAGGTCGAGCCGCAGCGCGTGATCACCGAGACGGTGTCGGGCAGTGTCGCCACCGACCAACGCAGGGGCTTCGTGCGCCTGCTCGACCGGCTGGAGCACGGCGACGTCCTCGTGGTGACCAAGCTCGACCGGCTCGGCCGCAACGCCATGGATGTCGGCGGCACGATCAGGCGCCTCGACGCCCTCGGGGTGCGCGTGCACTGCCTCGCGCTCGGCGGTGTCGACCTGACCAGCTCGACCGGCAAGCTGACCATGGGCGTGATCAACGCGGTCGCCGAGTTCGAGCGCGACCTGCTGATCGAGCGCACCCAAGCGGGGCTCGCCCGGGCGCGGGCCGAGGGCAAGGCGATCGGAAGGCCGGCGAGCCTCACGCCGGAGCGGCGGCGGGAGGCCGAGCGGCTCCTGCGCGACGGCCGGAGCGCATCGGCTGTGGCGCGTGAGCTCAAGGTCGGCCGGACCACGATCCGGCGGGTGCAGGAGGCGATGCGCAGCCATGAGGTTTCCGTAATTTTGTAGATCGTGTCCGTTCATGAAGCACGGCGAACGACCTGTGCAGACAGGCGCAGTCTACAGCGCAGCCGAGGCTGTGCAGCATCTTCACCCGCTTCCGCGAAATTGCACGCGCCCTCGGAGATCTTGTCCTTGCGCAATTCGGCTTACCGGGATGGCTTTAAAAAGCGGCTCGCAGAGGTGATTACGCGATCCGCTGACCACATGCGGAAGGACAGCAGATAAACGATCAGTCCAAGTGTGAAGTAGCACGAGGGTGTGACCTCGCTATCTTCAGGCCAATCAGGTCGCCGCGGCGCTGACATGCAGTTTAGACTTGCAATCCGTCTCCTCCCTGCACATCGACCTCTGCAGCAATCCGCGCGAGTTCTTCCGGGTGCCGGGCGACGACGCGAAGCAGGTTCGTCATCGGTCGGCTCGCGAGGACCTCGCCACTCTCGTACTTTTGGAAGGCGCGCGGCCCCCCACCGAAGATGTGCCCGGCTCTCGCCTGTGTCAGGCCGAGTCGCTTGCGCAGGCGCACGACCTCGTCCGGGCCGGCGAGGTTCTCGACCTCGGCCTTGAGCCGACTCAGCTCGCGATCCGAGACCCTCATGTCGGCACGCGTATGGATGCTTTCACCGCTGGCGTCACAATACCAGCCGGGCATCGGGAACGTACGCCGGCGTCCTTTGTACGTAATCGTGAAGGGACGGGTTGCGCGAACCATCGGCCTCCCGGTGACGGGGCAAAAAAGTGCCTCAATCATTCCCCTTCTCCTTGAACGACAGCAACACGAACTCAGTCACGACGTCAGCACGGAACTTGACGTACAGCACGCCTAATTCTGATGGGATGTGGCACACATCCTGCCACTCACGATGATTGTGGATGGATGTCACGAACTTGTAGAAATGCTTTCTCTGCATGCTGCCGATGATGGCTGCCATCTCTGACGGACTCAGCCCCAGCTCTGCTGCCGTTCGCAGCGCCGAACCGGCGACTTGGAAGGCAGGCGACACCGCCCAGGGGCGGACGCGCTCCAGGTCGTACGCCGGCTTGCGCTTCTCTGACATGGCCGTTTATACACCATAATGGTGTCGTTGCAAAGCCCAGCTTTGACCGTGTTCGATCCGAATAGTCCGGCTGCTCTTAAAGCCAAGCTGTGGCAGGGTTCAGGGCATGCCGATCCGGCCCGAGCACCGCTTCTTCTACCCGATCGACTGGCGTGAGCTCTCGATCTCGATCCGCTTCCGGCGCGCCGGCGGTCGCTGCGAGGCGTGTAAGCGCCCGCACGGGCAGACCGTGTTCCACCTCGGCGATGGCCGCTGGTGGGATACGGAGGCCGGCGCCTGGCGCGATGGGCGCGGCAGGATCGTGCGCGTGGCCACCGGCAAGGTCGACGTGCTCGCGCGCGTGCGCCGGACACAGGTCGTGCTGGCGACCGCCCATCGCGACCACGATACCAGCAACAACGCGGGAGCCAACCTCGCGGCCTTCTGCCAGCGTTGCCATCTCATCCACGACCGGCCCGAGCACCGCCGACGTCGCTGGCTCACCCTGTTCCGGCGCAAGGCGCTCGGCGACCTGTTCCGAGGCCCCTACGCCTGAGGGGACGCGCCGGCCGCGCGTGAACGGGTCGAACACGGCAGCCGGCGCGCTCGCGAGCGGGAGCGTGAGGGCGCTCAACCGCCGCGATGGGCAAGAGAAGAAGTAACGCCGACACGGGGATCCGGATCCTCGCGGATCGCTACGCCTCTGCGGCATCCTTGGCCTTGCGCGGCCGTCTGGCGCGCTTCGGCCGCACGGACATGTTCGTCGCGGGCTCAGGGCTCTTCGGCCCCGCTTGGCGGCGCTGCTGACCAAGGCCGAGGCTCTTGGCGAGCGCGGAGCGCTGCTCGGAGTAGCTCGGCGCGGTGGTCGGATAGTCGCGCGGCAGACCCCACTTCTCGCGATACGCCTCCGGGGTCAGACCCAGCTTCGCGAGGTGGCGCTTGAGCGTCTTATAGGGCTTGCCGTCCTCGAAGCTGATCAGCGCCTCGTGCGTGATCGACTTCCGGATCTGGGCTGGCGTGGGTTTCTCGACCTCCGGAGCGGCAGGCGTACTGGATCCGCATAGGCCGGTCAGCGCGGCATGTGTGCTGGCGATCAGCGCAGGCAGCTCCGACACCGGGACGCTGTTGTTCGTCACATAGGCGGAGACGAGCTCAGCCGTCAGCCCGGTGTGGTCGACCGCCTCAGCCTTCATCGTCACTGCGTTCTCGCCCACGTCGCACCCAATTCTTGAAGACGGCGGGATATTCCGTCGCCGCAACCGAAAGCGCAATACGCCCCCCACAAAAGCACTGTGTTACGCCTGAACCTCAAGCATCGCACCCAACTGCGCCCGCGTTTGTCAAGGCGTCTGCTGGGTGTGCAAAGACGGCTGGCGGGGGAACTGAGCAAGGCCGATGCTACGGTCGACCGCTTGCTCCTCGCAACCGGCACGACCGGCGTCACCGGCCTCGTCAAGTCGCTTAGAGCCGCCGAAGCATTTTCTGCAGCGACGTTTCGGGTGCTGACCAACAGCTTGCCACCGAGGGCTGCCCCGTTCCCGAGCGGTGTGACCTCGGTGTCCTGCCCGCATCCAAGTGCCCTCTGTAAGGAAGGCTCTGTGCTCCACCGTGCCCAGTCGGCTTCGGGTGGGATGGATGCCCGAGGTCCGGTCTGAAGGCGGGAGAGCTATATGCCGATCAGCCGACGCCAGCTCGCGGCCTCGCTGCTTGCGTCCCCGCATATCGCCGAGCGGCACGCCATCGCGGCCTTCGTGGCAGACGCAGCGACACAACCGGCCCCCAACCCGTTTCCGGATACCAGCGTCGGAGCCGTGCGTCAGGTCTGGCGGCAGCGCGCCGCGGAGTTTCGATCGTTCGACATCGAGGCGGTCGGGCTCTCCTGCCTGCTCACGGCCGTATCCGGCATAGGTGTAGAGGAGGCGCTGGTGCAGGAGATCCTGCGGGCCGGCCCGCACACCGCGAACGTGTTTCACCGCGGCGACGGCTGCCGGATCGTCGGTGCCGTGCTCTACGGCAAACCGGGCGTCGGTCTGCCGGTTCTTCCGGTACCCAGAGCGATGCGTTCAGCCCTCAGCCGACAGTCCCGCGCTCACAGGCCAGCCGAGCAGCTCGATCTCTTCGCCCGGACGGAGACATGATAAATAGCTCTGAATGCGCAGGTCGACCGCGCCACCGTGTTTTCGATCCGCAGTACGGTTTGTAGAACTAACCCCAGCGGCGCTCGATGATGAGTGCATGGGCCAGTGTCCATGCCGATCAGGGTTTGCCAGGCGCCGGACGACGGCGGTGGAAAAGGGCTGCTCATACGGGCGGATCTGACGCTTCAACAAGGATGGCGACCCAGCCGCTCCCCAATCCGCGAGTGCTCATCTCGGCAATGCGAGCAGTTACGAACGTGACGCTCGCGGCCTTCAATCCCGGGCTGCCATGGGCTCGACGCCCGTCACCGTAGGCATGAGGCGGCAGCTCACGAAGAACCTCCGTAACCAAAAGGGCGAGCCTGCAGCCCGCCCCTTGTTCCCATGACGCGCTGCCATGACGATCCTGCTCCAGCAGGATTTCTTCTTGGCCGCGATAGCGCGCTACTTCTTGCGCCCAAATCGTAGGCCTTTCTTCTCAGTCGATGCTGCCTTGGCGCTCACTTCGCCCTCCTGAGAGGCAAACGCCTCCTTGAGGACCGCCCCTAGCGAGCCCTCGATTGCAGGAGTTCCCTTGGCCTTGCCGCGACCTTTCGGCTGCGGTGGTGGCGGAGGTTCGGGATCGATGAGACTCGCCACCCGCGCGGCGATATCGGCGACGATTGCTGCGTCGGCGGTACCCTCGTAGGTAACACCGCCGCCCTCCTGGTCGCGCGCCCGAAAGTCGAAGCTACGCACCTGGTTGATCACTGCGACCCCGTTCACCGCCCCGGCACTCACCTGTACGGCGAGGCCGGCCTTGCGCATACCCTCGGCAACCGTGTTGATCACCACGGCAATGACCATCCCGTGCCGATTGACGGCTTCCTCCGTGAGGACGAGCCAGTAATGGCGGCCACGCATCTCCTTCCCGACGGTCGGATTGGGGTCAAGCGAGTAGACCTCCCCACGTCGAGGAACGCGGGGGCCCAAGGCCATCAGCCCATCTCCTGCCCGAGCGCAGGCCCATCGAGCGCCCCCTCGGTGCCAGCATAGAGCTCGGGCAAGTGCTCCGCTCCCTCTAGCAGCTCAGCGAGCGTGTAGCGCCGCCGAAGCAGGACCGGCTGTACCTTCGGCTCGGCCACGAGCTTGCCATCTACCAAGCTCACCTCGACCTCGGCACCAGCTTCGATCCCGAGTTCCGCGAGGAAGTGGGTTGGGATTGAGAAAACGGTAGCGCCGCCCTGATGGCGAAGCTTGCGGAGCACACCCTTGCGCCCGATGCTGGATCCGCCAGAAACCTGGCGCCGGCGGGTCGCGACACTGGCGGATGCGGTTTGCATGGCTTGCTCCTTCGGCAGCAATATGTGCTACAGAAGTGAGACATTACAAGAGGCTTCGCTGCTACGGCCCCGATGGCTGAGCATGGCCCGCATCCAAAAAGGGTTCTCGCGTACGGATCGGCGTCAGCCCTCTTTGCCAATCGACATCGTTCTACCGCTCTCGGCCTTCGCGTGCGGGTTGCACGGGAGGAACTTGGTGCTCCATCCCACGATGCTGTCGCGTTCGCTCGCTGCGTCGCCGCGTGCGATCCTTTTCCTTCGGGACTGGTTCGACCAACACGACATGGTTTCCGTCCGGAGATAGATCCAGGGGCGCGGAACGGCGTACCGTCACGCGAGCCTCAGGCGTCTGCACTTTCCGCAAGGCCGCGAGGACCCACGCTTCGAAAGCCTGGGCCTCCCCCTCGTCCGCTCGGGCGTCGATCGCGAGATGCACGGCCGCATCCGGATGCCGAGCGACGACGTGGGCGAGCGCACTGCCGGTCTCAGGGGTGGCGCCGCCCAGGCCACAGATCAGAGCACGATCCGGCTGTCCGTCCTGCTGATACAGGCTCAAAGCCTCGGTCTTTGTCCGGGCCACGTAGATCCGCTTCGGTGAGCGTCGATCCCCCAGCTGGATCAATCCCGTCGTACCCTGCTGCCCGCTCCCCACCGCCACACCGGTTCCATCGGTCTGCTCGATCCCCAATAGGCGACCGCTCTGATCCCTGCGGGCGAACGCTATTCGGCCTTGGGGATCGATCAGGACATCGGCGCGAAGCTGCTCCAGGGTGAGCGGCAGCAGACCCCGTATCGCCGTTGCGGCGCTCCGGATCTCCCGTCTCAAGCCCTGCCACAAGATCGCGGCGAGCCGGCCGATACGCTCCTGCTGCCCCGGAATATCCGACGCGAACGGGATCGCGTGACCTGCTCGGCTCGGCCGCGGGACTGGGTACGCTGTGGGGGCATGCAGGCGCTCCGCCATGCGCTGCCGCAACGCCCGCGCGGCCGGCGACGGTGTGCGTACCGAGGCCGGGGCGATCCCGGCGAGGGCCCTCCTCCAGGGTCCCGCGCGCTCCAGGCCCATCCTGCCGCCGCTCCGCACAGGGATAACGCGTGTCTGGGCCGGCGCACCGCACCAGCCGCGCAGGTCGTCTCCGGCGAAGTCGGCGACGTTCGCCTTGCCGCCGCCGCTCGCACATGCAGCTAGGAAGGCCTGCCGGATCTCGCTCTGGCCGATGGACGCCATCTTGGGGTGCGCAGCTTTCCGGCTGCCCGGCAGGCCGCGCTCCTCCGGCCGGACCCCTGAGCGGACCGCCTCCAGCCGATCCCGGATCCGCGCCGTGTCGACGTAGAGCCGCACCGTGCGCCGGTGCCGCGTCATCGCCACGTACGTCGCCTCTGCGCCCGCGCCGCGCAGGTCGGCGACATACGCCTCGTCCACGGTCACGCCTTGGGCGGCGTGCGTGGTCATGGCGTAGCTGTGCTGGAGCCGCGGGACCTGCGGCTCGCCCCGTTGCCGATCCCCGACCAGCGCGCTCGTCCGGGCGCTCAGCCGGACCCCGTTCTTCACGAGCCGCAGCGTCAGCACCGGGTCGGCCGGATCACCGGAGAGCGCCTCGACGCGCGCCAGGTCGGCGTTGCGGATCGCCTGACTACCGACCTTCACGCTCTCCCCGAATATTACCTCGTCGCCGACCGTCAGGGCCAGCGCCTCGGCCCTACCACCGCCGCGCGGGATCGCGTCGATCTCCACGTCTTCCCCCTCCGGCAGGAGCCCGTCCTGCTTGAGACGGGCGCGGATCCGCGCGTTGAGCGCGCGCACGTCCTTGTTCCAGCCGGTCAGCACCGCCCGCGTCCGCTCCGCCCCCTCGGGCTCGAGGCGGCTCTCGGCGTAGGCATCGACCAGCGCCTGGATCGTGGCCTCGCGGTCCGTCCCCCAGGTGATCGCGCCGCCGCGGTCGTAGGCCTCCAACGCGCTCGCGGTCCGGCCCGCGGCGAAGTCGATGCTGGCCGCCCGCATCCAGGCCCCCTCCGCCTCGCTGCGCCCGCGCTGCCGTTGGATCTCGTCCATCCGGCTCGCGCCCAGCGCCCGGACCAGCAGCCGCATCGGCGCGCCCGCCGGCACCGGGACGAGCTGGCGCGTGTCGCCGCTCAAGACCAGCTTGGCTCCGGCTGCGCCTGTTGCCTCGACCAGCGCGGCGAGATCGCGCGTGCCGATCATCCCGGCCTCGTCGGCGATCACCACCGTCCGCGGCCCCAGCGCGATCTCACCCTTGTCGATCCGGTTGAGGAACCCGGTCACGGCCCGCGCCATCGACTCGGGGGTGGCCGTGTCGGTCTGGATCACCTCGACCGCCTTCCAGCTCGGCGCGATCGCCCAAACCTCGCCGCCGCTGGCCCGCACCGCCTCGGCGACGCTCGCCATCGCGTACGACTTGCCCGAGCCGGCGCTGCCCTCGACCACGCTCACCCCGTCGCGGTTGAGCGCGTGCCGCACCGCAGCCCTCTGCTCCGGGCGCAGGCTCGGGCGATCCGCCAGGACCCGCGTCACCACCTCGTCCGGGACGAACGCACGCTCGTCCTGCCGGGTGTAGGCCACGCGCAGCATGGTCTGTTCGGTCGCGATCATCGCGGGCGTCGCGTAGACGGGTTTGTCCTGGGCCGAGCGCCCGACCTCCACCACCCGGCCGTCCTGGCGCAGGCGCTCCACCTGCTCCAGGACGGCGTCCGCCCCGGCCTCGCATTGCAATGCCTCGGCGGTCAGGCGCAGCAGCTCGCGCTCCTCCAGAACCGCCTGCATCTCGAGGGTCGCGGCGAGGCCGGCCTCCGCCAGGCGCTGCAGCCGCTCGGCGGGCGCGCCCGCCCGCGTATCGCGGATCCCGTCCGCCGCGATCCGCACCTCCTCGAACAGCGCCGCACGTGTCCAGCCGGCCTGGACCAGTTGCCGATCCCACTCGGCTTCCAGGCTCGCCAGCGGCGTCTCCCGATCCTTGCCGGCTCGCGTGTCGAAGGCGGCGGCCTGGGCCGCGACCCGGTCGTCGGCCGTCTCGAACCCCTGCTCCCGCGCCACCCGCTCGATCGCCGCGCGCCGCTTGGAGAACAGCTCCAGCACGGGCTCGGCCAAGCCGGCGACCTCGAAGTTGCGCCCGCTCCTGACCGCCTCGCAGCCGAGCTCCGCCCTGAGACCCTCGGCCAGCTCGCTCCGGTACAGGGCCGCGATCCCGCCGGCGTTCAGCAGGATCTCGCGGTTGTCGAGGCCCCCGGTCGAGCCGTCGGCCCGTACGCACAGGTTCAGCAGGATGGCGTGGCTGTGAACGTGCGGATCCTGGGCCCGCGAGGTGAAGTGCCGGTACACCGCCGCGCTCACCCCGCCGGCCGGGGCCCGCTCCCGGCCCTGCGCCCCGGTCCGGGTCACGATCAGGCCGGCCGCGTGCGCGTAGTCGAGCGCCCGGCGCACCGCACGGTCATGCGCCGCCAGGATCCGGGCGCGCTCCTCGGGTCCGGCGAACGCCGCCAGCACGCTCACGCTCTTGGGCGCAGCGAACTGGAGATCGTAGCCGACGCTGCGCCGACCGTTGGTCGACGCGCGGACCAGCGGTTCCAGGCTTTGCGGGTCGCGGCCCGCCGCCAGGTCGCGCAGCACCCGCCCGTCGACCTCGGCTCCGTCCGGGCAGGACCGGAACGGATCGCGGGATCGGCTCAGACCGGAGCCGGCTCCGGACCTGGGCGTCCACCACACGCCGTTAGCCTCGCCCGCGCCGTTATCCGTGTAGTACGCGACTTGGTCTCGACCCTCGCTGTGGCCGCGGCGCAGCGTCGCCAGCGCCCGGTCGAACGCTTGCGCGTAGGCAGTCTCGAAGGCGGCGCTGCCCTCCGAAGCGGTCTCGGCCGCAGCCTTGCGCGCGTACGCCGCCGCCATTTCGTCGAGCGGGCTGTCGGGCGTGCTCAACCCGGCCTCGCGCCGGATCTGGCGCGCCATCGACTCGTAGTACTCGACGCTGGTGATCCGCGTGCAGGTCATCATCGCCTGAGCACCCGCACGCGCCTAGGCTGCGCCTGCATCGTCGCTCGCCTGGACCTCCGCGCGGTACAGGTCGACGATGAAGTCGCTGATCACCTGGATCTGGTCGCGCATCTCGGCCGCGCTCGCCCGGGCCTCGCGGGCGCTCAACGCCGCCGCCTCACTGAGCTCGGCCAAGCGGGCCACTGTCTCGGACGGGCCCAGCGCGGCGGTGAGCGCCTCCTCGACGAACAGGTACGGCGCGATCCCGCGCGCCCGGGCCGCCGCCTCCACGGCGTCCCAGAGCGCCTCGTCCAAGGACACGCGGACGGGACGGCGGGCCATGGGTGAGCTCCTGACAGTCAGGCTGTGCGATCTAGCAATAGCTTAGCGGTAAGCTTGGCCGCCAAGCAGCACCATCGGTGCGTGATGTGTCTGGATTTTGGTTAGTAAGCCTGAGGTTATCCACAGGCCGTCCACGGCTATCGTGGTCGTAAGCTCGGCCGTGGTATGATGCCGGTCATCCGGGATGGTGGGTTCGTGCGGTTCGCAGGTCCAGCCACACATGGTGGGTATGGCTGACGGAGCGGACTGCGGAGACCGCGAGAGGCGCAAGGAGTGATGGCGATGGGTGAGGCCGTCGAACCCGATCCCTTTAGCGAGCTGCGCGCCTTCCTGCGCGAGCAGATCGAGCTCGCCCCAAGCCGCAAGCCGTCCGCCTTCGAGGCGGTCAAGGCCGTGCTCCCGGAGATCAAGGAACTCAAGGCCAAGCGCCGGACCGACGCCGAGATCGGTGAGTTCCTCGCCCGGATGGGCGTCAAGCTCAGCGTCGGCACGCTCTGGCAGTACATCCAGAACGCCACGCGCGAGCTCGCCGGCCGCAAGCCCGTGCGACGCCGCCGCAAGGCCAGGGCGAAGTCACCCGCCAGGACCTCACGGGCACCTTCGGAACACCGGCCCGATCCGCAGCCACGCGCCACCGCCGCGCGTGATCCGGTGCCGACGCGCGGGCACGCGCCCGCCTCGTCCGCCCTCGGGCACAGCATGAGCAACAGGGACCTCTAGGCCGCGCAAGCAGGCTTGGGCATCGGATCGGAAGGGCAGCATGGCAAGGACACAGCAGGCGCGCACGGAGACCACCCCGCGGCAGAAGCGGCTCGTCCTGGTCACCTCGGAGAAGGGCGGCGTCGGCAAGAGCGTGACCGCCCGCACCCTCGTCGAGTACCTGCGCGAGGGCGCCACGCGCGTGGCGGCTTACGACGCCGACGGCAGCGTCGGCGGCCTCATACGGGTTCTCGGCACCCGGGATGAGGCGGGCGAACTCCTGGCCGAGCAGGATCCGACCGTCGGCGTGGGCTACTACAACATCCGCGACGGCGCTGAGAGCCACACCGTGCTTAACTGCCTCGGGACGGGGGAGCCCCTCATCGTCCACGATCTCGCCGGCGGCAGCCTCGCCGACCTGACGCGCATCACCGACATGGGTGAAGGTCTCGACGATCTGCTGGCCGCCGTCGATGAGAACGGCTACCGTGTCACCGTCCTGCACCTGATCACGTCGGAGGTCGCCGCGACCCGTTCCGTCGACCGCTGGATCAAGTTGGTCGGCGACCGGGTCGATCATGTCGCGGTCCGCAACACCCGCTGGGGCAAGGCCGAGTCCGATTTCCCCTTCTGGCACGGCTACACCGACGGCGACGGCGAGAGCCGGGGCGGCAAGGTCCGCACACGCCTGCTTGAGGAACTCGGCGGCCTCGAGATCAGCCTCCCCGCCCTGCCGGCCGGCACGTTCGCCAAGGTCGACGCCGACGACCTGCCCTTCTCGGCGGCCGCCTCCGCGTCGCGCCTGACCATCGTCGAGCGCTCGCACGTCGCGCGCTACCGGCGCGAGGCCGCGGCCGCGCTCGAGCACCTGCGACCCGTCCTCGGCCTCTGAGGCGAGGTCCAGCCTCTCAGATCCTCAGATCGCGATGCGCCCCGACGCCAAGCTCAATTTCGACAAGGCGGCCGAGGTCTTCGGCCTCGACCCGGGGCTCCGCGACCAGACGTGGCGGCGGATGATGGACCTCGGGGTCAATCCCGATGATCCTCTCTGGGTCTATCTCGCGGTCACCGGGCTGCTGGAGAAGGCGGCCCAGACTATCCCGGAGGCGATCGACGCAGTCCCCGAACGGGTCGAGCAGGCGGCCAAGCGCGCCGTCGGTCCGGTGGCCCAGGCCGCCAGCGCCCGGGTCGAGGCCGCCCACGCCACGCTCGCGGAGACCACCGGGCAGGCGGTCGCGGCGAGCGCGAGCGAGCATTTCAGGAGGATGGAGCGCACGCGTGTACGGACGGCCGTCATCATCGCGACCGTGGCCGTTCTCATCGGGGGCGTGCTCTGCGGTGGGGCGGGCTACTGGCTCGGACGCCGGGATACCACCGGCATGGGCGAGAAATGGGCTGCTCTCTCGCAGCGACCCGACAGCCAAGCATGGCTCAGTCTGGTCGAAGCCAATTCCGACTTGCGAGGCCTGATGAACCGGTTCTGTGCCCCATGGCAATTGCAGACGGATACCACGGTCAACCGAAGATACTGCGCGATCCCGCTCTGGACTGAGTTCACCTCTGCACCGGTCGGTGGACTACCTGAAGCGATCTATCTCACCCTGCGCGATTGGCTGGGGTCACTGCAAGAAAGTGACGTCTGCGTACGCTAAGGACGAACGGATCAGGAA
>CAXDNE010000113.1:0-21014 GCA_963990595.1 uncultured Methylobacterium sp.
TCGTGCTGGGCCTGCCCGTTATCTGGCCCCTCGGGGGCGTCGGGGGGGCGGCCGCGGGGAGCTGGCACGGGGCCGCGGCGCGCCGGCTTGCCGCGGCCCTCGCGCGGCTGCCGGCGCGGCCGGACTGCATCCATCTGCACCAATGGACCCGCGCCCTGTCGCCGGCGATCTTCCCGGTCCTGTTCGCGCGCGGCGTGCCGGTGGTGGTCACCCTGCACGATTACGCCCTGGCCTGCCCGAACGGCGTCTATTACCGCTTCGACCGCGCCGAGCCCTGCGGGCTCGCGCCCCTGTCGGCCGCCTGCCTCGCGGCGCCCTGCGACCCGCGCAGCCGCGCGCACAAGCTCGTGCGCGTCACCCGCGCGGCGGCTCTGCGCTCCACCGTGAGAGGGCGTGCGCTCCACGTCGTCCATGTCAGCGACGCCAGCCGGCGGCGGCTGGGGGATCTGCTCGGGGGCTACGGCGTCACGCATCACCGCATCGACAACCCGGTCCGGGTCCCGGAGGGGCTGCCGGCCGCCCCCGCCCGCGGCGAGGCCATCGCGTATGTCGGGCGTCTGACCC
Source organism: uncultured Methylobacterium sp. (assembly GCA_963990595.1). Lineage (GTDB taxonomy): Bacteria > Pseudomonadota > Alphaproteobacteria > Rhizobiales > Beijerinckiaceae > Methylobacterium. The sequence goes on from CAXDNE010000113.1 coordinate 565, forward strand.
GCGAGAAGGGCGCCGACCTCGTGGCCGAGGCCGCCCGGGCCGCCGGGCTCCCCGCCCTGTTCATCGGCGCCGGCCCCCTGGAGGCCGCGCTTCGCGCCCGGGCCGACGTCGCGGTGATCGGCTGGCAGAGCCCCGAGGCGGTCTGGGAGACTCTGCGGTCCCGCGGCCGGGCGCTCGCCGCACCGTCGCGCTGGTACGAGACCGGGCCGCTCACCGTCTACGAGGCGCTGGCGGCCGGAATCCCGGTGGTGGCCTCCGAGCGGTCGGGGGCCGCCGAGAAGGTCCGGCACGGACGGACCGGGTTCGTGGTCGCCCCGGAGATCGGGCCGCTGGCGGCGGCCTTCGCGGCTTTGCGCGACGAGACCCGCGCCGCGACGATGGGGGCGGCGGCCCGGGCGGCGTTCCGCGCCGCGCCGATGAATCTCGCGGCACACGCGACCGCGCTCCGCGCCCTCTATGCCGATCTGGTCGGAAGCGCCGCTGGTGCGCTGCAGCATCCCGGATCGCTGTCGGGACTGCGTCATGCCGGTACGGATTGACTCCGCGGGCGCCCGGGAAGAATTCACGATCCGTTCGGCCCCCTCTGGACAGCCGGACGATTTCTTGTAAACCCGGGCGCCGCCGGAATCAGCAATCGTTGCCGCCTCAATGAATGGCGCAGCTTGAGCGCAAGCTGCTATTGGGGTCGGGTCGCCGTTGGATGACTTGGCGAGAACCTGAGATCGGCATTTTATCGATCCTTGGTCGCCGCGTACGGCCTCGAAGCCTGCACTTGACTTCTTGTTGCACTGCAACATATAGAGGCGCGTCAACGCGGACGCATTCGGCGTCCCGCTCCAAGGATGATGCTGGAGACATCGATGCAGACCCCGAATTTCGAGATTCCGACCGAGATGCGCGACTTCGCCGAGAAGAGCGTTGACCAGGCCCGGAACGCCGTCGGCACCGTGATGGCCAATGCCGTCAAGGCGGCCGAGCAGGTTCAGGCTTCGGGCCAGACCTTCCAGTCGACCTTCAGCGCCGCGGTCGCGAAGGGGTTCGACCACGCCCAGGCCAACGCCAATGCGACCTTCGACTTCGCGCAGAAGCTGGTGCGCACGAAGGACCTGCGCGAGGCGTTCGAGCTCCAGTCCGAGTTCGTCCGCAGCCAGTTCGCGGCCTTCCAGGCCCAGGCCAAGGATTACGGCGCGCTCGCCCAGAACGCCGCCCGCTGAGGTCGGCCGATCGAACCCCCGACCCGCGAGGTCGGGGGCTGAGCGCCCGGGATCCGGACGGTCGAGTCGGGTCGTCCGGACCCCACGATCAGACGCCCGGGCGTCACTGGTCCGACCCTGACACGGTGAGCGGGCCGGCCGCGCGCACACTCCCGGCCGCCGCCCCGTCGGGATGGGCCGAAGCGGACAGGAGGAGATCGCGCGATGGGAAAGCTACGTCGACCGAGAGGAAGCCGCCCCGCCGGAGAGCCGAACCCGCGGCCGGATGCGGAGGTGGCCACCCTGTCGGACATGCATGCTGAACGACCCGCGGTCGAGACCGCGGCGCCGCCGGCCGCAGGCGCGGCGGAGGAATCTGCTCCGGTGATCGAGGCTGCCGGGATCGACGAAACGTCCCCGGATCTGTCCCAGGCGCCTTCCTCGGAGCCGAGCCTGGCGGCGGCCGCTCCGGCGCCCGAAGAGGCCTCGGAAGAAGCCCCGGTGGTCGAAGAAGCCCCGGTGGCCGAAGAAGCGCTGGTGGCTGAGGAAGCCTCGGCGCCCGAAGAAGCTTCGGTGCCCGAAGAAGTGCTGGTGGCCGAAGATGCCCTGGTGGTCGCCGAGGACGGCGCCGCGACCAACGTCGTCTCCCTCCCGGCCCTGATCGAGGCCCCGGTCGCGGCCGCGACGCTGGATATGGGCCGCGCCACGGCGCAGCACCGGTTCCTGTTCGCACCCGATCGCCTCGACATCGTGGAGATCAGCTCGACCATCGCCCGCTACGTGCGGGGCGAGAGCGAGGCTGCCTTCGCCCATCTGCGGGCTCTCTCGGGAGCCCGGACCCCGGCCGACCTGATCCGCCTGCAGGTCGAGGAGGTCCAGCGGGCCGCCGACGCCTCTCTGTCCTGCTGGGTCACGGTGATCGGGAAAGCGAGCCGCGTCGTCGCCTTCCGCTGACGCGCACCCCGCGGGCTGTCACCGCGCGGCAACAAGGGCCGCCGGATCGAACCGGCGGCGGCAACTGTCCGTTAACCATGCCGGTCCCATGCCGTAACGGAGGGCACGGGAAACGACACCGGACCGATGCCGAGCTGCACGCGCCTGATCCGTTCCGCCTGTCTCTGCCTGGCCCTGGCGCTGGCGGGGCTGCCGGCCGCTGCGCAGAACGGCGAGAAGCCCGCCGTGGCGATCGGCGCGGATCTCGCCAGCCAGGCCGGCACCACGCGCCTCACGCTGACGCTGTCCCGGGCCGTGGAGGCCCGCGGCTTCGTGATGGAGCGACCCGACCGGGTGGTGATCGACCTGCCCGAGGTCAACTTCCAGCTCGATTCGGGGACCGGCAGCCGCCGCGACGGGCTCGTCCAATCCTTCCGCTACGGCCTGTTCGCCCCCGGCCGGTCCCGCATCGTCATCGACCTCGCGAATCCCGCCACGGTCGGCCGCATCGAGACCACGACCCGGCCCCGGGACGGGGCCGTGCTGCTCACCATCCCGCTCCAGCGCGTCGACCGCGAGGCGTTCCGCAAGGCCGCCGCCGCCGCCGATCCCGCCCCCGTCCAGGCCCGCAGCGCGGCGCCCGAGCCGGCCGACCAGCGCCCCCTGATCATGGTCGATGCCGGCCATGGCGGCACCGATCCCGGCGCCATCGCGGTGGGCGGCGTGTTCGAGAAGGACATCGTGTTCGGCTTCGCCCAGGCGCTGGTGGGGAAGCTGGAGGCGGGCGGCCGCTACCGGGTCCGGATGACCCGCGACCGGGACGTGTTCGTGCCGCTCGCCGAGCGCGTGCACCTCGCCCGCGAGGCCAAGGCCGACCTGTTCGTGTCGATCCACGCGGATTCGATCTCGGCGGCCCCGCAGGTGCGCGGCGCCACGATCTACACCAGCGCCGAGAAGGCCACCGACGCCGAATCCGCCAAGCTTGCCGAGCGCGAGAATCGGGCCGACGCCGCCGCCGGCGCCGACGCCGCCGAGGCGCCCCCCGACATCGCCGACATCCTGCAGGAGCTGACCCTGCGGGAGACCCGGGGTTTCTCGTCGAGCTTCGCCCGCACCCTGATGGGCCAGCTCGCCCCCGTGATGGAGATGAGTTCCAAGCCCCACCGCGAGGCGCGCTTCGTGGTCTTGCGCTCCCCCGACGTGCCGAGCGTGCTGGTGGAACTGGGCTATCTGTCCAGCAAGCGCGATCTGGAGATGCTGCAATCGCCCGACTGGCGGGCCGGGGTCACCGGCTCCATGGCCAAGGCGATCGACCTGTTCTTCACCAATCGCGCCACCCTGGGGCGACCGACCGCGACGCGCCGTTCGGCCGCCGTCGCCCCAGTTTTACCATAGATAGAGTGTCGATACGGGGCATCCGAACGCCCCGTCGCACCGCCGCTGAACCCGGCATTCCGAAGGGGCCTGACGGGACTGTCCGGGGGCCGACCGCATCGAGAGCGGACGCACGCGCCGGATGAGCCGATTCCGGCATTCGGCCGGGCCAGCGACGAGCGGAACACCGGATGCGTCTGATCCTTCGTTTCTTCGGGATCCTGTTCAGCGCTGGCGCGGTGCTGTTCATGGTGGGCGCGGTGGTGGCCGGCTACTTCTACTGGAAGTACAGCCAGGACCTGCCGGAGCACGCGGCGCTCGCCAATTACGAGCCGCCGGTCATGACCCGCGTCCACGCGGCCGACGGCTCGCTGCTGGCCGAATACGCCCGCGAGCGCCGGCTGTACCTGCCGATCCAGGCGATGCCGAAGATCGTGGTGGCGGCCTTCCTGTCGGCCGAGGACAAGAACTTCTACAAGCACGGCGGCATCGATCCCGAGGGGATCGTGCGCGCCTTCCTGACCAACGCCAAGTCGGGCAAGCGGCAGGGCGCCTCGACCATCACCCAGCAGGTCGCCAAGAACTTCCTGCTCTCCTCCGAGCAGACCTACGACCGCAAGATCAAGGAGGCGCTGCTGGCGCTCCGCATCGAGGCGGCCTACTCGAAGGACAAGATCCTCGAGCTCTACCTCAACGAGATCTTCCTCGGCACCATCGTGCCCGGCCGCAACCTGCACGGCGTGGCGGCCGCCGCGCTCGACTATTTCGGCAAGTCGGTCCACGAGCTGACCATCAACGAGGCGGCCTACCTGGCCGCCCTGCCGAAGGGGCCGAACAACTACCACCCCTACCGCAAGACCCAGGCGGCCCTCGACCGCCGCAACGAGATCATCCGCCTGATGGCGGAGAACGGCTACATCACCAAGGAGGAGGCGGACGCCGCCAAGAAGATGCCGCTCGGCGTCAACCCGCGCGTCGCCTTCCCGAACGCCGCCAACGCCAACTACTTCACCGAGGAGGTCCGCCGCGAGATCTCCGAGCGCTACGGCGAGAAGAAGCTCTACGAGGGCGGCCTCTCGGTGCGCGCCACCCTCGACCCGAAGATGCAGGGCTGGGCCCGCAAGGCGCTGGTCGACGGACTCGTGCGCTACGACCAGGCCCATGGCTGGCGCGGACCGGTCACCAAGGTCGACCTGACCGGGCGCGACTGGGGCATGGCGGCGGCCGAGGTCCCCGCGCTCGGCGACGTGGCGCCCTGGCGGCTCGCCGTGGTGCTGGGCAACGGCGCCGGCGGCGTCCAGGTCGGCCTGCAGCCCAAGCGCGAGGCCTCCGGCCAAGTGGGCAAGGACCGCGAGACCGGTGTGATCCCCCCCGAGGGCATGCGCTGGGCCGGCCGCGCGAACCTGCAGGCCGGCGACATGGTCTACGTCGAGGCGATGGAGGGCGGCCGCGGACAGTTCCGGCTGCGCCAGAAGCCCGAAGTGTCCGGCGCCATCGTGGCCATGGACCCGAATACGGGCCGCGTCCACGCCATGGTCGGCGGGTTCTCGTACGACGAGTCGGAGTTCAACCGCGCCACCCAGGCGATGCGCCAGCCCGGCTCCTCGTTCAAGCCGATCGTCTACTCGGCGGCGCTCGACAACGGCTACACGCCCGCCTCGATCGTGCAGGATTCGCCGATCACCATCGAGGCCGGCCCCGGCCAGGAGGCCTGGTCGCCCTCGAACTACGACGGCAAGTCCGGCGGCCCGCACACCCTGCGCTACGGGATCGAGCACTCGAAGAACCTGATGACCGTGCGGCTCGCCAAGGATGTCGGCATGCCGCTCATCGCCGAGTATGCCCGCCGCTTCGGCGTCTACGACGACCTGCTGCCGGTGCTGCCGATGTCCCTCGGCGCGGGCGAGACCACGGTGATGCGCATGGTCACCGCCTACTCGATGCTGGCCAATGGCGGCCGGCGCATCCGGCCGACCCTGATCGACCGGATCCAGGACCGCACCGGCGAGACGATCTACCGGCACGACAACCGCAAGTGCATCGGCTGCGATGCCGAGAAGTGGACCGGCCAGGACGAGCCGAAGCTGGTGGACGATTCCGAGCAGGTGCTCGACCCGCTGACCGCCTACCAGATGGTCTCGATCATGGAGGGCGTGGTCCAGCGCGGCACCGCGACGATCCTGAAGCAGATCGGCAAGCCGCTCGCCGGCAAGACCGGCACCACCAACGACGCCAAGGACGCGTGGTTCGTGGGCTTCTCGCCGGATCTGGCGGTCGGCATCTATATCGGCTTCGACAAGCCCCGGTCGCTCGGCGACCGCGCCACCGGCGGCGGTCTGGCGGCGCCGATCGCCCTCGAATTCCTGAAGACGGCCCTCAAGGACAAGCCGCCAACCCCGTTCCGCGTGCCCCCGGGGATCAAGCTGATCCGCATCAACCTCGCCAGCGGCACCCGCGCCGGCTCGAGCGAGGGGGCCGGGACGATCCTGGAGGCGTTCAAGCCCGGCACGGCGCCGCCGGATTCCTACGTGGCGCCGTCCTCCGGCAGCGGCCAGGCCGCCGCGCCGGCGCCGGTCGCGCCCGACGCCGACCGGGCCGCCCAGGCCGGCGGGCTCTACTGAGGCCCGCACCGATCCCGGCCTGAGGGCCGGGATCGACGCCGTTCCGTGTGGGAGCGCGCAGAGCGGGATCGGCCCGTCCCGCCGGCAATTCCTGTCACTTTGCCCCGTCACGCTGCCCCGTCATCCCGGAGCCGCGTCGCGGCGGCCGGGATCCCTGGCGGCGGACCGCAGGGTGGCGTCCGGCCCAAGGGACGACGCGCGGCGCCGGGACGATCTCGTCTCCCGGCGACAGCCCGCTGAACCCCGGGACTGAAGGCGGGCCGCGGCGGAAGCACGGCCCCTTCGCGGCCCCGGAGCGACCGCCAGCCGGACGCGTCTCACTGCCTGCCGCACAGAAAAAAGCCGCCCCGGTCGGAGCGGCTTCGAGGAGTCTTCAGGGAGGCATCAAAACAGAGCGGACGAACATGTCCAACTCGACATCCAGATCTCTGGATGCCTCTTCATGCCTCGAAAACCTTAATGTGCCGTTAACGCCAGTCTTGGCCGCAGCTACTCACGCCGCGAGACTGTCGAACAGGCCGCGTCCGTCGGTTCCGCCGATCAGGCCTTCGACGAAGTTCTCCGGATGCGGCATCATCCCGAGCACGTTGCCGGTCTCGGACAGAACCCCCGCGATCGCGTTGAGGGAGCCGTTGCGGTTCGCCTCCACGGTGATGTTGCCCGCGGCATCGCAATACCGGAACGCCACCCGGCCCTCGCCCTCGATCCGCGCCAGGGTCTCCGGATCGGCGAAGTAGTTGCCTTCCCCGTGGGCGACGCAGACGTCGATGACCTGAGCGGCCGTATAGGCGCTGGTGAACCGGGTATCGGTGCGCTCGACCCGGAGCGTCTGCCGATGGCAGATGAAGCGCCGGTCGATGTTGCGCATCAGCACGCCGGGCAGGAGCCCGGATTCGCACAGGATCTGGAAGCCGTTGCAGATGCCCAGAACGAGGCCGCCGCGTGCCGCATGGGCCCGCACGGCATCCATGGCGGCCGCGCGCCCCGCGATCGCGCCGCAGCGCAGGTAGTCGCCGTACGAGAAGCCTCCCGGCAGGACGGCGAGATCCGTACCGGCCGGCAATGCGTGGTCCGCGTGCCAGACGAGGCTCACCTGCGCGCCCGACCGGCGGAGCGCACGGACGACGTCCGCCTCACGATTCGAACCCGGGAAGACGACGACCGCGGCGTGCATCAGAGGATCTCGATCGCGTAGTTCTCGACGACCGTGTTGGCCAGCAGCTTCTCGCAGGCCGTGCGCAGCGTCGCCTCGGCGGCGCTGCTGTCGGCCGCCGACACCTCGATATCGAAGACCTTGCCCTGCCGGACGCCGTCGATGCCCTCGATGGCGAGGGACTTGAGGGCGGCCTCGATCGCCTTACCCTGCGGGTCCAGCACACCGGTCTTCAGGGTGACGATGATACGGGCTCTCATGGATCTTCGGGTCTCGCGCGTCGCCGGGACGGGGATATAGCCTACAAGGATGTAACCTGCGGCATCGTTACACAGGCTGCCGCAGATCGTTTCTAGCAGGAAAGCGGCCGCGCTGTCGAACGCCCGGCACGCATGGGAGGCCCAACCCTACAACTGTAACTTGAGAATACAACCGGCGCTAAGCCGGACATCACCGGGAGGCGGCGGGTGCAGGGGCCCTCAGCGGCTCGATACTGGTCGCCCGGCGCCACAGCTGGAGCATGATCCAGGCCGCGAACAGGCTGAAGATCCCCATCAGGACATGGCCGACCCGGTCCCCGAGATCGAACAGGCCGGCAATGGCCCAGCCGGCCGCGATGGCCACGGCGAAGACCTCGGTGCCCACGAGAACCATCATGCTCACGATGGTGATGGCGTTGCGCCCGTTCACGAGATGCGCCCTCAAACACGTCCGGGTCCCGGGCGGAACCGCCGGGACCCGTGCAGCTAGCCCACAGAGGCCGGCCAACGCAACCGAGCGCGTGCGCCGCTCAGCGCGGTGCGCGCTTGGCCAGGATCCGCTGCAGCGTCCGCCGGTGCATGTTCAGGCGCCGGGCGGTCTCGCTGACGTTGCGGCTGCACAGCTCGTAGACGCGCTGGATGTGCTCCCAGCGCACCCGGTCCGCCGACATCGGGTTCTCGGGGGGATCGGCTCGCTCGCCGGGCTGGGCCATCAGCGTGCCGTGGATCTCGTCGGCGTCGGCGGGCTTGGCGAGGTAGTCGAAGGCGCCGAGCTTCACCGCGGTGACGGCCGTGGCGATGTTGCCGTAGCCGGTCAGGATCACGCCGCGGGCTTCCGGGCGGCGCTCCTTCAGGCGCGCGATCACGTCGAGGCCGTTGCCGTCGCCGAGGCGCATGTCGATCACCGCGAAGGCGGGGGCCCGCGCCTCGACGGCCGACACGCCGTCCGCGACGCTGTCGGCCACCTGCACGTGGTAGCCGCGGCTCTCCATGGCGCGCGCGAGGCGCGTCGAGAAGGGCTTGTCGTCGTCGACGATCAGCAGGCTGCGGTCGGAGAAGGCGGCCAGCGGATCGGCATCGTTGATCACGGCAGCGTCTGCCGCTGCCGAGGTCCCGGGCTGCGTGAGCATCCGGCGCTCCTTTCGGGTTTTCGTCGTCGGGTTCTTGGTCTGTGCCTCATATAGGCACGACATCGCGCGGGGGCAGGGGGGAACGGATATTGAGTTCGGGCGAATGTCGCGGCACCGCGCCGCGCTCGAAGATGTGGCGGGCCCAGGAGACCCGCACGATCGCCCCGTGGGCGTCCGGCGCCGCGACGTTCATCAGGGCGAGCTGGGCGCCCGAGCGCTCGATCAGGGTCTTGGCGATGAACAGGCCGAGGCCGAGCCCGGCCCCCACGGTCTCGCCGGATTGCGGCCGGTCGTGGCTGCGGGTCGTGACGTAGGGCTCGCCCGCCCGGAGCAGCACCTCGCTGGAGAAGCCCGGGCCGTCGTCGCGGATCTCGATCCAGACCCGGTCCGGGGTCCAGCGCCCCTCCACGGAGACCCGCGCCTCGGCGAAGTCGACGGCGTTGTCGAGGATGTTGGCGAGCCCGAACATCACGCCGGGGTTGCGGCGGCAGGCCGGTTCCGGCCCGTCCCCGACGCTCGTGACGTCCAGAGCGGCGCCGAGCGCCCGCTGGGGCGCCACCAGCTCCTCGATCAGGTGGCTGAACGTCACCGTCTCCAGGAAGCCGGCGCCGTCCCCGTCGAGGGAGGTGAGCTTGCCGAGGATGCCGCGGCAGCGGTCGACCTGCTCGCGCAGGAGGTTGAGATCCTCCGCCACCGCGGGCGAGGCCGTGGGCCCGAGCTGGCGGATCAGCTCCTTGGTGACCACCATGATCGTGCCGAGCGGGGTGCCCAGCTCGTGGGCGGCGGCGGCCGCCAGCCCGTCGAGCTGCGACAGGTGCTGCTCGCGGGCGAGCACCAGCTCGGTGGCGGCCAGGGCCTGGGCGAGGAGCCGCGTCTCCTCCGCCACCCGCCACGCGTAGACGCCCGTGAAGGCCGTGCCGAGCAGGATCGCGGTCCAGACGCCCGACACGTACAGGAAGGGCAGCTCGATCCGCCCGTCGGCGAACCAGGGCAGGGGCCGGTGCACCAGGGCCAGCAGGGTGGCGAGCCCCACCGCCAGGAGGCCCAGCGCCAGCGTCCGCTCGGGCGGCAGCGCGGTGGCGGAGATCAGCACGGGGGCGAGGAACAGCAGGGAGAACGGGTTCTGCAACCCGCCCGTGAGGAACAGCAGGGCGGCGAGCTGCACGATGTCGAAGGCGAGCAGCAGGGCCGCGGAATCGTCGCTCAGCCGGTAGCTCGCCGGGAAGCGGATGCGCAGGGCGAGGTTCAGCCAGGACGAGGTGGCGATCACCAGGAAGCACCAGCCGAAGGGGAGCGGCAGGCCGAGGCCGAACTGCGCCCCGACCACGGCGGCGCTCTGGCCCGTGATGGCGAGCCAGCGCAGGCGAACGAAGGTGTCGAGCCGCAGATGGCGGGCGTCGCGGCCGAGGCCGCTGAGATCGGTGTCGGGCATGCGCTGCTTCGGTGCGGCTTCCTGGCGGCTCCCTACCGCATGGCGCAGAGGCGGGGAGCCGGGCAATCCGCCCCAGCGCCTTGTTCCGGCCGAATTGTCGCGGGTTAACGTCGTCACAGGCAAGTCTGCCCGACGTCGGGATGTTCCATAATCGTTCAGGCTGGAACATTATCCTGTCGATTCGGGTTGCCGCGATCCGAGCCGCGCGGCTGAATGCCCGTGGCCGGACCCGAGACCGCGAGGTGACGATGCTCCTGGCTTACTCAATGTACGAAGGTGCTCGCGCCATGATGGCGCCCGCCCGCGTCGCCGCGGATCTCACGCGCTACGGGCTCCAGATGCCCGGCAACCCCCTGGCCTACGGACCCTACGCACGCGCGGTCAGCGCCGGCTGCGAGATGTTCGAGCGCGTCACCCGCCAGTACGGCAAGCCGGCCTTCGGCTTCACCGAGACGGTGGTGGACGGGGTTTCGGTCCCGGTCACCGAGCGGGTGGTCTGGGAGCGCCCGTTCTGCCGCCTGATCGCGTTCGACCGCGCCTTCCCGACCCCGTCCGCCGAGCCGCAGCCGAAGCTGCTCATCGTCGCACCGATGTCGGGCCACTACGCGACGCTCCTGCGCGGCACCGTGGAGGCGATGCTGCCGAATCACCGGGTGTTCATCACCGACTGGACCGATGCCCGGATGGTCCCGGTGGTCGCCGGACGGTTCGATCTCGACGATTATATCGACTACCTGCAGGAGATGTTCGCCGTCCTCGGGCCGGACCTGCACGTCATGGCCGTGTGCCAGCCGGCCGTGCCGGTCTTCGCCGCGGTGGCGCTGATGGAGGCGGCCGACGAGCCCGCGGTGCCGAGCTCGATGACCCTGATGGGCGGCCCCATCGACACCCGGCGCTCGCCGACCGCGGTGAACTGCCTGGCGCAGGAGCGCGGCCAGGCCTGGTTCGAGCGCCACACGATCAGCCTCGTGCCGCCGATCTATCCGGGGGCGTGGCGCCAGGTCTATCCGGGCTTCCTGCAACTGTCGGGCTTCATGGCGATGAACCTCGACCGCCACGTCACCGCCCATTCGGACATGTTCGACCATCTCGTCAGGGGCGATGGCGACTCGGCCGAGAAGCACCGGGAGTTCTACGACGAATATCTCGCGGTGATGGACCTCACCGCCGAGTACTACCTCCAGACCGTCCAGACCGTGTTCGTCGATCATGATCTGCCGAAGGGCCGGATGCATCACCGGGGCATGCCGGTCGATCTCGGGGCGATCCGCCGCTGCGCGATCCTCGCGGTCGAGGGGGAGAACGACGACATCTCCGGCGTCGGCCAGACCAAGGCGGCCCTCGACCTGACGCCGAACCTCCCGGAGGCGCGCAAGGCCTACCACCTGCAAGCCGGCGTCGGCCATTACGGCGTGTTCAACGGTTCCCGCTACCGCGCGGTGATCGCGCCGCGCATCGCCGCCTTCATCCGCGCCATGCAGGCGGTACCCGGGGTGCGGGGCGGGCACCTGCGGCAGGTGGGCTGAGGCGCCCGACGCGCCGGACCGTCGCGGGACACCGTCCGCGGGCAGGCTTCGCCGGTCCCCTGCCGGCCGGCCCCCGGCGCGGCGCGCTCCCGCGCCCGACGGTTGGGCTGTGGGACAAGACGCTTCAGAACTGGGCACGCCGTGGCCGCGCGGACGGGCCGCGACCGCGCGAGACCCCTTCGGCCGCGTCACCCCCGTACCCTGTTCCTCACCCGCTCCCGGCCGGTCTCGGTCCTGCCCGGGATCCGCGCGGGGACGCCCCGGGCCGGACAGGGCCGACGTGAGGGGAGGGGGCCCGCGCCCCTCGAAGGCGCCGGGGCAGCCCCCTCTTGCCCGTCTCGGCCGCCGATCCGCGGAATCCCGTCTCGCGCCGGGCAGACCGGCCGCGCAGGCGCGGTGAGACGCCCTCGGTCATCCTGAATACATAACCCAACGTCGGCGAAGCTGGCGCGGGGCTTGCGAGACGCCGTCCGTGAGCCCGATGACCGAACCCCCATCCTCCCACGCTCCGGCACGCGCCGGGCCGGTCCGCACTCGCCCGGGCTCCATTGTCACGCTGGGCCATTGCGTGCCCACGGCAGAACCGTTCACATTCGCCCACAAGGTGTGGGCCGCCGATCCGGGCTGAGACCCGCACCACCAGGGAGATCGCGATGGATCGCAGGACGTTCCTCAAGGGCTCGGCCGCACTCGGGCTGGCCGCACCGCAGATCGCGCGGCCGGCCCTGGCCCAGGGGGCCAAGGTGCTGCGCTTCGTCCCTCAGGCGAATCTCGCCAATTTCGATCCGATCTGGGGAACCCAGTACGTGGTGCGCAACGCCGGCACCCTCGTCTGGGACATGCTGTACGGCGTCGACGCGCAGCTGAAGCCGCAGCGCCAGATGGTGGAGTCCGAGGAAGTCTCGGGCGATCACCTGACCTGGACCTTCCGGCTGCGCCCCGGCCTCAAGTGGCATGACGGCGAGCCGGTTCTGGCCAAGGACGTGGTGGCGAGCCTCAACCGCTGGATGGCCCGGGACCCGATCGGCCTGATGATCCGCGGCGTCCAGGACGAGCTGGCGGCCACCGACGACAAGACCTTCCGCTGGCGCCTGAAGAAGCCGTTCCCGAAGCTCCTCTACGCGCTCGGCAAGACCAACGCCCCGATGGCGCTGATGATGCCGGAGCGGATCGCCAAGACCGACCCGTTCACGCAGATCTCCGAGTATGTCGGCTCGGGTCCGATGAAGTTCGTCCGCAACGAGTGGGTGCCGGGCGCCCGGGCGGTGTTCGAGACCTTCGCCGACTACAAGCCCCGCGACGAGCCGAATTCCTGGCTGGCGGGCGGGAAGCGCATGCTGGTCGACCGGGTCGAGTGGGTGATCATGCCGGACGCGGCCACCGCCTCGGCCGCGCTGCAGAACGGCGAGGTCGATTGGTGGGAGAACCCGATCTCCGATCTTGTGCCGCTGCTGCGCAAGAACAGCAGCATCAACGTCGATATCGCCGATCCGCTGGGCAACATCGGGTCGTTCCGCATGAACCACCTGCACCCGCCCTTCGACAACCCGAAGATCCGCCAGGCCGTCATGGTCGCGATGAGCCAGGAAGATTACATGCGGGCGATCGTCGGCGACGACGACAACCTGTGGAAGACGCTGCCGGGCTTCTTCACCCCGGGCACGCCGCTCTACAGCGAGGCCGGCGGCGCCCAGGTCGGCAAGGGCGACATCAAGCTCGGCCAGAAGCTGCTCAAGGAAGCCGGCTACAAGGGTGAGCCCGTCATCTGCATCGTGGCGCAGGACCAGCCGATCACCAAGGCGCAGGGCGACATCACCGCCGACCTGCTGAAGCAGCTGGGCTTCAACGTCGATTTCGTCGCCACCGACTGGGGGACCACCGGCACCCGCCGGGCCTCCAAGGCACCGCCGTCGCAGGGCGGCTGGAACATGTTCCACACCTGGCATGCGGGTGCCGACACCATCAACCCGGCGGGCTACCCGGCGGTGCGCGCCAACGGCGACAAGGCGTGGTTCGGCTGGCCGGACATCCCGCCCGTGGAGGCGGCCATCGCCGAGTGGTTCGACGCCGCCGATCCGGCCGCCGAGAAGGCCGCCATCGACAAATGCAACACCGCCGCCTGCGAGGGCGTGGTCTACGTCCCGACCGGGTTCTTCCTGGGCTACCAGGCGTGGCGCAAGAACGTCTCGGGCATCGTGAAGGGGCCGATCCCCTTCACCTGGGGGGTTTCGAAGGCGTGATGGCGCGCGATCTGGCCCGCTCCGAAAGCGCGACGCGCCCCCTCTCCCGAACGGGGGAGGGGACCCGCGCCTCGGCCGGAGACGGTTCGAGGCCCTGCAGGCCGGCACGATAGCGGGGACCCATGCTCGGCTATATCGGCAGGCGCATCCTCGCCACCATCCCGGTCATGGCGGTGGTCGGGCTGTTCGTCTTCAGCCTCCTCTACTTCGCCCCGGGCGATCCGGCGGCGATCATCGCGGGCGATCAGGCGACGCCCGACGACGTCGCCCGCATCCGCGCGACGCTCGGCCTCGACCGGCCCTTCCTGGTGCGGTTCGGGGAATGGTCCTGGCAGATCCTGCACGGCGACCTCGGCACCTCGATCTTCACCAACCTGCCGGTCACCACCATGATCGGCCAGCGGGTGCAGCCCACCCTCTCGCTGATGCTCGTCACCCTGGTCTTCGCCATCGTGGTGGCGGTGCCGCTCGGCGTCGTGGCCGCCTGGAAGGCCGGCAGCCTGATCGACCGCCTCGTCATGGGGCTCGCCGTGATGGGCTTCTCGGTGCCGGTCTTCGTGGTCGGCTACGTGCTGGCCTACGTCTTCGCCCTCCAACTCGGCTGGCTGCCCGTGCAGGGCTACACGCCGATCGAGCAGGGCCTGTGGCCCTGGCTGTCCAACCTGATCCTGCCGGCGGTGACGCTGGGCCTCGTCTACATCGCGCTGATCGCCCGGGTGACCCGGGCGACCATGCTCGACGTGCTCCAGCAGGATTACGTGCGCACTGCCCGGGCCAAGGGGCTGGCGCAGGGACCGGTCCTGTTCGTCCACGCCCTCAAGAACGCCGCGGTGCCGATCGTCACCGTGATCGGCATCGGCATCGCGCTCCTGATCGGCGGCGCGGTGGTGACCGAGACGGTGTTCGCGATTCCCGGCCTCGGGCGCCTCACCGTCGATGCGATCCTGCGGCGCGACTATCCCGTCATCCAGGGCGTCGTGCTGCTGTTCAGCTTCGTCTACGTGCTCGTGAACCTCGCCATCGACCTGTTCTACACCGTGCTCGACCCGAGGATCCGCTATTGACCGCGACCGTCGCGCCCGTCCCCGATCGCGCCCGTCCCACGGGGATCCCGCCCGAAGGGGCCACGCCCGAGGCGCCGCCTCCGGGCCTCGCCGTCGCGGCGCCGCTGCCGGACGTGATCCCGGCCCGCAAGCGCCGGGGCCGGGTCTGGACCTATATCCGCCGCAACCCGACCATCGTGGCCGGCGGCGTGCTGCTCCTCATCGTGTTCCTGATGGCTTTGCTGGCGCCCTGGCTCGGCACCGTCGACCCGACCGCCCTGGCGCCGGCCAAGCGGACCCGGGTGCCCTCCGCCCAGTACTGGTTCGGCACCGACATGCTGGGCCGCGACGTCTATTCGCGGGTGGTCTACGGCGCCCGGGTCTCGCTTCTGGTCGGCTTCTCGGTGGCGTTCCTCGCCTCGATCGCCGGGCTGGCGGTCGGCCTCGTCTCCGGCATGGTGCGCTGGCTCGACGGCGTGATCATGCGGATCGTCGACGGCATGATGTCGATCCCGCCGATCCTGCTCGCCGTCGCCCTGATGGCGCTGACCCGCGGCTCGATCCAGAACGTGATCATCGCGATCACCATCGCGGAGATCCCCCGGGTGGCGCGCCTCGTGCGCGGCGTCGTCCTGTCCCTGCGCGAGCAGCCCTATGTCGAGGCGGCGGTGACCACGGGCACCCGGATGCCGGCGATCATCTGGCGCCACATCCTGCCCAACACGCTCGCGCCCATGACCGTGCAGGCGACCTATATCTGCGCCTCCGCGATGATCACCGAGGCGATCCTGTCGTTCATCGGCGCGGGCGTGCCGCCGTCGACGCCCTCCTGGGGCAACATCATGGCCGAGGGCCGGGCCCTCTGGCAGGTGAAGTTCTACATCATCCTGTTCCCGGCGATCTTCCTCTCGATGACGGTGCTCGCCGTGAACCTCGTCGGCGACGGGCTGCGCGACGCCCTCGACCCCCGCATGGCGAAAGACGTGTGATGAGGACCGGCAGCATGAGCGGCGCCCCCCTCCTGTCGATCGAGAACCTGCAGGTCCATTTCCGCACCCCCGACGGGGTGAACCGGGCGGTGGACGGGGTCTCCTTCGCGATCCAGTCGGGCGAGACCCTGGCGATCGTCGGCGAATCCGGCTGCGGCAAGTCGGTGACCTCGATGTCGATCCTGCGGCTCCTGCCCGAGCCCCCGGCCCGCATCGCCGGCGCCATCCGGTTCGAGGGGACGAACCTCCTCGATCTGCCGGACAGCGCCATGCGCAGGATCCGCGGCAACGACATCAGCGTGATCTTCCAGGAGCCGATGACCAGCCTGAACCCGGTGCTGACGGTCGGCCGCCAGATCGGCGAGACCCTGCGCCTGCACCAGGGCCTGAGCCGGCGCGCCGCCGAGGAGCGGGCGGTGGAGATGCTGACGCTGGTCGGCATCCCCGAGCCGCGGCGCCGGGTGCGGGAATACCCGCACCAGCTCTCGGGCGGCATGCGCCAGCGGGTGATGATCGCCATCGCGCTCGCCTGCTCGCCCAAGCTCCTGATCGCCGACGAGCCGACCACGGCGCTCGACGTGACCATCCAGGCCCAGATCCTCGACCTGATGCGCGACCTGAAGGCCCGGGTCGGCGCCGCGATCATGCTGATCACCCACGATCTCGGCGTGGTGGCCGAGGTCGCCGACCGGGTGGTCGTGATGTATGCCGGCCGCAAGGTCGAGGAGGCATCGGTCCGCGACCTGTTCCGCGCGCCCCGCCATCCCTACACCCGCGGCCTGCTGGGCGCCGTGCCGAAGCTCGGCGCCGTGGAGCACGGCGCCGACGCGCGCCTCGCCGAGATCCCCGGCATGGTCCCGAGCCTCAAGAGCCGGATCGAGGGCTGCGTCTTCGCCGGGCGCTGCCCGGACGTGACCGATCTGTGCCGCGCCTACGCCCCGGCCCTGGAGCCGAAGGCGCCGGGCCACCTCGCCGCCTGCCACTACGCGCCGAAGGGCGCGCTGGCGGCATGATGCTTTTGGGACGGACCGACGAGCGGACGCGCCGCCTCGACCGGACCGGTCGGAGCGCGGGTCCCCTCTCCCGTGCGGGAGAGAGGGCCTGTTGCGCCTGTCATAGGCCGATGCCTGACCATCATGCCTCGCAAGCGGCAGCGGGCAACCGGGAGATCCGCCCATGAACCCGGCCGCCCGCACCCTGCTGGAGGTCAACGACCTCAAGAAGCACTTCGCCCTCGGCGGCGGCCTGTTCGGCCAGTCCAAGCGCGTGCTCAAGGCCGTGGACGGCCTGTCCTTCACGGTCGCCCGCGGCGAGACCCTGTCGCTCGTCGGTGAGTCCGGCTGCGGCAAGTCCACCGTCGCCAAGGCGCTGATGCGCCTCTACGCGCCGACCGCGGGCCAGGTGGTGCTCGACGGGCGGCGCATCGACGACCTCTCGGCCGCGGCGCTGCGGCCCCTGCGGCGCCACATCCAGATGGTGTTCCAGGACCCGTTCTCGTCCCTCAACCCGCGGATGCGGGTCCGGGCGATCCTGGCCGAGCCGATCCGCAATTTCGGCCTCGCCCGCAACGCCGCCGACCTTGAGAGCCGGCTCGCCAGCCTGATGGAGCGGGTCGGCCTGCCGCGCGAGGCGCTGGGGCGCTTCCCGCACGAATTCTCGGGCGGCCAGCGCCAGCGCATCGGCATCGCCCGGGCGCTCGCCGCCGAGCCCGACCTGATCATCTGCGACGAGGCGGTCTCGGCGCTCGACGTCTCGGTGAAGGCGCAGATCGTCAACCTGCTGCGCGATCTGCAGCGCGAGCTCGACCTCGCGATGCTGTTCATCTCGCACGACCTCGCCATCGTCGAGCACATGACCCACCGGGTGGCGGTGATGTATCTCGGCAAGATCGTCGAGATCGGCCCGCGCCGCGACATCTTCCTGGCGCCCAAGCACCCCTACACCCAGGCGCTGCTCTCGGCGGTGCCGATCCCCGAGCCCGGGGCCGGGCGCACCCGGATCGTGCTCAAGGGCGACGTGCCGAGCCCGATCAACCCGCCCGCCGGCTGCCGCTTCCACACCCGCTGCCCCCACGCCTTCGACCGCTGCCGGGTCGAGGTGCCGGGTCTCGACGCCGTCGGCGCCGGCCACTTCGCCGCCTGCCATCTCAACGCCACCGCCGCCCGGGCGGCCTGACACCCACCCGGAGAACACCGTGCCGCACGACCTCATCCTCAAGGGGGCGCGGGTCATCGACCCGTCGCAGAACCATGACGGGATCTGCGACGTCGCCTTCGCGGACGGCCGGGTCTCGGGCTTCGGCCGCGACCTCCAGGCCGGCCCGGGCACGCAGGTGCGCGACATGGCCGGCGCGATCGTCACGCCGGGCCTGATCGACCTGCACACCCACGTCTACTGGGGCGGCACCTCGATCGGCATCGACGCCGACGAATTCTGCCGCACCTCCGGGGTCACCACCGCGGTCGATACCGGCAGCGCCGGGCCCGGCAACTTTGCCGGCTTCCGCAAGCACGTGATCGACCGTTCGGAAGCGCGGATCCTCGCCTATCTCCATGTCTCCTTCGCGGGCATCTACGCCTTCTCGAAGACCATCATGGTCGGCGAGAGCCAGGATCCGCGGCTCATGGCGCCCCGGGAGGCAGTCGAGGTCGTCGAGGCCAACCGGGACGTGATCATCGGCATCAAGGTCCGGGTCGGGCGCAATTCCTCGGGGGACCAGGGCACCGCGCCGCTCGGCATCGCCCTGCAGGTGGCGGAAGAGACCGGCCTGCCGCTGATGGCCCATATCGACGAGCCGCCGCCGAGCTACGAGGAGGTGCTGGCGATGCTGCGCCCCGGCGACGTGCTGACCCACGCCTTCCGGCCGTTCCCGAATTCCCCGGTCACCGCGCAGGGCGCGGTGAAGCCGGCCGTGCGCGAGGCCCGGGCCCGGGGCGTGCTGTTCGACATCGGCCACGGCAAGGGCTCGTTCGCCTTCAGGACGGCCCGGGCCATGCTGGCGGGCGGCTTCCTGCCCGACACGATCTCGTCGGACGTGCACCAGCTCTGCATCGACGGGCCGGCCTTCGATCAGGTCACCACCATGTCGAAGATGCTCTGCCTCGGCATGAGCCTCACCGACGTGATCGCCGCCTCCACGGTGAACGCCGCCGTGGCGGTGAAGCGCATGGAATACGGGACCCTGAAGGTCGGGGCGCTGGGCGACGCCACCGTGCTGGCGGTCCGGGACGGAGAATTCGACTACGTCGACACCCGCGGCGAGCACATGACCGGCGCCCAGCGGATCACCGCCGAGGGTGTGGTGCTGCGCGGCCGGTGGTGGCACCCGGTGTGAGGAGACGGCGCGGCCCGGCGATGGAGGCCGCCCGCAGGGCCTTGCCCGGCCAAGGGCCGGATCGGAGCGCGCGAACGCCCGACAGCCTGTCTCCGGCGCCCGGGAGCCGGCGAACAGCCCTCATCCGCACACGGTGACCCGGGACAGGGCCGCGTGACGATACGCCCGCGGGGGCAGGCCGTACCGGTCGCGGAACCGGCGGGAGAAATGCGCTTGGTCGACGAAGCCGCATCGGTAGGCGACCTCGCCGACCTGCAGGTGGAGGCAGGCCGGATCGGAGAGGCGTTGCGCGGCCGTCTCGAGCCGCCGCTGCCAGATCCAGGCGGCGACGTTGCGGCCATCCTCGCGGAACAGCGTCTGCAGATGGCGCAGCGACACGCCCACCGCGGCGGCGACCTGCGACGGGTCGAGCTCGGGATCGCCGAGATTGGCCGCGATATGGGCTTTGGCCCGCTGGACGGTCAGCGTCCCGTGCAGGGCCTTGGGCGTCTCCATGGCGAGGCGCTCGGCGAAGCTCGCGGCGATGAGGTCGATCCCCACCGCGGTCATGCGTTCGGCCGTGTCGGGCGTCAGCCCGTCGCCCGCGCGCAGCAGGTTGAAGAGGAACGACCGCGCCAGGGTCGTGGTCGGCAGATGCCCGCTCACGGTCAATCCGGCGAACCGGCGGGTCGAACCCAGCAGGCCCTCCAGCCGATCGCGCGGGAGTTGAATGGCCAGCACCTCGCTGTACCCGTCATGCTCGATCGTCCAAGGTGTGTTCGTATCGCGGATCGACAGGTCGCCCGCATTGTCCGTGCTCGACCGACCGTATTGTTCCGCGCGCACGGAGCCGCGCATCACAAGGCTCATGAACAGGTAATCGGTTTTATTGTTCTCATGACGAAGCGTCTGGGGTGTTGTTTTCGCCCTGAGATTGCTCAGCGTGAATTTTGTGAATACGATATCACCGACGCTGGTCCCGTATATCGAAGCGTGAAAGGGTGCGTCGCCGAGGCAGTCCTGCGCCATCGGAACGAGACGGTCTTCGCAGACCTCGCGCCACTGACGGAACCGATCCTTGGACTGCGCCGCATCTGTTGAGAAGAGAGTTTGCATCAACCTGGCTCTGTGAGCCCGATTGCTGAAATCGGCAACCGCAGGATTTGCCGCAGCCGCGCCGCGAAAGGGGCCATGACGGGGCCATGACGGGGGCGCGGCTGCGGCAAATCCTGCGGTTGCCGAT
>CAXDNE010000114.1:0-20928 GCA_963990595.1 uncultured Methylobacterium sp.
ATCTACACTATCCTCTTCGTCGGCAGCGTCAGATGTGTATAAGAGACAGTGAACGGATCGAACGAGTTCCAGATCCGGCTCGATCCGATCGAGCTCGGCCGGATCGACGTCAAGCTCGAGATCGACAAGGCCCGCGGCACGGTCAAAACCCATCTGGTGGTCGACCGGCCCGAGACCCTGGCGATGCTCCAGCGCGATGCGGGCCAGTTGCAGCAGGCCCTGTCCCAGGCCGGTCTCGATTCGTCCGCCGGAGGCCTGAACCTGTCGCTGCGCGACGATGGCAATGCCCAGACTGGCGGAGGCGGGCAGCAGGGCGAGGCCCCGCGGAGCGGGCCGGCAGGCTGGACCCGGGATCAGGCCGAGGCTCCGCAGGAGAGCGTCCCGACGCGCCGGCTGCGCGGCTACGGCGGCCTCGACATCAGGATCTAGGCGATGCGCGCCGCCGCTTCGCGAACCGACACAGACACATCGCGCGTCCGAGCCCCGCGCTCCGACGCGGCACGGGAGAGATCAGCATGACCGCCGGCCTATCGAGCGTCACCAACACGCCATCCACAACGGGCGCGTCGTCGAGCGGCGGCGGGAACGCCACCGAGATCGCCAGCAACTTCACGCAGTTCCTGACGCTGCTCACCACGCAGCTCAAGAACCAGAACCCCCTCGACCCGATGGACACCAACCAGTTCACGCAGCAGCTGGTGCAGTTCGCCGGCGTCGAGCAGCAGTTGAAGACCAACGACCGGCTCGACAGCATCCTGACCGCGTCGCAATCGGCGAGTTCGGCCTCGGCGACGAGCTATATCGGCAAGACCGTCACGGCGGATGGCAGCACCTCGCAGCTCTCCAACGGCGCGGCCTCTTGGACGCTGACGCCCGCGCGGGCCGCCTCGAAGGCGGTGATCACGGTCCTCGACTCCAAGAACAACGTCGTGGCCACGCAGACCACCTCGCTCACGGCCGGCAGCCAGACCTACACGTGGAACGGCAAGAATTCGGCCGGGATGACCTCCGCGGACGGGAACTACTCGATCAAGGTCTCGGCCACCGACGCCACCGGTTCCAGCGTCTCGGTCGACACGAGCCTGACCGGCACCGTCGACGAGGTCGACCTCAGCGGAACGACCCCCGTCCTGATGATCGGCGCGCAGAAAGTGCCGCTGTCCAGCGTGCAGACGATCGGGTTGTCCACAAGTGGCACTTAACGAATCACATCCGAGTGACTCGCTTCAACATCTCTTAAGCGGGCGCAAGTACCTTAGATGCTCGACAGGTCAGTCGAGTGTAGAGCGTATCATGACCGAACCCAGCCGCCCGAGAGTGAAGTATGTGATCGGGCCCGACGGCAGCCCCCTGACCATTGCGGACCTTCCGCCTCCGAGCACCCGCCGCTGGGTAATCCGGCGCAAGGCCGAGGTGGTGGCGGCGGTGCGTGGCGGCCTTCTCAGCCTGGAGGAGGCGTGCAAGCGCTACACTCTGACCACCGAAGAATTTCTGAGCTGGCAGTTCTCCATCGACCAGCACGGCCTGGCCGGCCTGCGCACCACCCGGATCCAGCACTACCGGCACTGATCCGCGGCGGCACCGGGGATGGCACCGCCCGTCCCTGCCGGCCGTTCCAGAAGCCTGAAGAAGCCGCGTCCGGGTCCCGGGTGCGGCTTCTTGCCGTTCCGGCCCCGCCCGCGGGGCCGGGCGCGCCGGCATTAACGCCCCGCTAACCATGGACCGGGCAATTTCTGCCGAGCGGGCCGCGGGGGCCCGCCTCGCGTTCAGAGTGCAGCGAACCGTCCCGTGAAGCCGGTCCTCGATCTCGTCACGAAGCTCGGACCGGCCCGCATCGCCGCCATGGCGGCGGTGACGCTGACGCTCATCGGCTTCTTCGCCTTCATCATCCTGCGGGTCTCGCGCCCCGATATGGGCGTGCTGTTCTCCGACCTGTCGATGCAGGACTCGGCCTCCGTGGTCCGGGAGCTGGACGCCCGCGGGATCCGCTACGAGACGCGGGGCGATTCCGGGCAGACGATCCTGGCCCCCCGCCCGGACCTCGCCAAGCTGCGCATGGACCTGGCCGGCAAGGGCCTGCCGACCCAGGGCGGCGTCGGCTACGAGATCTTCGACAAGGGCGACGCGTTCTCGTCCACCAATTTCGTGCAGAACGTGAATCACCTGCGCGCCCTGGAGGGCGAGCTGGCGCGCTCGATCCGGGCGATCGGCCGGGTCCAGGCGGCGCGGGTTCACTTGGTGCTGCCGGAGCGACGCCTGTTCGAGCGCGACCGGGAAAGCCCCAGCGCCGCCATCGTCCTGAAGCTGATGGGCGATCTCGATGCCGGCCAAGTGCGGGCGATCCGCCATCTCGCGGCTTCGGCGGTCGAGGGTCTGAAGCCCGAGCGGGTCTCGATCGTCGACGAGCGCGGCCGGCTCCTGGCGGACGGCGCCCGGGACGCCGAGGCCGATGTCGCCAGCGGCTTCGAGGACCGGCAGGTCACCCTGGAGCGGCGCCTGCGCGGTCAGATCGAGGACGTGGTCGCCGGCATCGTCGGGCCCGGCCGCGCCCGGGTTCAGGTCAACGCGGAACTCGACCTCAACCGGATCGAGAGCCGCTCCGAGACCTTCGATCCCGAGAGCCGCGTGGTGCGCTCCGCCCAGACGCGCACCGAATCGGCGCTGACCAGCAATGCCGACGGGCAGGTGAGCGTCGGCAACGAGCTGCCGGGCGCCAACGGCGCCGACAAGGCGCCCGCCCCGAAGGACGCGACCAACAAGAACGAAGAGACCACGAACTACGAGATCTCCCGCGTCACCAAGACCGAGGTCGCCGAGGGCGGCCGGATCAAGCGCCTGTCGGTGGCCGTGGTGGTCGACGGGGTCTACGCGACCGCGCCCGACGGCAAGCAGACCTACAGCCCGCGGCCGCCGGCCGAGATCGAGCGGATCACCGCCCTGGTGCGCAGCGCGGTGGGCTTCGACAAGGCGCGCGGCGACCAGATCGAGGTGGTGAACCTGCGCTTCGCGGAAGCGCCGAGCGTGCCGCAATTCACCGAGCCGACGCTGGTCCAGTCGCTGCTCGCGCCGACCAAGGAGGACGTGCTGCGCATGGCCGAGCTCGCCGTGCTGGCGCTCCTCACCCTGATCGTCCTCCTCACGGTCGTGCGCCCGCTGGTGCGCCAGGTGCTCGCCCCGGTGCCGGCGCCGCCGTCCCTGGCTGCGCCCGGTCTGGGGATCGCCGGCGACGGCTCCGTGGTCGCGGGCCCCGGTGCGACGGTCACGGTCATCGACCGCGACAACCCGACCGCGCGGCTGATGGAGTTCGCCAAGATCAACGGCCAGGTCCAGGCCGAGACGGTCCAGCGCGTGGTCGACATGGTCCGGGCGAGCCCCGCCGAGACCGTCGAGGTGCTGCGCACCTGGATCCAGGAAGAGTGACGCGTAGGGCATCGAGGGCAGGACGATGGCGGCAGGTGCGGCACTCGGTTTGGCGAACAGTCTCGCGACGGCGGGCGGCGACACCTTCGCGTCGATGCCCGGTCCGCAGCGCGCCGCCGCGCTCCTTCTGATGCTCGGCGAGGAGGAAGGCGCGCCGATCTGGCAGATGCTGGAGGAGGAGGAGGTCAAGAAGGTCAGCCACGCGATGGTCCAGCTCGGCACGCTGGAGGCCCAGACCGTCGAGAAGCTGATCATCGAGTTCGTGACGAAGCTCGGCAACAGCGGCGGCATCTCGTCGAATTTCGAACGGACCGAGGCGCTGCTCCTGAAGATCTTCCCGAGCGACCAGGTCTCGCTGATCATGGCGGAGATCAAGGGCGCCTCGGGCAAGCGGGTCTGGGCCTCGATCGCCCAGGTGGATCCGGAGATCCTCGCCTCGTTCCTGCGCAACGAGTACCCGCAGACCGTGGCGGTGGTGCTCTCCCGGGTGCGGGCCGACTACGCCGCCAAGGTGCTGACCATCCTGCCCGAGGATTTCGCCATCGACTGCCTCAACCGGATGCTGCGCATGGAGACGGTGCAGAAGGAGGCCCTGCGCCACATCGAGGAGACGCTGCGGGTCGAGTTCGTGTCGACCATCGCCCAGACCCAGCGCCGCGACGCCCACGAGATGATGGCCGACGTGTTCAACGCCTTCGACCGGCAGACGGAGGGCCGCTTCCTCGCCGCCCTCGATCAGGCCAACCGCGGCTCGGCCAAGCGCATCCGCGAGCTGATGTTCACCTTCGAGGATCTGCTGAAGCTCGATCCGGGCAGCGTCCAGACCCTGATGCGCAAGATCGACAGCGACACCCTCTGCCGCGCCCTGAAGGGCGCCAACGAGCCGACTCGGGGCTTCTTCATGAAGCAGATGTCGACCCGCGCGGCCAAGAACCTCACGGACGAGATGGCCTCGCTCGGTCCGGTCCGGCTCAAGGAGGTCGACGAGGCGCAGGCCAAGATGACCGAGATCGCCAAGGACCTCGCCGAGAAGGGCGAGATCATGATCGCCAAGAATAGCGCCGAGGAGGAGCTGGTCTATTGAGCGCCCAAGCTGCCCGGAGCGCGAAGCCGTTCCTGTTCGAGACCGACTTCCGCAGCGGCCGCCCGAGCGCCGAGGCGCAGCGCGCCGCGGAGGCCCATGCCCGCGCCGAGGCGGAGGCCCATGCCCGCGGCCTCCAAGAGGGGCGCGCCCAGGCCGAGGCGCAGGTGCAGGGCCGGCTGGCCGACGCCATGACCCGCCTGGCGCTCGCCGCCGCGGGCCTGATCGCCCAGGCCGATGCCCGGGACGCCGAGCGCGAGGCGCAGGCGATGGAGGTGGCCGTTCTGATCGCCCGCAAGGTGGCGGGGGACGCCCTCGACGCCGCCCCGCTCGCCGGGATCGGCGAGGCGGCGCGTTCGGCGCTCCAGCACCTGCGCGGCGTGCCGCACTTGGTGGTGCGGGTGCACGACACCTTGGTCGAGGAGGCCGAGGCCCTGGTGAAGCGCCTCGCGCGCGAGCGCGGCTACGAGGGCCGCCTCGTCGTCCTCGGCGATCCCGACATGGCGGCGGGCGATGCCCGTATCGAATGGGCGGACGGCGGCATCGTGCGGGAGCGTGCCCGCATCGAGGCGGCGGTGCTGGACGCTCTCGGCCTGCAGACGAGCCTGTGAGGGAACCCGGATGTCCGACGATTTCAGCCTGCCCCAGCTCGGCGAGCACGACACCGACTACGCCGCGGGCTCGATCCGCGACACGCCCACGACCCCGAAGACCGCGGCCGATCTGGAGCAGCTCTTCGACGTGCCCGTGATGGTCTCGGCAGTGCTGGGCTCCGCCCGGATGCCGATCGGGGACCTGCTCCGGCTGGCGCCCGGGGCCGTGCTCGAACTCGACCGGAAGGTCGGCGAGGCGATCGACGTGTTCGTCAACAACCGGCTGGTCGCCCGCGGCGAGGTCGTCCTCGTCGAGGACCGGCTCGGGGTGACGATGACCGAGATCGTCAAGGGCGAGTGATGTTTCGGCACGGGCGCCGGGGGGCGGTCCGCGCCACGAAGTTCAAGAGGGACGAACCATGCGGCTCCTGATGATCGGGCGGCTCAACGGCGAGCTGATCACCGCCTCGAAGATTGCCATGCAGCGCGGCGCGGCCGTGACGCAGGCCGATGCCGTGCCGCAGGGCCTCAACGTCCTGCGCGCGCGGGGTGCCGATCTCATCATGATCGACGTCGCGCTGCCGATCCGGGACCTCGTCGCCGCCCTGGAGGCGGAGCGCATCCGCACGCCCGTGGTCGCCTGCGGGGTCTCGGCGGACGCGCAGGCCGCCGTGGCGGCGATCCGGGCCGGCGCCAAGGAATACATCCCGCTCCCGCCCGATCCCGAGATGATCGCGGCGGTGCTGGAAGCGGTCGCCACCGACCGGGCCGCCTTCGTCTGGCGCGATCCGTCCATGGAGCGCGTGGTCAAGCTCGCCGAGCAGGTCGCCCGTTCCGAGGCCTCGGTTCTGATCACCGGCGAGAGCGGCACCGGCAAGGAGGTGCTGGCCCGCCACGTCCACCAGAAATCCAACCGGGCGGGCAAGCCCTTCGTCTCGGTGAACTGCGCGGCGATTCCCGAGGCACTGCTCGAATCCGAACTGTTCGGCCACGAGAAGGGCGCCTTTACCGGCGCGGTGGCGCGGCGCATCGGCCGGTTCGAGGAGGCCAATGGCGGCACGCTGCTCCTCGACGAGATCTCCGAGATGGATGTGCGCCTGCAGTCGAAGCTGCTGCGGGCCCTCCAGGAGCGGGTCATCGACCGGGTCGGCGGCACGGCGCCGGTGCGGGTCGACATCCGCGTGCTCGCCACCTCGAACCGCAACCTCGTGGAGGAGGTCCGCAAGGGCACGTTCCGCGAGGACCTGTTCTACCGGCTCAACGTGGTTTCCCTGCGGCTGCCGCCGCTGCGCGAGCGCCCGGCCGACATCCTCGAACTCGCCGACCACTTCGCCCGGAAATACGCCGCGGTGAACGGGATCCCGGTTCGCCCGCTCTCCGCCGAGGCGCGTGCGCTGGTGCTGAAGAACCCGTGGCGCGGCAACGTGCGCGAGTTGGAGAACACCCTGCACCGGGCGGTGCTGCTGGCTTCGGGCGACGCGATCGGCCCCGAGGCGATCCTGTCGCCCGAGGGTACGACGATCGCCCCTGAAGGTCCGGCGGCCCGCGCCGCCCAGGCCGCGGAAGCCGCGACCCGTGGGCTCGTGGGACGGACCGTGGCGCAGGTCGAATGCGACCTGATCCTCGACACCCTGGACCATTGCCTCGGCAACCGGACCCACGCGGCCAAGATCCTCGGCATCTCGATCCGGACCCTGCGCAACAAGCTCAACGAGTATGTCTCGGCGGGCCTGGATGTGGCCGAGCCCGGCAGTGTGCGGGCGAGCGTGGCCTGCGGGTGAGGCAGAGCCTCGGTTCGGCCGGACCGGATGAGATCCGGTCCGTCGCGTCGTCGATCGGCGAACACCGCTACATGGCGGACCTTGCGGCTGACCGAGACCGCGCCCGGAACAGGTGACCGCGGCGCGCTCCCGGGCGCCCTGCCGGTCTCCGATCGCGGCGCGCGCCCCCGACGGGCTCCGGTCGGATACGGCTTCCCGGATGTGCGGCTCCCGGCGACCGAGCGGGTCCGATCGACCGAGCGCCCCGGCGGAGGCGGTTGGCGCCGCAAGGCCGGTCGCTCGGCGTCCGGGCCGTCGTGAAGAAGGGTGTCAGGTCTTCGCGACAGCGCCTGCCGCCAAGAGGACGACGGCGCCGGCGATCACTTCTTCGAGATCAGGCCTGAACCTCAACGCCGCGCACCCACTCCTCTGATCTCTCGGCTCAACCTACGATACTTCTTGCTTCGAATCTGAAAAACAATTTAATTGCCAGCAACTCTCGGGTCAGTAGGGACGAATTCTTCGCCGGGACCGTTCGGCGTCGATCTGACTTCGGGCCTGCCTTGCACACGAACGAGCCACAGTCTCGGCCGGCTGCCGAGATCGCGCAGAGCCGGTCGATCACCGTCGGTTCCGAGAACGGATGGCGCGATGCGGGCTGGGTCCAGCGCGTGTCCGATCTCGTGGATGCGGTGCGATGGCCGCGGAACGCCGACCTGCCGCGGCTCGCGGGTCTCGCCGGCCTCCTCGCCGCAGCGCTCCCGCCGATCCGGCCGACGCGCTGGACGCCGCATACGGCCGCAAACGGCCGCTTCCTCCACCACGAGCCGGCGATCTTCACCTGTCCGGTCGTCGGCGAGCCGTTCGGCCCGGCCCGCTACTTCGCACGCCGCTTCCCGTCCGTGCCGTTCATCGTGCTGGCCACCCTCTGGTGGTCGCAGGAGGATCCGCTCGAAGCGCGCGCGCTCGCGATCGCCTATCGCCGCTTCCGTCGCGCCCATCCGGCATGCCGCCTGATCATCCTGGCGAATACGCCAGCCGAAGAGGACCGGCTGCGGCGCCTGGGCATGGAAGTCCAGCTGGCGCCGCAAAACATCTTCGTCGACGAGAACCTGTTCTTCCCGCTGCCCGACCAGCCGAGGACCTTCGACGCGATCTACAATGCGCAATTGGCGCCCTACAAACGTCACGCGCTCGCGCGCGATATCGGGCGCTGCGCCTACGTGACCTTCTTTCCGGGCAAGTATCCGGAGCGGCTACGCAGCATCCGGACGCGCGCCTTCCTGGACCGCCTGCCGCAGGGACATAGCGTTCTCAACCCGATCGAGGGCGACCGGCTGGCGCCGCTGCCCCATACCGCCGTGAACGCCGCCTATGCCGGTGCGCATGTCGGCCTGTGCCTGTCCCGGATCGAGGGGGCCATGTATGCCAGCATGGAATACCTGATGGCCGGCCTTCCGGTCGTCTCGACGCCGAGCCGCGGCGGGCGCGACCTGTTCTTCCATCCCGACACGACGATCATAGCCCGGGACGATCCCCGCGAGATCCGCCAAGCGGTCGAGGCGCTGAAGGCCCGTGCCGTCCCGCCCGAGGTGGTCCGCGCGACGACGCTGCGGCTGGTCCAACGCGAGCGTGAGCGCTTCAACGCCTTCGTGGAGCGTCTGGGCGGCGTGGCTCGGGCAGGCACCGACCCGCGCTGGTCCTTCGCGTTCCGGCACAAACTCGGCTTTCACGAGCCGACGATCGGCGGCTTGGAGCGCGATTTCCTCGCGGGCCGCGACGGGCGGCCGACCGGCGCTCCGTGACGGTGCCGGGATTTGGCGCGACGCGGGTCTGACCGGCTCTACCGGCGCCCGCTCTGAGCGGCCTTGTCGGCCGCGTTCTGGGCCGCGAAGGCGGCATCGAGCTTGCGCAGCGATGCGTAGCGGACGACATCTCCCTCCACGTCGCGGATCGTTTCCTCGACGAGGTGGCGCTGGAGCGCCACGCGAGGATCGTCGGGGGGCAGCGCCTCCCGTTCCTGCAGACGGAGCACGGCCTGCCGGACCACGGTATAGACCGCCTCGCGCTCCTCCCGGGTCATCGAGGGCTGGATCGCCTTCGCGACGAGATCGGAGAAATCCGACATGGACCGTTAGACTTCGCTCTTTCACCAGGGCGCCCGGATCTCCGGGCCGCCTCCCTCTACAGACCCCGCCGCGCGGGATCCAGAGCCCCCGCGGGGCGGCTGCCTACATCCGCTGGTCGCGGACGCCCGCGATCAGGAGCGACGTCGAGCTCCAGATCACCAGGAAGCAGAAGAACGACACGAGCAGGGCATGGCCTCGCTCGGGGTAGAGGCTGTCGGTCGGCAGGACCGGCGGAACGAAGATCGCCAGGAAGATGTGCTGCTTGTTCGCCGAGATGCGGGCGCGGTCGAGCAGCGTGTTGGCCGATTCCTCGAGCTTCTCGGCAATCGTCCGCTCCACGAGAAGGCCCTCGTACTGGAGGAGCGCCTCGGTGAGATTGGTACCGCCGCCGGTCGCGGCCCCCGCATTCGTCAGCTCGTCCTGAAGCGTCTTCATCTGCTGATCGATGGCCGCGATGTTGGCGACCAGCGTCTGGATCGAGCGCGAGCGCTCATCCAGGTTCGAGCTGCGCAGGACCTGCAGGTCGTTCTCGGCCTTCAGCTTCTCCTTCCGCAGGAAGGTCAGGGTGGTGAGTGTTTGCTCGGCCGTCTTGATCGGGTCGATCACGCCCCATTGATTGCGGAAGCCCTGCAGCGCGAGGTGAGCCTTGCGCAGGCGATCCTGCGCGGTCGTCGCATCGGCCTGGGCCTGGGCGACCATGTCGGCCTCGGCGCGCTTCGAGATCGTGTTGATCAGCGCTTCGGAGCGCGCCACCACCTCATGGGCGATGGTCAGGGCGTCCTCGGGGGTGAAGGCGCGCACCGAGAGGCGGATCACGCCCGAGATCGAATCGATATGCGCGTCGACGTGCCTGCGCCAGTACTTGGTGAGATCCTCGATCGGGTCGCTCGGGTCGAAGCGCGTCCAGAAGTCGGCTTCGGGCCGGGAAAACAGTTTGGAGAGGCCGATGCTCTTCTCCAGCGCCTCGACCATCGTCTGGCTGCCGATGAAGTCACGGACGATGAAGCTGTCTTGGCTGTTATGTTTCTGGATCAGGTTCGTGTACTGGCCGAGGGAGATGTTCTCCATCGGCTCGACATTGCCGCGGACAGCGAACTGGGCTTCGGCGATATACTGGTTCGACGCGAAGCCGAACAGGTAGAGCCCGACCACCAGGGTCGGCAGCAGCACGAACAGGCTGATACGGCGGATGATCCGCGATCCGTAGGTCGACGTGTCCTCCCGACGCGGGCGCAGGCCCGGCAGGCGCGTCCAGTCCAGGCGCTCGCGAACCGAGGCGACGAGCGCCCGCGCGTTGCGCTTCTCCGGGACGGGCCGAATCGTCTCCGCGCTCCGCCGAAGCTCTGTCATCGTCGGTGCGGCGAACGTCACGATTTCGCCTTCGCGCGTGTCGGCCTTGACGTCGTCGAAGCTCATCCGCTCTTTGTTCCTGGGTTTGCGCCGGTTCCGCAGTCGCGGCGCCGGCCGGAGGGCGGCCCGTGCGCGGCTCCGAAATCCCGTTCTTTTCGGCCCTTTTTATGGCACCCGTCCCGGCCGCCGCGGCGACGGGCGGCGTGGCCCGGCCGCTATATCGTGTCCTACAGTCTCTGGATGATGACAGAACCGCACGTGACGGGCGATGCCGGCCGCCGCCCTGCCGGCCGCTCGGCCAAGACCAAGCTGACCGAGGTCGTGGTCGTGTGCGCCAAATGCGCCAAGCGGCAGGGCCTGCGCCCGCGCGCCGTGCGCGCGCTCCTGAAGAAGGCCGGAAAACAGGCCGCCCCGGATGGGCGGCCGGGGCGGCGGAGGAAGCTCTGCATCGTGGAATCGGGCTGTCTCGGCCCGTGTCCGAAGCGCGCGGTGGCGGTCGCCACCGGCGCGAGCCTGGCGGCCGGACGCGTCGTCCTGCTGGATCCCGAGGCGCGGCCGGAGGAGGCGCTCGCCGCCGTGCTCCATCCGGTCCTGCCGCGCCGGCCGGTCCCCGAATTCGGCCCCAATACCGCAATAGCGGCGGTATCGCCTGACGAATCGCCGCCGGCCCGCTGACCGGCTCGAACCTGGAGCACCCGCTTTTGCCCGTCCCTCGACGTGTGACCCGCACATCGTGACCAGCGACCGCGTTTCCTGGAGGCGTCGGGTCGCCCGCGCCGTTCTGCGCCGGCTTCCGCTGTTCGGCACGCTGGTCGGGCTCAGCCTCGCGGTCTGGCTCGTCGCGACGAATGACCTCGCCTCGGTGGCGGCGGCCTTCGGACGGATCGGCGTGGCAGGGTTTGCCGGCGTCACTCTGGTGCGGGCGCTGGTGGTGGTGCTCTGCGGGATCGCCTGGGCGCGCATCCTCGACGGGCTCGCGCCCGCTCCGGCCTCGGCCTACCTGATCCTGCGCCTGGTGCGCGAGGGCATCAACGTCCTGCTGCCCGTCGCCTCGGTCGGGGGTGACGTTCTCGGGGCGCGCCTGCTCACCTTCTGGGGTGTGGCAGGTTCCCTGTCGGCCGCATCGGTGCTCGCCGACCTGCTGTTCCAGGTCGGGACGCTCGGCCTGTTCGCCGGCCTGGGCGCCGGCCTCCTGAGCCGGGTCGAGGGAGCCGAGGCCGCCGAACTCGCGAGCTGGACGTTGCGGGCGCTCGGCGTGGCGGGGTTCGCGGTCGTGGCCTTCTTCGCGCTCCAGCGCACCGGAATCGTCCGGGTGATCGAGGATCGCGTGGCCGCCCTCGGCCGCCGCTTCGTGCGCGAGACCGAGGCCCGGCCGGAGCCGAACCGGCGCATCCAGGGCGCACTGGACGCGGTCTGGGCCGCGGGACGGCGCGGTCACCTCGCACAATCCTGCGCCCTGCACGCGCTGGCGTGGCTCCTCGGCGCGGCCGAGATCGCGGTCGTCCTGGCCTGCATCGGGCTCGACAAGGTCAGTGTCTCGGAGATCCTGGTGATCGAGGCGCTCAGCCAAGCCATCAAAGCCGCCGCCTTCCTGGTCCCGAGCGGGCTCGGCGTGCAGGAAGGCGGCCTCGTGCTGGTCTGCGGCCTGTTCGGAATCGATGCCGGCACGGCCATCGCCCTCTCGCTCGCCCGCCGTGTGCCCGACGTCGTGCTCGGCCTGCCGGCCCTCCTCGTCTGGCAGAACCTCGAGGCGCGACGCGACGGCGTACGCCCGGCCACACCGACCTGCGACCGTCCGTGACCCCGATGATCGATCTGGCGACCCGCCCGACACGCATCCGCATGAGGCGGCGCCTGCGGCACCTCGGTCTGGCCGCGCTGGCCGGCGCGCTGCTCGCCGCCGGACCGGCGCTCGCCCAGAGCGTCACCGTCGACCTCGGGGCCGGCGGCACCACCGAGCGCGCGCTCCAGCTCGTCGCGCTGATCACCGTGCTGGCGGTCGCGCCCTCCGTCCTGGTGATGGCCACGGCCTTCACCCGGATCGTCGTCGTGCTCTCGATCCTGCGCTCGGCGCTGGGCACGCAGACGGCCCCGCCGACTGCGGTGCTCGTCAGCCTCGCGCTGTTCCTGACCGCCTTCGTGATGGCGCCCACCGGGCGCGCGGCCTACAGCGCCGGAATCGAGCCCCTGATCGCGGGGCGGATCACGCAGGCGCAGGCCTTCGAGCGCGCCTCGGCGCCGTTCAAGACCTTCATGCTGCGGAACGTGCGCGAGAAGGATCTCAAGCTCTTCCTCGATCTCGCGAAGCTTCCGACGCCGAAGGGCCCGGACGAGATCGGCCTCGAGATCGTCACCCCGGCCTTCATGATCTCGGAGCTGCGCCGCGCCTTCGAGATCGGCTTCCTGCTGTTCATCCCGTTCCTGATCATCGACCTCGTGGTCGCCTCGGTGCTGATGGCGATCGGCATGATGATGCTCCCGCCGGCCACAGTCTCCCTGCCGTTCAAGCTCATCTTCTTCGTGCTGGTCGACGGGTGGACCCTCGTGGCGGGCTCGCTGGTCCAGAGCTACGGTGGATAACGAGATCTAGACCAGATATCAGAGTCTTAAAGCTCATCTTAACAGACGTTTAGCAATCCGATGCGAGGATAGCGCATGCTTTTCATGCGCAGTTATGCTCGCGATCGTGGAGGCGCGGCGGCCGTCGAGTTCGCCCTCGTCGCTGGATTATTCATTCTGGCCGTTCTGTTCGTCATGACGGCGGCCATGATCCTGTTCATCAATCAATCGATCGATTATGCCGCGACCCGCGCCTCGCGACAGATCATGACCGGCGCCGCCCAGGCCCAAGCCATGGACCAAGCCGGCTTCCGGGCGGCCCTGTGCGGCCACCTGCCGGCCGTCCTGAAATGCAGCAACGTCGTGATCAACCTCTACGTCGTGCAGGCAGGGAGCTCGCCGGGCGGCTATTACAGCTTCGTCAAGCCGGACATGAGCGGTCTGGTGATCCCGCCGCTGACGCCGGGCGTCGGCCAGTACACGCTCGGTCCGCGCGGCGCCTACCAGTACCTGCTGGTGATCTACCCGATCACGTTCCTGCCCTCGGCCTTCGCGTCGATCCTCGGCGGCGGTGCGACCTATAACGGCGCGCCGGCCTACCTGACGGTCTCGACGGCGGCGTTCCGCAACGAACTGTTCTGATGGGCACCGGAGCACCCGCGCGGTCACGCGGCTTCATCGGCGACACCCGCGCGGTGTCGGCGGTGGAATTCGCACTGCTCTTCCCGGTCCTGCTGCTGCTGATGCTCGCCGGAACCCAGCTCGTCACCTACATCAACGCCACCCGCAAGGTGGAGCTGATCGCCCAGTCGGTCAGCCAGATGCTCTCCCAGGCCCAGCCGCCCCAGGGCTCCACCATCGCCACCGTCAACGCGACGGACCTGCATTTCAGCCTCGACTCGGCGCTCGTCCTGTTCCCCTACCTGATGAGGGACGCCCCCCGGCAGAACCTGCAATGGTGGCAGGACATCGCGATCACCTTCGCATCGGTCAACTTCAAGCAGACCGCCTCGAACTGCACGGGGACCACCGACCTCAGCAACTGCTACGCCGCCAACGTCGTCTGGACGAGCACGGGGACCACCGGGGGCAATTACCGGCCCTGCACGCCCGCCCAGCTCCCCGCGGACAACACCGCCGCGCCGAACCGCACAACCCTGCCCCGCTCCGTCTTCGGCCCGGGCTCCCTCATCGCGGTCGACGTGGTCTTCACCTTCCGGCCGACCTTCGGCGCGCGGTTCATCCCCTCCGTGCGGATCGCCCGCTCGATGTACCTGCAGCCGCGCTACGCCTCGCTCGTCGATTTCGACACGACGGGCAACGATGGGATCGCGACCAAATGCCCTTGAACCTGACCCGCGCGCTGAACGTCTGCGGCCGAGCGGCCTCCCTGCTCGGCGCGCGATCCGGCAACGTGACGATCATGTTCGCCTTCAGCCTGATCCCGCTCATCGGTCTGATCGGCTACGGCGTCGATTACGGCGTGGCGATCACCGACAAGGCAAAGGTCGACGCCGCCGCGGACGCGGCCGCCATCGCGGGGGTCGTGGCCGCCAAGGCCTACTTCGCCGCCAATCCGAACCAGAGCAACCTGAGCGCCAACGCGTTCGCGGCCGGGGCCGCCCAGGCGACGAACGCGTTCACGGTCAACACCGGAACCGTGCCCTTCGCGCAGGTTCAGCTCGGGACGCCGCAGATCGCCCGCCAGGGCCAGACGATCACCTCGACGATCACCTATACGGCGACGATCAAGAACAATTTCGGCCAGATCTTCCGGACGCCGACCACGACCTTCGGCAACACGGTCACGGCCTCGGCCGATCTCCCGAGCTATCTCGATTTCTACCTGCTGCTCGACGTGTCGGGCTCGATGGGCCTGCCCGCCACCAGCACCGGCATGGCGCAGCTCGCCGCTATCAACACCGACGATCAGTCGGACTACAAGCAGGGCTGCCAGTTCGCCTGCCACTTCCCGAACTATAACGGCTGGAATCTGGCGGTCAGCAAGAAGATCCAGCTGCGCTCCGACGCGCTCAACAATGCCGTCTGCTCGCTCCTGACCCGGGCGTCCAGTCCGGCGATGACCGGCCAGTACCGGGTCGGCCTCTACCCGTTCATCAATCAGATGGGGACGCTGGCAGACATCAACAGCTCCATGACGACGCTGAACAGCAAGGCAGACTGCGCCTCCACCTGGCCGCTTGCCCTGACCAAGCTCTTGGATACCGGAACAACCCAGCTCTACAGCAACAACGACCCGAGCACCGGCACCGGCGCGGGCGGCACGCATTTCGAGGTGGTCCTGCCGCAGATGCAGAGCGCCATCCAGACTTCCGGGGGTTTCGGCAACGGGTCCAGCACGACCAATCGCAAGCCGTTCGTCTTCCTGGTCACCGACGGGATGCAGAACAGCCAGCACTACTCCATCCTTAAGAATGGCAAGTACTACTATCCCGGCAAACCTTCCACCTTCTCGGGCTACGCGGCAGGGAACTGGGACGGCTCTCAGCCCGCCCAGATCGATCCCAGCCGGTGCACCGCTCTGAAGAACGCGGGCGCGACGATCTCGCTGCTCTACATCCCGTACAACATCATTTCTTTCGTCGACAAGGGCGGCGGGATCGCCGCCGAGAACAACAAGGTCAACGCGTTCAGCCCGACCCTGTCGACCCCTCTTCAGAGCTGCGCCTCGCCGGGATTCTTCTTCACGGCCAACACCCCGGCCGACATCACCGCCGCGCTCAACGCCATGTTCGACAAGGCCCTCCAGGTCGCCCACCTGACCCAGTGAGGCGCCGCCCCGATCGGGACTCGACGACGCGGAGAGCCGCGAAGCCTCGCTCCGGCGGGGCGCGGCGGCCCCCGATCTTCAGGACGGCGCCCCGGGTCTCGGCTGACCGCGCGGCTCATCCCGGCGGGGCGCCCGCGGCCGCAGCGCTGCTCTGCTGCCCGCCGGCCGCCGGCTCTGGTCCGCCCGCTCCGGCCTCCGGCCTGCCGCGATCCGGCACCGCGGCGTCCGGGTAGCGTTTGCGGTACTCGGCCAGGAAGGCCGACAGCGTCTCGGCCTTGCTGGCGCGCGCCGCGATGGCGCGGAACCCCGGGGCACGGGTCGGATCGGTGCCCGTGAGCAGCGCGAAGGTGCGCGCGTCCGGACTCGCCGCCATGGCTTCCGAGAACTTCGCCTTGAGCCGCTCCAGGCCGATCGCCTCGCCCGCGAGGTCGTAGGCGATCGCGGCGCGCACGGCATCGGCCCGCGCCGGCTCGTCCAGGGGCTGGCCCGACCGCCACGCCTCGCCGAGGAGCGCCTCGTGCGCCTCTCCGGCCTCGCGCCAGCGGCGCGCGCCCCAGTAGATATCGGCGCGCAGCAGCTCGATGTCCGGGCCGCTCTCGCCCTCGATCGTCTCCAGCGCGAGGTCCGTGCGGCTGAGGTCCGAGAGGGCCCGGGCGCGGATCAGGCCCCGGGCCCGCTTCAGCTCGCGGGGGAGTTCGGGCAGGTCGCTGGCGTCGAGGACCTGCAGCGCCTGCATGGGCTTGTCGTCCATCAGCCGGACCGTGGCGAGCCGCGCCGCGACGGCGGAGCGCGCCGGACCGGTGAGCCGGTTGTCGATCTGGTATTTGAGGAGGTCGGCGGCGGCGTCGAGCAGGTCGAGACCGACCAGGCGGTCGGCCAGCCGGCGCACCACCTCGTCGCCGCGCCGCCCGATCGGGCTCAGCTCGCGGAAGTCGAAGAACAGCGCCACGGCGTCGATGCCCGAGAGGGTGTCGCCCTTCGCGGTGAGATACAGGCTCTCGAAGGCGGCCCGGGCGTCGCGGGTGAGCGCCGCCGAGGCTGCGGCGTTGGGCGCGAACGCGTTCGCCCGGCGCACCGCCATGAAGGCGTCGCGCCAGCGGCCGGCGCCAAGGTAGAGGCGCGCGAGGCCGACCGTGATGCCGTCCTCGATCGGGCCGCGGTGCCACGTCATGGCGAGCCGCTCCAGCCGCTCGATCGCGGCGTCGGGCATGAGCTTGCCGGCGGCCCGGGCCAGGAGCGTGCCCCGCAGGCGGGCCTCGACCGAGACCGGGCGCACGGCGGCCCCCTCCAAGCGGGTAAAGGCATCCAGCGCCGCCTCGGTCTGGCCGGTGGCCTCGGCGACGCGGGCGCGGACCAGGGCCAGCCGGTCGCGGATCCAGGGCGGCAGGTCGCGCTCGTCCTCCGCCCGCGCCGCCGCGGTCTCGGCATCGCCGTTCTCGATCGCCGATTCCGCCGCGGTGGCGCGGATCTGCTGCGCGACATCGGCCGGGTAGCGCTTGGCGAGGGGCAGGACTTTCAGAAAGCCGGTCTCGGCCGTCTTCCAGTCCCCCGCTCCGGCCGCCGCCATCGCCCGCCAGAGGGCGGCCTCGGGGTCGTCGGCGAGGGGCGTCGCGGTCAGCACCTTCAGGGCCTCCGCGTTCCGTCCCATCCGCACCAGCGCGATGCCGCGCAGGAGCGCGGTGTCGCGCTGCGCGGCCAGGAGCGGATCGTCGGCGGCGGCCGTCTCCAGCGCCGCGAGACCTTCGGGATCGAGCCCGTTGGCCAGATAGGCGCGGGCGAGCGCGAGCCGCGCAGGACCGCGCTCGGACGGCGTCGCGGCGGCGGCCGCGTTGGCGAGGCCGCGCAGGGTCTCGCGAACCACCCCGGTCCGCGCCCGTTCCCAGGCCTCCCGTGCGATGGCGAGCGTCCCCATGTCCGCGAGGGCGGGCTCGGCTTTGCGGGCGGCCGCCGAGGCGGCAAGGCCGCCCTCCCGTCCGATCGTCACGGCGTCGAGTTCGGGCCGGACGGCCAGGTCGTCCGCACTGGCGAGCACCGCGAGGCCGTGCCGGCTCGGCAGGATCTCGAAATCGACGAAGCGGCGGTTCTTCGGGTTGCCCACGGGGCGCTGCGCCGCCGAGGTGACCACCGCGATGCGCTCGCCGTCGAGATCGAGCCACGTCGCCGAACCGGGGCGCGGCAGCGCGAGCGAGACGGCGATGCGGCCCGAGGGATCGGGCTGGCGGACGGGGTCGAGGGTGTCGCTCGGGCTCAGCGTGTCGCCCGCCGAGAGTTCCCAGGCGGGGCCGCTCCCGGTGGCGACGGCGTTGAGATCGACCAGGCGGCCCTGCGGCACCGAGAAGCGCAGGACCGTGAGCGGCCCCGTCCGTTCCGGCAGGCCGACCGGCACGAGGCCCTGGCTTCCCGCCGGGACGGCGACCGGTCCAGCGGTCTCGAAGGCCAGCGTGGCGACGCCGCCGCGTTCGAACAGGACGGCGGGCGGCAGGGCGTGAAACGGGAAAACGAGGCCTGCCCCGGCCTGGCGCTTGGGCGCCGCCTCGGGCGAACGTTCCGGGGAAACCGGGGCCTCGGCCCGGCTCGGTGCTGCGGGCGCGGGAGCGGACGGTATCGCCGCGGCCGGCTGCGCCGCCGGCCCGGGCACCTCGACGGCGGTCTTGGCGGGCTCGGGCGGCTTCCGCCGGACCACGTCGAGGAAGAGGGCCCCGTCCTCGCGATCCGTGCTGAGCGTGAACCCGTCCTCGGGCGTGACGAGGAGGCTCGCCGAGGTCGCATCCGTCTCGGTCGCCAGCTTGGCGATCCCGGGTCGGGGACGGCCGCGGGTCTCGCTCGGGTCGATGGTCCAGGGACCGACGACCCGCAGGCGCGTCGCCGCCCCCTCGGTGGTCACGGTGGTGACGGCCTCCGCGGGCAGCCGCAGCGACAGGCGCGTCAGCGTCGGTAGCCGGGCGAGTTCGAGGGACAGGGGCTTGCGCACCGGTTCGGGCACGCGCGCCCTGAGCGCCTCCTCGGCGGCCCTGGCCCGTCGGGCGAGTTCGGCCACCACCTCCGGCGGAAGCGGCGGCGGCAGACCGGACCACCCCTCCGGCAGGAGATCGACGAACACGCGCTCGCCGGCCGTCTGCAGGTTGATCCGGTAGGGCCGCTGCAGGGCGACCCGCAGGCCGGTGCCGTCGGGATCGCGGCGGACGCTGGACACGTAGACCGGCATCTCCTCGGCGAGCCGCTCGGGGCCGGGCGCGATGCGCTCGCCGTAGCCGAGGAGCAGCACCCCGCCGGCGAGCTTGGCCTTGACGGTGACGGGCTTGTCGAAACTGAGCACGATCCGGCCGAATCCGCCGGCGCCGCTGCCGGTCTCGCTGCCCTTGGCGGCGATCAGCCGGGCGGCCAGCGACGGGTCGACGGTCGCCAGGAGGGCGAGCAGGGGCAGCGACGCGCGCAGCACCCGCGCGCCGCGTCCGCGACCGATCCGGGGTCGACCGCCCTCCGAGCCCATTGCCTCGCCGATTCGATCCCGGCGCGCGGCACCCGCGGGGCCGCGGCGCACGGCGCCACATCTCGGCGGGATCCTGCGACAGGGCGGCTAACGCGGCCTTAACCGTACCGGCGAAATGCGCCGGATCGGTCAGACACAGCAGGCCCGCATCCGAAAACGGGCCCTGCCGGCGCCGTGCCTCGCCTCGCCGCCATCATTCCGGGACGCCGCGGGGCAGCCGGGAAGCCGGAATCGCCCTCTGGGTAGACCCTGGCGGGTCGACGGCTCCGGATCCCCGGCCCCGCCGCGCGGCCCCGCGAGGACGCGGTGGATGATGCTCTGGGGCCGATCTCAGCCGCTCAGGGCGACGGCGCGGTCGAGGGCCTGGCCGAACCCCTCGAGCGGAACCGTGATCGTGGCCGGGTCGCTGCTGCCAGACTTCTGACCGGTCACGAAGAGCTGCTTGGCGGTCCGCATCCCGTCGAGGGCGAGCGTCGGGAAGCTGATCGATACGAGGCAGCCCTCCTGGTTGCAGGCCGTGTAGGGCGCGCCCTTGCCGAGGGTCTGCTCGTCGAGCTTGAAGGTCACCCCCGGCTCGATCGCGAGGCCGAACGGCATCAGCACGATGCCCTCGGAGCGGCCATTCGTGGGGGTCTGCAGCTCGAAACCGAACTTGCGCCGCCCCGTCTGCGAATCGCCCTGCGACTGCGCCACGATGCAGGAGACCTTCTCGCTCGGACGCGTGCAGGTCATCGTCCAGTCGCCGTAGCTCTCGCTGACGGTGCTGGCGCCGACCGGCCAGGTCGCGCGCGGCGACGGCGCTGCGGCCGCCGCGTCCGGCGGGGCCGGCTTGGCCGCCGGCTTCGGCGCAGCCGGCTTGGGGCGCGGCTTCGGCCGGGTCTTCGGCGGCGCTTCGGCGGGAGCCGGCGCTCCCGGCTCGGCATCCTGGGCGCGGAGCGGCACGCTCGAGCCGGCGAGGGCCAGCGACGCGATCAGGCTGAAGCGCACGAGCGTGCGAAGTGTCGGCATCGAATCACGATCCCCCGGGGCCATTGAACGGCAGAGCCGCCTAATGCCCAAGCCGGAGGGACGCAATCGCCCCGGCCGCGCCGATACGGGGCTGGAACGCCCTCAGAGCGGGTTCGGGCCGCCGACGGCGCGAGCCAGGGCACAGCGACGGGCGAAGGCGGTCTCGCTGCCGTTGCGGACGGCACGGGCGACGGCGAAGACGAGGGTCAGGAAGCCGGGATCACGGTCGGC
Source organism: uncultured Methylobacterium sp. (assembly GCA_963990595.1). GTDB lineage: Bacteria > Pseudomonadota > Alphaproteobacteria > Rhizobiales > Beijerinckiaceae > Methylobacterium. The sequence continues at coordinate 20,413 of CAXDNE010000114.1, forward strand.
AGCCTCGGTGGCCGGGCCGGGGATCCGGGAGGTGATGAGCGCGAGCATGATGGACTCCGAACGAGAGATCTGAGGCGCCTCCGCGATCCCTAGTCTCTCCAGCCGTCTCGGCGGCCTTGCTGCAGCGCAATATGAGACTGGCGTCCTGGACGTACCACTCGATCCGTCGCGCGGGACCCATGCACCAAGATCATGGGAAGGGCGGCGATCCATCAACCGCGTCTTAAGACGGCACTGCCGCGGCGCGGTTGACCGGCGGCGGCCGAGCCGCCATTGAGCGCGTTTCCGGCGACCGGCCCCGCGGGCCGTGCTGGCTGACGCCGCCCACGCGGCGCAGGCTTGTCGCCGCACTGTCACACGCGCGCCATAACCCGCCCGCGAGCCAGCCCCGCGGACCCGCGAAGCGTCCGCCAGACTGTGAGGATCTCCGCATGACCGACCAGCCGACCCGTCACCCGATCCATGGCCGCATCAGCGGCCCCATCGTGATGATCGGCTTCGGCTCGATCGGCCGGG
>CAXDNE010000115.1:0-20674 GCA_963990595.1 uncultured Methylobacterium sp.
CCGCGCTTCACCGGCGACCTCGCCGCGACGCGCGCCGCCCATCACGACAGCCCCTACGATTTCTACGGGCAGACCGTGGATGGGGTGACGCTCGGCGCGCAGGCCCCGGCCGCCGGGACCGTGCCGCGCTGACGTGGCGCCGCCCCAGGCACGCCGCGCGTCGATGTTTCCGGCGCGGCCGCAAGGGTCCATGTCAGGGCCGCTGCCGGTCGCCTCAGAAATCCAGCCTGTCCCGCACGGCTTCGATGCCGGCGGCGGCGCAGGCATCGTCCTTGTCGCCCCCCGGCGCGCCGGAAACGCCCACCGCGCCGACGATGGCCCCGCCCGCCTCTATGGGCAGGCCGCCGGCCATGGCGACCACGTTCGGCAACCGGCCGAGGCCGGCATCGAGGCGTTGCGTCGCGATGCCTTTGGCGAACTCCGCCGTGGTACTGCGGAAGCTCAGTGCGGTGTAGGCCTTGGACGAGGCGGTGGTCGCCGAGGGCAGGCCGGCGAAGCGGTCGCGCAGCAGCACGAGCGGCGCACCGAACCGGTCCATCACCACGACCGCCACCTGAAGCCCGTCCTCCCGGCACCGCTTCAAGGCAGCCTGGGCGATCTCGAGGGCGATGTCGGGCGAGACCGACTTGTAGGTGACGAGGGCCTCCTCGGCCGCAGCCGGGCGGACGAGGAACAGGCTCGCGAGGGCGACGGAGACCGCGCGCCGGCTGATCACCTTACGGCCGTACATAGCTCCACCCCTGCTCCTGCCGCTCCATGATCTGCACCACACCGGATGGGACGATCGTCGCCTGCGGCAGCAGCGTGATCGGATGGCCCTCGGCCCTCTCCATGGCGGTCTTCGTGTTGTTGCAGGCCGAGAACTGGATCTTCGACGGGAAGCCGTAATCGGCGAAATGCGCGATCCGGTCGGCCACGGTGGACTTGTCGGCCCGGTACATGGCGAGGCCCGGCCCGAAGGCGACGATGTCGATCTCCACCTCCTCGTTCTTGGCGCGGTAGTAGTCGACGACGTTGGTGGCGTTGTTGAGCGTCAGGTTCATCGTGGCCGGGTCGGCCGTGTCCACCTGGAACACCACGCGGTGCTGCTTGCCGGCTTCGGCGGCTGAGACCGGGGTGGCGGCGAGCCCGGCCAGCAGGAGCAGGATCAGGCGTCGGGCGGGCTGTCGCATGGCGGATCCCCGGTCAGGGCCGGACCAGGATGTACCCGGCCTCGGCGAGCGTCATGAGTTGCACCACCCCAGCCTCGACCGGGATGGCGTGCGGGTTGAGCGCCGGCCGTTGCCCGGTCTCGCGGGCGATGGTCTCGACGGTGTTCAGGCACAGGTCGAAGCGCACGCCCTGCGACACGAGACTGTCGACCGCGCTCCTCCGGGGGCTCTCCGCCCGCAGGAGGTCGATACCGGGGCCGAAGGCGACCACCTCGATGGCGACCTTGTCCGGTCCGTAGGCCTTGAGCACGTTGTTGGCGACGCTGAGCACGAGGTCCTGCCGGTGCAGCTCGCGCTCGGAGATCTGCAGGGCGAGGCGATGCTCGGCGAAGGCCGATACCTCCGGCGCCGGGCCGCCGCCGACGGTCCCGGCCGCTTGTGCCGCGACCGGAGCCAGCGCCGCGCCGAGCAGCAGCCTGCGCGGGAGGCCGAACCGGCTCACGCCGCTCCGCCATAGCCGGGATTGCCCGCGACGCCACCGACCTCGACCGGCTTGTCGGCAGACAGGGTGGCCGTGCCCGAGCGCCCGAGATGGGCCTCCAGCACCTCCCAGATCGGCTTGCCCTCCTGCGTGTTCACCGAGGCCCAGCCCGCCACCTTGTAGGTTCTGGCCGGATCGAGGGGTGCGCCCCCCGTGAGGGTGAGGTTCGAGAGGCGCTTGCCGCTCTCGGCCCCGGGCTCGCAGCGATAGCTCAGGCCGCCGACGCGGACCATGTCACCGCCCTGCTGATAATAAGGATCCGGATTGAAGAGGTTGTCGCAGACATCCTCCAAGATCGAGCGGATCTGGGCGCCGGTCATCGGCTGGACGTAGACCTCCGAATAGGTCGTCGCGGTCTGGGCCAGCACGTCGGCGGTCGTGATCTCGCCGCCGGCGAGCGTCGTGGTGCCCCAGCGGAAGCCCGGCGACAGGGAGATCTCCGCGTCGAGCTGCCCGCGCAGGGCGTCGCAGAGCAGGTGGTCCATCGTGCCCGTGAAGTTGCCCCGGCGGTAGAGCAGGCCGTCCGCGGTTGCGACGCGCCGTCCGAACGCGGCCGCGTGCGGGGCTTCGAGGGAGGCGATCAACGCCTCCATCTCGGCATCGGGCTTCAGGAGGTCGGCGAAGACCGGGAGCAGGCGGTAGCGGATGCCCCGCAGGGAGCCCGGGGCGAGATCGAGATCAACCACCGCCAGGAACTTGCCGTTCGAGCCGGCATTCGAGACCAGCGTCTTGCCGCCGGAATTCTCCACCGCGACCGGCTCGGGCACCGCGTCGTGGGTGTGGCCCCCGAGGATGAGGTCGATACCGGAGACGCGGCTCGCGAGCTTCAGATCGACATCCATGCCGTTGTGGGAGAGCAGCACCACGGCGTCGACCTTCTCCTTCCCCCGGAGGTCGTCCACCAGGGCCTGGAGTTCGTGGTCGCGGATGCCGAAGGTCCAGTCCGGCGTGAACCGCTTCGGATGGGCGATCGGCACGTAGGGGAAGGCCTGACCGATGATCGCCACGCGGCGGTCGCCGAACGCCTTCACGGTCGCCGGCTTGAACACCCGGCCGGACGCGAAATCGAAGGCCGGCGCCTCGTTGAAGGCCGCCTCCTCCGTGAGAAACACGTTCTGCGCCAGGAATTCGCCCTTGAACCGGTCGAGATTGGCCCGAAGCCCGTCCTGCCCGTAGGTGAACTCCCAGTGACCGGTCATGGCCTCGATGCCCAGGAGATTGGCAGCCTCGACCATGTCGGCGCCCTTGCGCGCATTCGAGAGGCCGCTGCCCTGCCACAGGTCGCCGCCGTCCACGAGCATGGCATGGCCGCCGGGAGCCTCGGCGCGCAGCCGGCCGACGAGGCTCCGCAGATGCGCGAAGCCGCCGAGCCGGCCGTAGCGCTTCGCCCCCGCCTCGAAGTCGAGATAGGTGAAGGCGTAGGCCTCGCGGCTGCCGGGGGCGATGCCGAACCGCTTCAGGAACGCCTCGCCGACAAGGTGGGGCGGGCGGCCGCGCATCGCACCGATGCCGATATTGACGCTCGGCTCCCTGAACAGGACCGGCCGCAGCTGGGCATGGGTGTCGGTCATGTGCAGGAGGCGGGCATTGCCGAACGGCTGCAGCTCGTAGAGGCCAGCGCCCGTGTCCTGCGCGAGGGCGCGGCGCCAGAGGAACGGCAGTGCCAGGGCGGCGCCGCCGGCCTGGAGGAGTTGCCGCCGGCGCAGGCCGGGGCTCGATGCGTCGAGGTCGCGCGTCATCGGATCACCGCATCCTTCCAGGCGGTCTTCTCCCGCTCGGTCTGGTCGATGGAGGCGCGGGCCAGCGCCTCGGCTTCCTTCGCCTTGGCGAGGGCCTCGTCGGTGCGGCCCGCCTCGCTCGCGGCCTTCGCGGCGGCGAGTGCCGTCGCCGTGGCGGGCCACTGGTTCTTGTTGGCGGCGGCCTTGTCGGAGAGCGCCTTGGCCGCTGCATAGGCGTCGTTCGCTTCCTGCGCGCTCGCCGCCAGGGCGGCCGAGCCCGGGAGCAGAAGCAACACGAGGACCGCGCGCGCGAATGCCGAGATCATGCCGGGCCTCACGGACGCGCACCAGGGCCGGAGATCGGCAGCCCGTTGCTCATGAAGGAGAGGAAATAGTCGACGTCGCGATAGAGCGCGTCGTCGGGCGCCAGCGGGGTGCCGCGGACCTGGCTGTTGCAGGACATGTAGCGGCGGGTCGCCGTGCCCATCCCGCCCCATTCGGAGCGGTAGATCGGCAGGGCCGCGGTAATGCCGAGCGCCGGCGCCAGAACCTCGGCGCGGATGCGGCGGCCGGGATTTTGGACGTGGCAGCTCGCGCAGGAGAAGTTGAGCTGCCCCCTGCGGGTGTAAAAGTACTGCTTGCCGGCCTCGTAGGCCGCGAGCGCCCGCGGATCGTCCGGCACCGTGATGGCGAAGGCTTTTCCGCGCGAGGTGAACGCCATGTAGGCGGTCACGGCGGCCATATCGTCCTTCACGTAGGAATAGGGTGTCTCGCCGTTCTCGGTGAGACAGCGGTTGACCGCGTATTCGAGCGTGACGACCTCGCCGAGCTTGGCGTCGAAGCGCGGATAGGTCTGGCGCACGCCGATCCCGCCATTCTCAAAGCAGTCGGCGAAGGTCTTGCCGTTCTTGAACGGCGTCTCGAACAGTTCCTTGCCCTTTTCGACGGCGAAGTCATAGGGAGGAAACTCTTCTTTCTCCTCCCATTGCTTGCGCATGCCTTCGTCCATCGAGTACGGCCCGTTCACGAAGTCCGCGTGCTTCACGTTCGGGAATTTCTCGTAGAAATAGGCCTGGAACGCCTTCATATCGGCCTTCGGATCGACGGCGTCGGCGGCACGCGCCCCGGCGATGCCGCAGACGGCGAGGCCGAGGACCAGGGCGAGCCCGGCCGCCGGGGCGTGGCGGGCACTCATCCGATCTTGGCGACGGACGAATCCGTCTTGCCCAGATTATCGGTCCAGGTGACCTTGAGTTCGTCGCCCTTCTTGGCCCCGGCGAACTTGAACTTCAGGTACGGGTCCTTGGAGACTGCCGGCCCCCAGAAGGCGGTGAGCACCACCTTGCCGTCATGCTCGAAGGTGACGGTCTCGATGTAGTGCGGAGGGATCAGCTCCCCCTTGGCATCCTTCACGTAGCCGGAATCCATGGGATGCTGGATGAGCGACTGGACATCGGTCTGGTCGCCGCTGGCGGTCGCGCGCACGCGGATGGTTGATGGCATCGGTGTTCCTCCCGTCGTGTGATCGTCGTCAGCCGCCGCAGCCGCCGACCGTGACCTTCACTTCCCTGGTCGCGCTGTAGAGCTTGCCCCCGGCCTCCACGACGGCGATGACCGGCGTGGTCTTGGCCATCTTCAGGCGGCTCGCCACGGTGGGCGGCGTGCCGGGCGCGAATCTGTACAGGGCGGCCAGCGCACTCGGGTTCTCGGCGACGAGGATCGCGATCGCGGTCACGTCCGGCAGGTCGGTGCTGACCGACACCGGCACGACGGCGCCGTTCTCGGCGATCTCGGGCGCGTCGAGCTTCACCTTGTCGGAGGCCGTGGCCGCCTGCCCGAACAGCGTCTTTACGGCGTCCGCCTCGCCCTTCTGCTTGAAGGCATCGGCGGGATAGGCGGCCGCGGTACTGGCCGAAGCCCGGAGCGGGAAACCGAAGCCGGTCGCCGCCAGAACGCTCCCGAGACCCGCCGCCCGGAGGACGAAGCGACGGTCGAACATCTTGCTGTCATAGGCAGCCATGACGGCCTCCCTTTCAGTACGAATAGAGGTACTCGACGACGGACCGGATCTCCCGGTCGGAGAGGAGCAGGTTCCGCCCGAACGGCGGCATCACCGTCGCCGGGTTGCGCAGGGTCTCGTCGCGGATGATCGCGACGACGTCCTCGCGGTTCGGGTAGCGCTCCTTCAGGCCCGCCAGGGACGGGCCGATATTGCCCGGCAGGTCGCCGCCGGGAATCGCGTGGCAGGACAGGCAGTTGCCCCGGCCGCGGTCGAACGCGATGGCCTTCCCCTCGGCCGCATCGCCCTGCGCCAGGGCGGCTCCCGCCGGGGCGAGGATCAGGGCGGCGGCCAGGAGTGCCGTGACGGGATGCCGGCGCATGGGGGCCTCCTTCGGGGACGTCATTTCGGCTGCATGTCGTCGAGGGGCCCCGTGGTGCGCGGGGTCAGGGTCTTGCCCTCGGCGGTCGAGGTGATGGTGACCGCCTTCGGATCGCGGCAGTTGCTCATGCACGGCTCGGCGCGGGTGTCGGGCCGCGGATCCTCCCAGGTGAAGTTGTCGTGGTTGGGCATCCCGACCTTGGGCAGACTGTCCTTGTCGGCCACGAAGTCGCCGGGAACGAGGTTGTTGAGGTTCAGGATGTAGGCGGTGAGCGCGTAGACCTCGTCCGGCGTGAGACTGCGTGGGTTCGGGAACGGCATCGCCCGGCCGATGTAGTCGTAGAGGGTTGCCGCGAAGGGCCAGTAGCTGCCCACCGTCGGCTCCGGGCGGTCCGCCTTGAGGGTACCTTCGCCGCCCGCGAGCTTCGGCCAACGGTCGACACCCTCGCCGAAGGTGCCGTGACAGGCGGCGCATTTCTCGGCGAAGATCTCGCTGCCCTGATCGACACTGCCCTTGCCGGCCGGAAGGCCGAGGCCGTCCTGCCCGCGCACGTCGATGTTCCAGGCGTCGATCTGCGCCTGGGTCGGGTGCGTGCCGTAGCCGTAGAGAGGCTTGTCCCCGGCCAGGGCAGGGCCTGCGAGCGCGAGGAGCGCGCCGACGGCGAGAAGGGCTTCAAGCGGTCTGGACATCGAACACGCTGCCATCCGGCTTCACCTGCCAGGTCTGGATCGAGTTGTTGTGGTAGACGGAGTTGACGCCGCGGATCTTGCGCAGATCCGCGATGGTCGGCTGCACGTAGCCGGTCTCGTCGATGACCCGGGATTCAAGCAGGGCTGGCTGCCCGTCCCAGTGCCAGGGCAGGGAGAACCGCGTCAGGGCCTTCGACAGAACCGGCTCATGCAGGGTGGCGGCCTGCCAGTTGGCACCACCGTCGAACGACACGTCGACCCGCTTGACCCTGCCGTTGCCGGTCCAGGCGAGGCCGCGCACCTCGTAGAGGCCCGGCTTGCCGAGCGGCTTCTCGGGGCAGGGAAAAGTGATGACCGATTTGGCGTCGATGCTCCAAGTAAAGCCCCGGGATTTTCCGTCGGGCATCAGGTCGGTGTACTTGGAGGTCTCCTCGCGGGTGTACCACGGCTGGTCGCCGATCTTGATACGGCGAAGCCACTTGACGCTGACATTCCCCTCCCAGCCCGGCACCACGAGGCGCAGCGGGTAGCCTTGCTCGGGCCGCAGCGCCTCGCCGTTCTGGCCGTAGGCGATGAGGCAATCGTCCAGGCACTTGGACAGCGGCAGAGACCGGTTCATGTGGGCGCCGTCCGCGCCCTCGAACATCACCCACTTGCCCTCGGGCTTCACGCCGACCTCCGCGAGCAGCGTCGCGAGCGGCACACCGGTCCATTCGGCGCAGGAGATCATGCCGTGGGTGAACTGGAGGGAGTTGAGCTGCGCCGCGCGCCACTCCATGCCGCCATTGGCCGGGCACTCGATGAAGTGGATGCGCGAGACGGACGGGAAGCGGACGATGTCGCTCATGGAGAGGAGCAGCGGACGCTCCACGAGGCCGTGGATCATCAGGCGGTGCTGCTCCGCGTCTACGTCGGCCCGGCCGGCATGGTAGCGCTCGAAGAACAGGCCGTTGGGCGTGAGGATGCCTTTCAGGTCCTGGATCGGCGAGAAGCTGATCGACGATTCGGTGCCCGCCGTCAGCCAGGGCACGTTGCGGCGGATCACGCCCGCTTCCTGCGCGGCGGGCTGGCCATAGGGCTTGTCCACGACGCCGGCCCCGAGGCTCTGCGACCAGGGATATTCAGCCGGCGGCCCGGCCTCCCCGGCGCCGGCCAGAGCGGGCAGCGCTGCCCCGCCGGCCCCGACCGCCGCGAGGCGCAGGAAGCTCCGGCGACCAAGGGAATGGGCAAGAGATCGCGTCGGCGCTCCGCCCCGCGGCGTGCGCCCGTCAGCCCGGTTCGTCACCGGCTTCCTCCCGAATTGACCGGCTTCTGCCGTTTCACTAGGGCTAGCCAGCCGCCTTCTATCAGTCAATACTAAAGTTAGAAAAAACTGATATACGGGTCCTGGCGGTGCTGTGGCGGTCTGCTGACTGGCCAGGGCGCCGCGTTCGGGCAACCATGGTGACACCTTCCCCCTGCCCAACGCGATTGGGCCAAGCCGGTTTTGCGAGACCATGCAGGCGACGACGATCGACGAGACGACCCTGGATGCCTTCGCGGAGCAGGCCGCCGCGGCGGTGCGCCTGTTGCGCCTGCTAGGAAACGAGCACCGGCTGATGATCGCCTGCTTGCTGATCGTGCACGGGGAATTGTCTGTCGGCCAACTGGTCGAGGAGCTCCGGCTCAGCCAGTCCGCCCTGTCCCAGCATCTTGCGCGGATGCGGGAGGATGGGGTGCTGACGTTCCGGCGCGAGGCCCAGACGCTCTACTACAGCGTCAAGGACCCGAATGCCGTCGCGGTGATCGGGCTCCTGAAGCAGCTCTACTGCAAGGACTTGTGAGGATGATCCGGCGGGCCGCATTGATCCTGGCTGTCCTGTTCACAGGGTCGGCGTCCGCTTCTGATTACGCGCCGATCAGCAGGCCGCTCACCATCGCGCAGGTGCCGGGCGAGCCGATCTATTACAGCCTCGGAAACACCGGCGTGCCGAGCCAAGGCAACGAGGGCAACACCTCGAATGGCGGCTTCGTGGTCACGGATGACGGGGTGGTGGTGTACGACGCCCTCGGAACGCCGAGCCTCGGCTGGGCGCTGCTCGAGCAGATCCGGAAGGTCACGGACAAGCCGGTGCGCTACGTCGTGGTGAGCCACTACCACGCCGACCACATCTACGGATTGCAGGCGTTCAAGGACCATACGGGCGCCGTCGTCATCGCCCAGGAGCGGGCGGCGGAGTACCGCGAGAACGACGAGACCGCCGACGAACGGGCCGATACCCGCCTGCGCCAGCGGCAGGGAGCGCTCTCCCCCTGGGTCGACGAGCACACGCGGATCGTCCCTCCCGACATCACCTTCGCCGAGCGGGTGACCCTCACGCTCGGCGGCAAGCGCTTCGTGCTGCTCTATGCCGGGCCCGCCCATTCGGCGAGCGACATGATGATGATGGTCGAACCGGACGGAGTCCTGTTCGCGGGCGACATCGTCCAGAACGGCCGCATCCCGCACATGAACAGCGACGACGTCGATACCGGCCGCTGGCTGGCGGCCCTGAAGCAGGTCGAGGGATTGAAGCCGCGCTTCATCATCCCCGGTCACGGCGAGCCCTCGACCGAGGCGGCGCAGGCTATCGCCTTCACGGCGGGCTACATCGCCGATGTCCGGCGGGTCATGAAGGCGGCGGTCGATACCTGGACGGATTTCGACGTCGCTTATCGGGCCGCCGACTGGTCGGCCTACGACAGGCTCCCGGCCTTCACCGCCAACAACCGTGGCAACGCCTACCGGATCTTCCTGGAGCTCGAAGGCGCGAATTTCGGCGACGGCAGGAAGCCCGAACCCTAGGCGGTCATACCTGCCGCTCCACCAGGTAATAGAGGCCGACACGACCGCCGAGGGCGATCGACGCCAGGGCGATGGCCGACCCGACGGACAGCGTCGCGATCCCGGTGACGCCCTGGCCGATGGTGCAGCCCAGCGCCGTGATACCGCCGGTGCCCATCAGGAACGCGCCCACGATGTGCCGCCGCAGTTCGCCCACATCGTCCGGGGCCTCCCAGCGGAAGCGCCGCGCCTGCCGCGCCTCGATGAACGCCCCCATGAGCACGCCCAGGACGGAGGCGATCCCGAAATCCACCTGCATTCCGGAGGCCAGCATCGCGAAGAGCACGGTATCGCCGACCGGCCGGGCGAAGCTCAGCGACTGCGGCCGCTCGGTCCCGAACGCATCGAACCCGGCGAAACCTGTCGCCCACCAGCCCGCGGTCACGCACAAACCGATGACGACCGCCGCCGCCGCGAGCTTCCGGTCCTTCCGGAAGGCTTCATCCGCGAGGGCGTAACCCGCGAGGAGGGCGGCGCAGGCGACTGCGAGGATCATCGATGCGGGTGGCCCGACGCCGAGCAGGTCCGGAAGGAGTTGCAAGCGCCCGCCGGGTATCGCCACGTAGAGAGGATCGATCGCTTTCACCCGCACGACGGCGGTGAGCCCGCGCATCGCCATCACCGCCGAGACGGCCGCGACGAGGAGAGCGACCAAAGCTTTCAGATCCCCGCCGCCGAGCCGCAGGAGATTCCCGAAGGCGCAATTGCCGACGAGTGCCATGCCGAACCCGAAAGTGAGGCCGCCGAAGACCAAGGGGCCGAGTTCGAGTTGGGATGACGCGTACAGTGTTCGGTGGAGTTCGAGCCCGTTCAACCGAAGGCCATGAACCCCGACCATCGCCACGGCGATGGCTAGAGCCCAGGCGCGCAAACGCCGTGTATCGCGGCCATAGACGGCGTCCTCCAGCGCACCGAGCGTGCAGAAACGGCCACGCCGCGCCGCATAACCGAGCGCACAACCGATCACGAGACCCAGGACCGCACGAATCAGATGCGGCTCCATCCTTCCTCCCATCGCCTCGCCGAACGTGATCGGCTCGAGTCTCATTGAGCTCAGGAAGCTCGAAGGCTTGGCTTAAGGGAAGCTTATGAGGCTGCTTGGGAGGAACAGTCAGCCGCGGATCCATAGGATCTGAGGGCCGTCCTCCGATGGTGCGGGCGTTGGCGTAACGAGGTCAACGCCGTCTCACGTGAATCCTCGGTGGCCGCTATGACTGCTTTCAGGTGGCTGCCCTGATCAGTCAGGTGGCCGCTTCGGGCGCAATCCGGACTGGCACATTGGGTGGGCTCGGCGACCATGAGGCCGACGAGCCCGGCTGTCAGATCTCGATCCCTTCCGCCAGGATGAGGGCGTCCTCGACGTCAACGCCGAGAAAGCGCACTGGGCTCTCGATCTTGATGTGCCCCAGAAGGATCTGCACCGCGCGCAGGTCGCCAGTCCGCCTGTAGATCAGCGAAGCCCTCGTTCGCCGCAGAGAGTGCGTCCCGTAGTCCCCCGGCCTCAGTCCGACGCCGGTCACCCGTCCATCCACCAGGCGCGCATACTGGCGCGTGCTGTTGTGCGCCGTGTGGTCGGTCCTGCTCGGAAAGGCGAACTGGTCGAACGCACCACCTCGGCATTCCAGCCAAGCGCGAAGACTGGTGCGGGCCGGTTCCAGCAACTCGAGCTGCACCGGCCGTCCGGTTTTGCCGACGGGCCGCCAAGCCTCTCAGACGGCTGGACTCCGGCCTTTCCGCCTTCGGACGAGGAGCCGAGAAAGCGGGCGTCAGGCCATGGCCGGAACCGGTGGGAGTATTCTCCGGCGGGCAATTCCACGGTCATGCCCTCGGCAGAATGGCAGCCGTAGGCCAATGCAGGACCATCCGGAATCGCGTTCAGAGCCCGCAGGAGGCGGGCACGGTCCAGATGATCGAGCGGATCGCTGCCGTCACGGAGACGGATCAAGGATCGCGATCCGATGCATCATGCCCTTATCCTCGTGTTCGAGAATGTGGCAATGAAACACGAAGCGCGCAGCTTGCATGATCCCGTTCCCATCCGGCTGGGCCGAGAGCCAAGAACCCGTTAGCGCGAGGTTGACGAAGATCATCCCGCTCCCGTCGGGCATCGCCTTCGCCGCCTCCGCCGGTGGCCGCTGCGCCCGATCCAATCCGGTACAGGTCGGGTTTGCTGGGCTCCGGTCGAGTATGAAGGCTTCAACCGGATGCATATCTAAGCCTCCGCCGACCGCGCCGATGAAAACGAGACTTGACTTGTTTTTCAGAGGATCTGCCGGGTCCTCGTAACGGCAGTTCGTTATGCCGCGTGGCACGACGATCGTGTCATGCTGCAGTTCAGCCGCTTGGGCGCCCCCCGACGTCAACAGAAGCGACGATGGCAGTTGGACAAGGTCCAGCGGCGAGGGCGTTCGCATGATCGGCTGCCCATTGCCGTCCCGCGCGACGGTGAATTTCATCTGGTGGATGTGGAAGTTGTGGACCTCCTTGGAGACATTCACCAGCTCCCACTGCTCGACGGACGCCTCTGCATGTCCGGCGCTAGCGGTACGCTTGAGCGCACAGAGCCCTTTGTGCGCGTTGAAGGTCGTCAGCACGACCGGGTTTGTCGCCGAGATCCGGCGGCCGTACAGGTCTGTCTCGATCAATTCGGGCCCATGTGGGTCGGGATTGGTCGACACGAACGTCTCTCCCAGCGAGAACTGCTCGTCCGCGCTTCCCGTCTGGATGCCGAAATAGATCCGCCGGTGTGTCGTACGCGGATCGAAGTGGAGGCTTTGCCAGAAGCGGGCATGACGTTCGGCCTCGTCGGCGAGAGCACGGTGTCCGGGGACCTTGGCTTCGAGCATGACGTCGATCGCTGCCCTAGCGTCGCCGCTCTCGAAACCGTCACAGCTTTCCCGTAGCCAGTTCGCCATGCGCCCGTGCGCCGTCTCCGGGCCCGGGGGCGGATGACTACCCTGCGGCGTCGGGTCTGCCGCCCCGTGCGACGCGGGCGGCATTCTCGCTGGCGGTGGTGTCCTGATATCCGGCAGCGGTGGCGCGACTGGCGCTGGGGTAGGGGCTGACATAGACATCGCGCGCGAGGCCGATGCGCGTGTCAGGGGCGTGCCGCGCACAGACGCGGCATCGTTCGGCTCGACGGACACGCGAACACGGTCCGGCACCGCCATCTCGGCCGCGCGTCGGTGCGCGGTCCGTATCGACACGATCGAACGGGCCGTTGTGGCTGGCGGGGCTACCGGAGGCGGTGGCGGGTTCTGCGCGATCGTCTCGGGCGCGGAAAACACGATGCGCGCCAACGCCACGTGCGGCCAGATGTCGGCATCGTCGCGCGCGAAGCCGGCCTGGAATGCCTCATTGACGAGTTGGTAGAGGAGTTCGCCGGTTCCCCCTTCCTCGGGCCGCCTCACTCTGAGATCGGCTCGGCTGCCCGGCATCAACAGGATCTCCCTCGTCTGCGGCGCGAACGGGCCCACGTCGGACGTCCCGGCGAGACCGGCACCGTCGAGAGAGATCACCTCGAACGGCGCGTCGGCCACCACCTCGCCCGCATCCGGATTGAGCGCCCGCAAGCTGAGCCGATATGTGATGTTGGCCGACGCGTTCTGGATGCGCCAGACTTGCGGCTGATTGGCCACGAGCGTGGGATACTGTGCTCCGTTGAGCGTGAAGATCCAGCGCCCCGCAGCCGGTGTCACTGTCGTATCGCCCGTCGTGAGCGACTGACCGGCCGCAAGCGCGCAACTGCCCAGGTTCGTCGCAGAGAATGGCGGATTTCCGCAGAAGCCCGGATCTTGATCCGCGAAATTAACCCAGTGCGGCCCGTCAGCGCCGGGCACCTGAACGAGCTGGATGTCTTTGAGCAGAATGGGACGGACCACGCTGCACTGGGCGGGTTCAGCGCATGGCGGATCGCCGATGAGGATCATGCCGGCCATGCCGCTCGCGACCTGCGGCTTGGCGATCCCGTGGATGTGCGGGTGAAACCAGTCGATACCGAGAGGATGATCCTTCTTCGGGTGAACATGGTAGACTTGCTCAGCCGCTGTGCCGCTTCCTGACGTACAGGTCAGGATGTAGTCGCCGAACGGCTTCGTCGTGTCGCCGGGCTTGCCCTCCGTTGGAGGGACGAGGAGGCCATGGAAGTGCTGGTTGCCGAGACCACCTTTGCTCGCCCAGCCACCTTCATCGGTCCAGGCACCGGTCGCGTCCATGCACATCGAGGCCATTGAACCGCCGTTTCCGCCGAGCTGGTTCGCGAACTTGACCTTCAGCGTCTCGCCGGGCGTGAGCTTCAGAACCGTGCCGGTATAGGGTTGAGCACAATCCGTCGGGGTCGCTGCATCGCATACGGTCAGCGTGTTCAAACCGTCGACCCGGATTGGATTTCCGTCCTGGTCGCGCCCGATCGTCACCGGCGCGCCTTCCCGCCTCATCGTGAAGGTCACGTCCAGCACGCCGGCCGATGCACTGAACTGCTTCAACTCCGGAAGCGTGTCAGTCTCCGCGAAAGCCGGCAAAACGGTCCAGCCACCGATCAGTGCCACAGCACAGGCGAACAGCCGGCAGGAGCGGACAGGCGACGACATGCGTTGCTCCCCCATTGAAACAGAACAGATTTCGGAAGGCTGAAATTTCACATCGGCGTTGGCATCGGTAGATGATCAAATACGAAATCTGCGGCGCAAGTGCGGGAATTGTCAAGATCTGACATCATGCATTTCCAGGTCGAAAAATCGAAGATTTTTGTTCTAGTGCTGGGTTCAGGCATCCGTCGGAGACCGATTGATTGGCGATTCATCGGCCTGCGCATATTGTGTATCGACTGACATAAGTGCAAGATATAAGTTATGCTTACAATAATAGTAGGATGGAGCCCGTTCGTATGATCATAATTTCAGATAAGTCGTTGACGGGCAGCAGAGGCCGCGCGAACGTAGCGGGCCTCGACAGAATGAAGAGTTTAAGAGCGCATATTGACAGTGGTCGCTTTGCGGCCGCGGAAGATTGCCGCTGGACGGCCGGAATGGGCTTTCTGCTGCGAGAACGGCAATTGGTCAGCGACGGCTTCCGGGCGCTGTGCGAGTAGTCTTGAACGGCCAGGCTCAGTCGAGAGAAGCTGTCCGTTTTTCCGGCAAACCTTATCCGAAGCGGACCAGCGGCTTTCGGCCAGACTACGTTACGCCGGATTGCAATCGCGCGCAGAACCGGACAGTCGGCTTGGCGTCCATCTCGGTCATTCGAGGAACCGCGGCCGCTCTCGAATAGCGGACTTACATATGACGGCTACCGCAACCAGCCATCCGCATAAGGGCAGAAAATTTAGTGTAGCCGCGAAAGATCATGTGGCCCAGCGGCATCGCCGTTAGGGGTAAACGGCAACTGATCCAGGATCCAAGCTTGCGCCTCGTCCGAGTCGGCGAACAATGACGGCAAGACGGGGCAGACCGGATCGAGCCCGGCTTTCAGCAGCCACTTGCCCGTATCGTTGCCGTGCTGTTCGGAGAGGCGGATCAGGGCTGCAATTACGGGCGTGCCGCAAACCTGGCTGCGGGCCGCAATGCGTTTGCGATACGTCCTTTTCGCGCCATGGCTGGGCGTGCACTTCGAAGCAATCTGTTCAAGGCGGAACTGCGCGGCGCCCACTTAAGCAGCCGCACGCATCATTCTGCGTCAGGCGATGCGATACCGTGGTCAGCCGCTTGGTCAAGGAGGCTGGCAACTGCCTCGGAAGCCTCTGCCGGCTGGACCATGTTGCGCGATCTGGCGGCCTTGTGCCCCATCGGCGCATTCTCGGCCATGGCAGCAGGGCGCCCGAGGGCGATCGCCTGGGCAATCTGCGATCGTCGGGTGGCGTAGCTCGGGGCGACCATCGGATAATCGGCCGCCAAGCCGTGGCGCTCGCGGTAGCCCTACGGGTGCAGTCGCTCAACCCGGATCACCCTGTGCGACCGAACACGTTTCGGCATCTCGTTTCGATCACCCGCTGATCTCAAGACAATCTTGCCACGCGGATGAGGCCGCACGCCGTCTAACATGTCATCAGCCTGTAGCGCGCGGAGCTGACGGGCCGAACTCGTACTTCATTATGCTCGTCCGCCATTTTTCGCGTCTGGTGGCCGCGGCATGCCGCGGGCGGCGGATCGATTGGCTGTTCGCGACAATTTGATATCCCGCCGGCACGCGCGCGCCGAATAACCGACGGTTTGATCGGCTCTCTTCTCGGAAGCATAGTTGACGTCAAATCAAGGTTCTGAGACCATTAGGTCCCGAAAGCGAAAGCCTGCAATCAAAGCAGAGTGCGCCTGGCGAGGAGGGTTGTGCTTGATCAGCCTTGCGGCTCGAACAGCGCGCCAGCTGCCGGCCATACTGTCGGTCCGCGACGTATGTTTAAGCTTCGGCGGCATCGCTGCCCTTGACGGTATCTCCTTCGATATCTTTGAGGGAGAAATACTCGGTTTGATCGGGCCGAACGGCGCGGGCAAGACAACCTTGTTCAACTGTCTTAGCCGCCTCTACACGCCCTCCAGCGGAGACATCCTGTTCGAGGGGCGCAGCCTTCTGCAACGTGCGCCTCATCGGATCGCCGAGATTGGAATCGGGCGAACCTTTCAGAACGTTGCCCTTTTCGACCGGCTGTCGGTCCGCGACAACGTGCTCGTCGGCGCCCATGCGCGCTCGGCCGGCGACTTCGCCAGTGATGCTCTGAGGCTGCCCTGGGCCGCGCGGTGCGAAGCCCGGCTCTCGCGCAAGGCGAACCTGCTCATCGAGGAACTTGACCTGAGCGACGTCGCCGAGGCGCCGGCCGGGGTGCTGCCGTTCGGAACGCGCAAGCGCGTCGAACTCGCCCGAGCTCTGGCGAGCGAGCCAAAGCTCCTGCTGCTGGACGAACCTGCCTGCGGACTGAACCACGATGAGGTCCGCGCCCTCGGAGACCTGATCGGTCATCTCTGCGGGGCGCGGAAACTCACCGTGCTCCTCGTCGAACATCACATGGGCCTCGTGATGTCCGTCTCCGATCGGGTCGTGGCGCTCAATTTCGGTCGCAAGATCGCCGATGGGGTTCCGGGCGAGGTGCGTGCCCATCCGGACGTGATCCGCGCCTATCTCGGCGGAGAGGCCGCATGAGGCTGCTCTCGGTCGAGAACCTGCGTGCCGGCTATGGTGAAGTGCGGGTGCTGCACGGGCTCACTCTCGATGTCGCTGAGGGCGGCATCACCGCACTGCTCGGCGCGAACGGGGCGGGGAAGACCACGACCCTTCGGGCCTTGTCGCGGATGATCCCGAGCACGGGGAGGATCGTGCTGCAGGGCCGGCCCATCGACGGTCTCTCGACCGAGACTGTCGCACGCCTCGGTCTCGTCCACGTGCCGGAGGGCCGCGGCACCTTCACGCGCCTGTCCGTGGCCGAGAACCTGCTCCTGGGAGCGATCACCCGCCGCGACCGCGCCGCCGTCGCGGCGGATCTCGATCGCGTCTACGACACCTTCCCGGTCCTTGCACGACGGCGGACCCAGCAGGCCGGAACCCTTTCGGGCGGCGAGCAGCAGATGCTGGCGATCGGGCGGGCCTTGATGCTGCGACCGCGGCTTTTGCTCCTCGACGAGCCCTCCTTCGGCCTCGCTCCCCTCATCGTCCAGGAGGTGTTTCGGATCCTGACCGACATCAACCGTTGCGACGGGGTCGGGATGTTGCTGGTCGAGCAGAATGCGGCGCTGGCGCTGTCGATCGCCGATCAGGCCTACCTGATCGAGACCGGCGAGATTGTGATGTACGGCCCCGCCGCGCAAGTCGGCAACGAGGCGGCCGTCCGGCGTGCCTATCTCGGATACTGAGGAGCCATTATGGAGCACCTCCTCCAGCAGATCCTGGCGGGCCTCGCCACCGGGTGCATCTACGCCTGCATGGCTCTCGCCGTGGTCATGATCTACCAAGCGATCGACCATCTGAACTTCGCCCAGGGCGAGATGGCGATGTTCTCGACCTTCGTCGCGTGGCAGATGCTGCAATGGGGGCTGCCGTTCTGGGCGGCATTCCTCCTCACAGTCAGCCTGTCATTCCTGGGCGGCGTGCTGATCGAGCGGGTGGTTTTCCGACCGGTGCGCAATGCGCCCGTTCTGAGCCAAGTCGCGGTCTTCATCGGTCTCTTTTCGGTCTTCAACAGCCTCGCGGGCTTCGTCTGGGACTTCACCATCAAGCCGTTTCCATCCCCGTTCGGCTCCGCGCCCGTGCTCGGGGGACTGCTCAGCGCCCACCAACTCGGCATGATCGCCGTTACGGCCGGGCTGCTCGTCCTGCTCTACGGCTTCTTCCGGCACACCCGGCTCGGACTCGCGATGCGCGCGGCCGCAAGCAATCCCGCTTCAGCGCGACTCGTCGGCATCCGGGTCGGTTGGATGATTGCGCTCGGCTGGGGCATGGCGGCGGCGATCGGGGCGATCGCCGGGATGCTGATCGCGCCCGTCGTGTTCCTTGAGCCCAACATGATGACGAGCATCCTCCTGTACGGTTTCGCAGGTGCCGTGCTGGGCGGTCTGGACAGTCCCGCCGGCGCTGTCGCCGGAGGGTTGATTCTCGGCGTGCTCGAGAACTTGGCGGGCACCTACATTCCGGTCGTCGGCAGCGACCTGAAGCTGACGATCGCGCTCGTGGCGATCATGGTGGTGCTCATCGCCAGACCGGGCGGCCTGTTCGGACGCGTTACCATGGAGCGGGTCTGATTGAGCGCGTCGGACGAAACCGCCCCGCAGCCCGCGGCTGTCGCACTGACGGCGTGGCGCCCCACCCGCGCTTTCACGCTCCGGGCCGGCCTCCTCGTTGCGGCCTTGGTCGCGCCCTTTCTCGTGCAGGGTTTCCTCGTCTTCCAGCTCACGATGGTGATGATCTACGCTATCGCCATCCTCGGCTTGAACCTGCTCACAGGGATCAGCGGCCAATTCTCGCTCGGCCATAGCGCCTTCTTCGCCCTCGGCGCCTACACGGCGGCGCTGCTGATGGAGTTCGCCGGCTGGCCCTACTGGGCGACGCTGCCGGCTGCCGCCCTCCTCTCCGGTGTCGCGGGCGTCCTATTCGGCCTACCGGCCCAGCGCCTCGCCAACCTCTACCTGGCGCTCGCCACCTACGGGCTCGCGCTGGCGATGCCGCAGATCCTGAAGCTGCCGCCTCTGGAGCCGTGGACAGGGGGCGTGCAGGGCGTCCTCGTCCTCAAGCCCGATCCGCCGTTCGGCCTGCCGCTGACGCAGGACCAATGGCTGTACGGCCTGACGCTCGTCATCGGCCTTCTGGCCTATCTCGGGGCGAGGAACTTGGTTTCGAGCCGCACCGGGCGAGCCATGATGGCGATCCGGGACAATCCGATCGCGGCCCGCGCGATGGGCGTCAATGTCGAACTCTACAAGACGCTGAGCTTCGGGGTGAGCGCCCTCTACGCCGGACTGGCCGGAGCGCTCGCCGCCATCGTGGTGCAGTTCGTCGCGCCCGACAGCTTCACCTTCGCGCTGTCGATCGGCCTGTTCGTCGGCCTCGTGGTGGGGGGCATTTCCTGGTTGCCTGGAGCGCTGGCAGGCGGTGCCTTCGTACTGTTCGTCCCCAACCTGGCGGAATCCGTCTCCAAGGGCCTGTCGGGCGCAGTCTACGGCGCGCTCTTGATCCTGCTGGTCCACGTGCTGCCCTCAGGACTCGGCAGCCTCGTGCGGGCGCCCCGTATCCGCCTTCGAAGCCCCCGGATGCGCAAGATCTGAAAGGAGGAACTACGTCCATGCCCAATCACCGGCCTCGCCTCGTCGCAGCGCTCGCCCTGCTGCTCTCGGCTGCCTTCCCTGCCTGGGCGCAGAAGCGGTACGACCACGGCGCCGACGACGCGACGATCAAGATCGGCAACATCATGCCCTACAGCGGACCGGCCTCCGCCTACGGCGTGATCGGCAAGACGGAGGAAGCCTACTTCAAGATGATTAACGATCAGGGCGGGATCAACGGACGCAAGATCGTTTTCACCTCATACGATGACGGCTACAGCCCACCGAAGACGGTCGAAGTGGCGCGCCGCTTGGTGGAGAGCGACGAGGTATTGCTGATCTTCCAATCCCTCGGTACCGCTGCCAACTCTGCGATCATGCGATACATGAATGCCAAGAAGGTGCCCCAGCTCTTCGTCTCGACTGGGGCTACCAAGTTCGGCGAGAACCCGAAGGCATCGCCCTACACGATGGGATGGCAGCCGAACTACCGGGCCGAGGGGCTGATCTACGCGCGCTACCTCTTGGACACGAAGTCGGATGCCCGGATCGCAGTCCTCGTTCAGAACGACGACTATGGCAAAGATCTGCTTCGCAGCCTCAAGGCCGGGCTCGGAGACAAGGCCGGCACAATGGTGGTGGCGGAAGCCCCGTTTGAGGTCTCGGAGCCCACAATCGACTCGCAAATCGTCAAGCTGAAGGCGTCCGGTGCCGACGTCCTGCTGACCTTCGGCGTGCCGAAGTTCGCCGCCCAGGCGATCCGGAAGGTCGCGGAGCTGGGTTGGAAGCCGCTGCACATCGTCAACAACGTCTCGGCTTCGGTTGGCGGCGTTCTCAAGCCCGCGGGACTGGAGAACGCGCGCGGGGTGATCACGACCGCCTACCTCAAGGACCCAACAGACAAGACGTGGCAGAGCGATCCTGCCATGAAAGAATGGCAAGCTTTCCTGGACAAATACTATCCCGACGCCGACCGGAGCAACTCGAACGTCGTGTACGGATACGCTGTGTCACAGACGTTGGTGCAGGTGCTGCGGCAATGTGGGGACGATTTGACCCACGAAAACGTCATGAAACAGGCCGCGAACCTGAAAGACTTCGAGATCCCGTTGTTGCTTCCGGGGATCAAAATCAACACCGCGCCCAATGATTATTTCCCTATCGAGCAGTTGCAGATGGCTCGGTTTGATGGCGAGCAATGGGTGCTTTTCGGGCCCGTCCTGAGTGCCGAGCCACATTAGCAATTTGTCCCGTCCAGCGCGAATTGTACTTTCGAGCGCCAGTGATCTTGCGGCAAAGGCTCATCTCCTCGATTGGGCGTTGGCGCAGCGGGCCGACCGCGGGGGCGCGAAGCAGGTCGAGCATCGTGGGGCTCCTCGGATGAAGGTGCCGCGATGTTCGGCCCGCCGCCGACAGGCCTCAAACGACGCGCGATGGTCTGGATGCTACTGCGACCTCACCACCTGCGCCCTCCCGCGCCGCAGGCTCGTTCTCCGGCCAGATCCGGCCGGCCGCTTCAAGCCCACTTGCGGCACTGTTGCTCTAGGTCGCGAACCCATAACGGCTGGCACGGTTGAACCGCGGCGTCGTTAGC
>CAXDNE010000116.1:0-20401 GCA_963990595.1 uncultured Methylobacterium sp.
GATTGCCTCTTGTCTCGTGGGCTCGGAGATGTGTATAAGAGACAGCTCCTGCTCCCGACCGATGGGCGCGGGCGGTTCGGGCCGCCGGCCGCCCACCCGGCCGTCTCCCTCGACGCCCGCGTCGCCAGCCTGGATCTCGGGCGCGGCCTCGTGGCGACCGACGCGACCCTGGCCCTCGGCCTCGCCGACACCGGCCTGACCCTCCGGGACCTGACCGGCAAGCTCGCCGGGGGGCGGATCGCGGGTTCGGCCACGATCGCCCGGCTCGGGGCCGCCGCGGCGATCTCCGGCGAGGGCAGCCTCGACGACGCCGCGATCCCCGCCCTGGCCGGCGGCGGCCCGATCGGCGGCCGCCTGAACGCGGACCTGCGCTTCTCCACCACGGCCGAGACGCTCCCGGACCTCGCTGGGGGTCTCTCGGGCAGCGGCACGCTCACCCTCAAGGACCTGAGCGTCTCCGAAGCCGATCCGGCGGGTCTGGGCCGTGCCCTGTCGCGGGCGGCGGAGATCGATGATCCGCTGCGCGCGGGCCGGCTCCAGGCCCTGGTCTCCGAGGAGCTCGCGAAGGCCGGCGCACAGGCGCGCGGGCCCGCGCGCGCCGCGGCCACCATCGTCGGCGGCGTGCTGCGGGCCGGTCCCTTCACCATCGATTTCGGGTCTGCGCGCTGGTCGGGCACGGTCGGCTACGACCTGCGCGGCGGCCGGCTCGATGCCCGCGGCACGCTGGCCGGCGGGCCGGTGCCCCGGGGCTGGAATGCCGGTCCCCCGGCCGTCCAGTTCGGGCTCACGGGCCCGGTCGGTGCGCCCGAGCGGGTCGTCGATGTCGGCGCCCTGTCGAACGGGCTCGCCGCCTTCGTGCTGCAGCGCGAGCTGGAGTCGATCGAGCTGACCGAGGCCGATCAGGTGGAGCGGCAACGCCGCCGTGCCCGGATCGAGATGGACCGCGCCCGCGCCGCGGCCCTCAAGGTGGCCGCCGAGAAGGCCGCTGCCGAGAAGGCGGCCGCCGAGAAGGCCGAGAAGGCTGCCGCCGAGGAAGCCGCCCGGAGAGCGCGGGCGCAGGGCGAGGGGACCTCGGTCCCCGCCGAGATCCGGCCCCAGTAGACGGCCCGGCGGAGCTGTCTCGGCCCCGCCCCGGCGGAAGTCCGGGCGCCTAAGCCTTCCCCACCGTCATGAGCGCGAAGGCGTAGATCAGCGCCACCTCCTCCAGCCGGTCGAAGCGGCCCGCGGCACCGCCATGGCCGGCCTCCATGTTGATGCGCAGGAGGACCGGGCCGCCGCCCGTCATGCTGGCGCGCAGCCGCGCCACCCACTTCGCCGGCTCCCAGTAGGTCACGCGCGGGTCCGTGAGGCCGCCCAGCGCCAGGATCGCCGGATAATCCTGCGCGGCGACGTTGTCGTAGGGGGAGTACGAGAGGATCGTCCGGAAGGCCGTCTCGCTCTCGCCCGGGTTGCCCCATTCGGGCCATTCGGGCGGGGTCAGCGGCAGCTCCCCGTCGAGCATCGTGTTGAGCACGTCGACGAAGGGCACGTCGGCGACGATGCCGGCGAACAGCTCCGGCGCCATGTTGGCGACCGCCCCCATCAGCATGCCGCCGGCCGAGCCGCCATGGGCGACGATCCGCTTCTCGGCGGTGTAGCCCTGTGCGATCAGCGCCCGCGCGCAGGCGATGAAATCCGTGAAGGTGTTGGGCTTCTTCTCGCGCTTGCCGTCGAGGTACCAGCGCCAGCCCTTCTCGGTGCCGCCGCGGATATGCGCGATGGCGTAGACGAAGCCCCGGTCGACGAGGCTGAGCGGGTTCGTCCGGAAGGCGGCCGGCATCAGCGTGCCGTAGGAGCCGTAGCCGTAGAGCAGGAGCGGCGCGCTGCCGTCGAGGACGAGGTCCCGCCGGTGCAGCAGCGAGATCGGCACCTGCTCGCCGTCGGGCGCGGTGGCGAAGAGCCGCCGGGTCACGTAGGCGGCCGGATCGTGGCCGCTCGGGACCGCCTGCCGCTTGCGCAGCACCCGGTCCCGGCTCCGGCAATCGTAGTCCCAGCTCTCGGATGGGGTCGTCATCGACGAGTAGACGAAGCGGATCACCGCCGTGTCGAAGGCGAGCCCGGGGCGCAGGCCGAGGGAATAGGCCTCCTCGGCGAAGGCGACCGCGTGCTCGCTGCCATCGCCGAGGTCGCGCACGATGATCCGCGGCCGGGCATTCTCGATCTCGAGCCGGATCAGGTGCCCGGACAGCAGGTTGAGGTGGCGGATCATCACCCCCGGCCGATGGGGCACGAGGTCCGTCCAGTTCGCGCGGCCCGGATCGTCCAGCGGCGCGGTGACGATCTTGAAATCCTCGGCGCCGTCGGCGTTGGTGCGGATGAACAGGCGGTCGCCGCGATGCTCCACCCCGTAGATCAGCAGGGGCTCGCGCGGCTGCACGAGGCGCAGGGAGGCGGTCTGCGCGTGGCGGTCGAGCAGCCGGACCTCGGAGGTCTCGTGGTCGCTCGCCGTCACGTCGAGGAAGGCGCCGGACTGCGTCCGGCTGATATGAACGAAGTAGCCGGCATCGGCCTCCGTGTAGACCGTCTCGTCGTCCAGCTGCGCCGTGCCGAGGCGGTGGCGCATCACCTTGGCCGGCCGGTGGTTGGCGTCGACCGCTACGTACCAGAAGCTGGCGCCGTCCCCCGCCCAGACCGCCTCGCCGGAGGTCGCCTCGACCCGGTCGTCGAGGTCGAGGCCGGTGGCGAGATCGCGCACCCGGATCGTGTAGAGTTCCGAGCCCTTGGTGTCGGCGCTCCAGGCGAGCCGCGTGTGGTCATCGGAATGCACCGCGGCGGCGATCTCGAAGAACGGCAGCCCCGCGCCCTCGCGGTCGCCGTCGATGAGGATCGTCTCGTCCGGGTCCGGCCCGGATTCGGGCACGTCGGGCGCGGCCGCCGGCCGCCGGCAGATCAGCGGATGCTGACCGCCCTCCCGGTGGCGCGTGTAGTAGGCGAAGGGCCCGTCGGGCTCCGGGACGCTGCTCTCGTCCTCCTGGATCCGTCCGCGCATCTCGGAGACCAGCGTTTTCCGGAGGTCGCCGGCGCCTTCCAGCGCCGCCTCCGCGAAGGCGTTCTCGGCCTTGAGGTAGGCAGCGATATCCTCAGGCAGCGCCGCCGGATCCTTGAGGACCGTCTGCCAATTGTCGGCCTTCAGCCACGCGTAGTCGTCGACGATCTCCTGCCCGTGGACGCTGAAGCGTCGCGGTCGGGCCTCGGCGACCGGCGCGCCGGTCCGGTGTGCGAGCAAGCCGTGGCCGATCTCGGTCATCGTATCTCCCGTCGGGTCCCGTCACGTCCGGGTCTGCGGATGTGTCGCGCCGGACGCCGCGATGCAAGCCGTGGCGCGGGCAATCGCGCAGGGCGCGGCGTCGTCGCGGACACGCCGGCCCCTCGCCGTCGTGCCGGTGCGCTGCGGGCGCGCCCGAATCGAGGGCCGCCGCCGTGATACGGCCCGGCACGGGACGAGGCTCGCGCGCTCCCGGTATGACCCCCGGCGTGGCGGCGGCGCGGCTCCGAAAGATGGGCAGGCAGCGCCGTCCTGGGAGCCCGGCGCAGCCTCAGGCGTTGAACCGCGAGCCGTGGCGCGTCCGCGCGGCGGCTGCCGGTTCGACTCCGAGGTGCCGACATGGTCGCAACCCCCGATCCGCAGCCGGATCCGCAGGATGATCATCCCGAGGCGGATCTGGAGCGGCTGAACGACATGCTCGCGGCCTGGGCGGCGCGCTCCGCGGCCACCAGCGCGGCGCTGATCGATCGTTTCGAGGCGATGGGCTACGAGGTTCGCGGCAAGCCGGAGGCGGAAATCGCCGATGTGCTCCATCGGCCACCGACCCGTCCGCGGCGGAACGGCGCGTCCGCTTAGGCTCGGTTATAGGTAAAAAAACCTTGACGTGCTGAACTTTCCTGACATGATCGGCGCGCACCGAAATCGACGTGGCCAATCTGGAACAAAACATGAACAAAGTGGTCGGAACCGGGAGCTCTGCGCCCGCGAGGCCGCGGCGCAGAGGCGGGGCGCGGGGCGATTTGCCGGCAGAGGCGGCGCGCCTGCTGGCGCGGCTCGGCGAGGCCGGGGCCTACGCCCGGCCCGATCCCCTGGAGGAGGGCGCGTTGCTGGTCCGGCGGGGCGGCGCGGGGATCTCGGTGGGGAGCGGGCGCTTCCCGGCCACGGCGGGCAAGGCCCTGGTCGAGACCGATCTGGCGGCCTGGGATTCCGCCGGCGCGCGGCTGACGATCAGCGCCGCGGGGGCGGCGCGCCTGCGGCGGCAAGAAGCCTCCGGTGACATGGCCTTCATCGCGCAGCATCACGACCTGATCGTCGTGGAGGGCGGGGCTGCGGGCCCGACCCTCCGCAACGCCGCCGAGAATCCCCTGGCCTGGATGGTGCGCCGCCGTGACCGGGACGGCACGCCGCTGATCGACGCGGCTTCCTTCGAGGCGGGCGAGCGGCTGCGCCGGGACATGACCGCGGCGGCGCTGCTTCCACGGATGGGCTCGGATCTCGGCGCGCCCCGGGTCGATGGCGGCGGCCCGCGGGACCCGGCCGCCGCGTCGGACCACGTGATCGCCGCCCGGCAGCGGGTGCGCGGCGCCCTCGATGCGGTCGGGAGCGATCTGTCGGGCCTCCTGGTCGACCTCTGCGGTTTCCTGAAGGGCCTGGAGCGGATCGAGGCCGAGCGACGCTGGCCGACCCGCTCCGCCAAGGTCGTGGCGCGCATCGCCCTGGGGCGGCTGGCCGAGCATTACGGGCTGGAGCGGGAGGCCACCGGGCCGGAGCGCGGACGCCTGCGCCTGTGGCGGGACTGAGCCGGCCGGAACGGCGGCCGCCCGGTCGCGCTCCGGCGGGGGCCGAAGCGGCGCCGCCTCAGACCTCCGCGGCGAGCCGGACGGCGTCGCGGTGGATGCGTTCGGCCATCGCCCGCACGCCGTTCGAGCGCTTCGAGGTGACGTGGGCGCCGAAGCGGAGGTGCCGGAACAGGTCCAGGCCGTCGGTCTCGGCGGCCTCCTGCGGGGTCTTGCCGGTGTAGAGGGCCACCATCAGCGCGACGAAGCCGCGGACGATGAACGAATCGCTGAAGCCGTGCAGGACCAGGCGCGGCGTCCCGCCGGATCGCTCCACGGCGGTGTCGATCCAGACCTGGCTCTCGCAGCCGTGGACGCGATTTGCCTCGGTGCGCAGGGCGTCGGGCATCGGGGGCAGGGCGCGGCCGAGCTCGATCAGGTACTCGAGCCGCATGTCGTCGTCTTCGACGATCTCGAAATTCTCGATGATGGTGTCGATCGGGGGAAGCATGCTCGGCCGGGTCCGGGATGATCTGCGCCCTATAGGCCGGTCGCGCGATCATGGCGACAGGGCCCGGCGCCGCGGGCGCTCATTGTGCCGCGGGGCGCGGTGACGGCAGGGTCAGGCGCAGGGGATCGCCCGGGCTGGCATCGCCCGTCACGGCGATCTCGGCCTGCGCCGCGTAGGCGGCGATGAGGCGCGGCCCGAGCTTCGGCACGTTCGGGCGGCCGGAGGCCACCATCTCGCTGACGCCGGAGATGATCGCCAGGCGCAGCGGCTCGCCCGGCTGCGCCTCCATGTCGATGGTGATCGAGCAGGCGATGTGCTCGGCGGTGGCGTCCAGGCACTCGGCCACGATCTCCGCGACGATCATGCCCAGCGCGTTGGCGGTGCGCGGCTCCACGAGCCCGTTCCCCGAGCCGCCGACCTGGACGCTGATGCGCCCGGCCCGCCGGAGCTGGCCGAGGCCCGAGGCCAGCCGGTGCAGGTAATCCTTGAGGTCGATCGACGCGATATGGGGCGCCTCGTGGAGGTGCTGCTGCACCAGCGCGATCGCCCGGACCCGCTGGCCCAGAGCCTCGAAGCTGCCGCGGCAGGCATCCGGCGCCGCCCGGCCGTAGAGCCCGATCAGGCTGACCATCACCTGCAGGTTGTTGCGGACGCGGTGATACACCTCGGCCAGCAACGCCTCCTTCTCGGCGAGCGCGTGCTCGATATGCTCCTCGGCGTGCTTGCGGTCGGTGATGTCGAAGCAGGAGCCGAGATAGCCCTGGAACCGGCCGTCCTCCACGAGGGGGCGCGCGGTGTCCAGCAGCCAGCGATAGACGCCGTCGTGACGTCGCAACCGAAACTCGACGGTGAAGGGCGCACGCGCCTCGAAGGCCTCGGCGACGATCCGGGCATGCCGCTCGAAATCCTCGGGGTGCAGCCCGCTGCGCCAGCCGAGCCCGAGCTCCGCTTCGAGGGGGCGCCCGGTGAATTCCAGCCAGCACTCGTTGTGGTGGATCGCGTGGCCGGTCTCGTCCGACCGCCACATCATCAGGGGCACGACGTCGGCGAATCGCTTGAAGCTGTCGCTCAAGGCGGCTGCCTCGGCCGTCCCCTGCGCCGGACCCGTCCCAGGATCCCCCGCGGGGCCGACGTCCAGCGGCTCAGCCGCTCCGGACCCTGGTGGCTCACCGACCATTGTGTACTCGATCCGCTTTGACGAACTGCGTGAGTGGAGATGCCTGCGTGGGGATGGCGCCGGTCAACGTGTCGGCCGGGTCGCCGTTCCGACCGTTAGCCGCCTTTGGGGCCGTCATTCACAGGCGCGCGAGAAAAGCGACCGCCGCGGCGTCGCCACCGTGGGCTAGATCTCGGCCGGCCCCGCGATGCCGAGCACCGGATAGGTCCGGCGCGCCGTATCGCGCATCTCGGCGGCGCTCGCTCTCATTTCGGCGATCTGGGCCCTCATTTCGGCGACCAGCTGCCGTCCCTTGCGGACCTCCGCCAGGCAGGCCACCTGCTCGGGGATCGGCCGGGGGCGTCCGGGCCTGCGCCCGTCGTGCAATCGCTCGTTGAACGGCACCTCGAGCAACTCGAGGCCGGCCGAATCGCAGACCAGGAACGCGCAGGCCAGCGGCGCCGTGCCCTCGTGCAGGAGGTCGGCGCACACGTCCGGGATCGCCCGGCAGGCTTCCAGATAGGCGGCCTCCAGGCTCGGCCGGTCGAGGCCGAACGGGTCGCGCTCCAGCCCCCGGGGTGTGCGCAGGTGGAAGAAAAAGAGCGGCATGGTCTCAGCGCACCGGCTCGGAGGGGGCGTGGGCGAGGTGCAGATAGTCGGGCCGGAACTCGCAGTAGGCGGCCAGAAGATCCGGATCCGGGATCTGCATCCGGCGCCGTTCCAGCACGATCAGCCCGTTGTCGCGCAGGAGGCGCAGGGAGCGGTTGGCGTGAACGGGCGTCATCCCGGTCGTGTCGGCGAGGTCGTCCTGCGTCAGCGGCCATTCGAACCCGTCCGCGACCGGTTCGTCCACGGCCTGCAGGCGGGCCCGCACCTCACAGATCAGGTGGGCGATGCGCGGGGCCGCCAGGCGCCGCCCGTTGTTGATGAGGGCCTGACGCAGGAGGCTGTCGGTCTGGAGCGAGGACCAGCGCACGGCCCGGGACAGGCCGGGCCAGCGCTCCAGCGCCTCCGGGATCTCGGCCGGATCGATCTCGGCGACGCGGCCGCCGGTCAGCGTGGTCGCGGAATGGTCGGCGTAGCCGAGCAGGTTCGACTGCACGTGGCTGATGTCGCCGGGCAGGATCAGGTCGGTGATCAGCCGGTGCCCGCTGCTGAGAAGCTTCGAGCGGCAGGCCCACCCCTCCAGCATGACGAGAACCCGCGGGACCGATTCCCCCTCCGCCACGAGGGTCTGGCGCGGCTCGACGGCGCGGGTGCGCCGGATCAGCTGGGTCAGGCAGGCGCGGTCGCCCTCCGACAGGACGGCACCGTAGG
Organism: uncultured Methylobacterium sp.; assembly: GCA_963990595.1. Classification (GTDB taxonomy): domain Bacteria; phylum Pseudomonadota; class Alphaproteobacteria; order Rhizobiales; family Beijerinckiaceae; genus Methylobacterium. The sequence goes on from CAXDNE010000116.1 coordinate 7,785, forward strand.
CCAGCTTACGGAAGAGACGACGCGACAAGGTGGGGCGCATCCTACTGCAATGACGCAGGGTTCATGGCGGAAAACGCCCATCCGTTCCACCGGGTTTCACGCCCCGCCGGGGACTGCGGGACCGCGCCGCGCGCCCGGGCGGGCCCGGCCGCCCCCTCGGATCCGGGTGTCGCCCGGAAGGTCTCCGCCGCGCGGGTCCCGCCCGCGGGGTGAGTCGGCCCCGGGCCGGGAGGGTGAGTCCGGGAGCCCGCCAGGAGAGGGGGCCGGACCGCGGCGCCGGCCCTCGGCCCGGCCGCGACTGTGTCTCGCTGGACACAATCGCCGATGACGTCGCGGATCAGTGGAAGTGTTCCAATGAGAGAGTGCGCGTCTTCGCGTGCGGCTGCACCGACTTGGGCAGAACTTTTAAAATGATCCAATGTGCATCTGCCGTCTCGCGCCGTACAGGGGGATAAAATCGCCGTTGTCACTGCGGCGGCTTGCGTTGATAGGCCGGGCAACACCGGTTTTCATCCGGTCTTTGCGGCTTTCGACGACCGAACTGGCGAACGATGCGATCTTCCCGGGCAACCAGCCTCGTCTTCACGCTCCTGGCCTCGACGCTGTTGGGGTCGGCGGTGCGCGCCCAGACCCCGCCCGGGGAGGAGGTGACGCTCCCGTCCGGAGACGCGGCGGCCGTGACGCTCGACCAACTGAGCGTCGAGAGCGCGCGCGGCCTGGGCGAGCCGCGCGGCGGCGCCTCGATCGGCTATCTCACCCGGCAGACGCGCAGCGCCACCAAGACCGACACGCCGCTGCTCGACACGCCACAATCGGTCACGATCATCACCGAGCAGCAGATCCGCGACCAGAACTTCCAGAACCTCACCGAGCAGCTGCGCTTCGTGCCCGGCGTGATCCCGGCCCAGGGCGAGGGCAACCGCGATCAGGTCATCATCCGCGGGCAGAACAGCAGCGCGGATTTCTTCGTCAACGGCATCCGCGATGACGTGCAGTACTTCCGCGACCTGTACAACATCCAGCGCATCGAGGTTCTCAAGGGGCCGGATTCGCTGGTCTTCGGCCGGGGCGGCGGCGGCGGCGTCGTCAACCGGATCCTCAAGGAGGCCAACGGCGACCGCATCCGCGAGGTCGTCGCCGATGCCGGCCAGTTCGGCCAGGGCCGGTTCGCCGCCGATATCGGCGACCGGGTCAGCGAGAACGTCTTCTTCCGGCTGAACGGCGTGTTCGAGGATTCGGGCACCTTCCGCCAGTTCGGCGACATCCGCCGCTACGGCATCAACCCGACCATGACGTTCCTGCTCGGCCCGCAGACGACGCTGAAGGTCTCCTACGAGTATTTCCACGACGAGCGCTTCCCGGACCGGGGCATCCCCTCGCAGGGCGGCCGCGCCTACCGGTACCGGGACAATTGGCGGACGTTCTTCGGCAATCCGACCGTCAACCGGACCCAGGTCGACGCCAATATCGCCACCGTGCAGCTCGACCACCTGTTCGAGTCCGGCGTCGAGATGCACAGCCAGGTGCGGTTCGCCGATTACGATCGCTTCTACAACAACACCCTGCCGGCGGGCGCCGTGAACGCGGCCGGCACCGCCGTGTCGATCGCGGGCTATCGCAACGAGACCGACCGCACGAACCTGTTCAGCCAGAACGACTTCATCTACAAATTCTTCACCGGACCGATGAAGCACACGCTGCTCGGCGGTTTCGAACTCGGCTACCAAGAGGGGTTGGCCTTCCGCCAGACCAACTACTTCAACAGCAGCTACACCGCCACGACCATCACGGTGAACCCGCTGCGGCCGCTGACCTTCGCGCCGATCTTCCTGCGCAACAACGGCACCACCGACGCGAATGTCCGCTACAATCTCGGGCTCGCGGCGGTCTATGCCCAGGATCAGGTCGACGTCACCGACTGGCTGCAGGTCGTCGGCGGCCTGCGCTACGACCATTTCGACTTCGTCTCGACCGACCGGCACACCTTCATCACCACCGGCCGGATCGACGACCCGATCTCGCCGCGCGTCGGCCTCGTGATCAAACCCCTGGCGAATCTCGCCTTCTACGGCAGCTACAGCGTGTCGTACCTGCCCTCGGCCGGCGACCAGATCGGGTCGTTCACCCCGGGGCTGGCGATCGCCCAGCCCGAGCGGTTCGAGAATACAGAAGTCGGCGTGAAGCTCGACGTGACGCCGCGCTTCCAGCTCACGGCGGCCGCCTACAACCTCGACCGGTTCAATCAGCGCCTGCCCGACCCGAACAATCCCGGCTTCTTCATCCTGTCCGGCAAGACGAACACCCAAGGGTTCGAGATCGGCGCCAACGGCTACGTCACCGACCGGTGGCAGATCGCGGGGGGCTACGCCTTCACGGACGCGCGGATCATCAGCGCCACCGCGGCGGCCAACCTCGCCGGCAACACGGTCGGGCTCGTGCCGTTCAACGCCTTCACCCTCTGGAACAAGTTCGATCTCACCCCCGATCTGGCGGTGGGGGTGGGCGTGCTCAACTATTCCCACGTCTTCGCCGGCAGCGACAACGCGGTGAAGCTGCCGGGCTACACGCGTTTCGACCTGGGATTGTTCTATCAGGTCAACGAATTCGTCCGGGCGCAGATCAACATCGAGAACCTGCTCGACCGGCGCTACATCGCGACGGCCGACAACAACAACAACATCTCGCCCGGCGCCCCGCGCACGATCCGCGCCCAGGTGATCGCCCGGTTCTGAAGGGGGCCGCGGCCCCGCGCGGGGCCGCGCATCGACCGCATGGGCCGGATCGGGGGCCCGGCGCCCGCTCGCGCGGTTCGGACCGGTCGGGGCGCCGGCCTTCCCGCAGGGTTGCAACGGCAGGGTCCGCGCGGCATCGGTTTCGGTGACCCGGGGCCGCCCTGCCGGGTTAGCACAGGGGGGCACGCTCACAGCCAGTCGTTCGATGCCTTGGTTCTACTTCCACCTGCGCGGCCCCAAGGGTCTGGAGCGCGACGCGGTCGGCCTCGAGCTTGCCAGCGTCGAGGCCGCCTATCTCGGGGCTTACCGGGCCATCCCGGGTATGAGCGCCGATCTGATCCACGAGAAGGCAAATCCCTTTCGCTACGCCTTCGAGATCGCCGACGCTTCCGGCAGGCTCTTGATGGAGCTGCCCTTCACGGAGTTTCTCGATCGGCAGAGCGAGCGGCCTGCTCCGCCGTGCCCCGCGGACCTGTTTCGGAAGGGCCGGGCGGAGATGGAGCGCACCGCTAGCCTGCTCAAAGACTTGCGCGCGGAGCGGGCGGCGCTGGAGGCGACGCTTTCCGAGACACGGCGGCTTCTGACAGCCTCGGAGCGCGCCGGGCATCGTTCTCGCGGGGGGGAGGGGGGGCGGTAGAGCCTGTTGCTTGAGGCCGGGTGGCCCTCCAAGCCCTGTCAGCCGCGCGTGGGCGGTGCGCCATGTCAGATCTCGACCCGCCCGGGTGACGATCAGGCGGCCGGGACCGTCTGCATTCGATGCGGGGCGCGGCGGGAAAAGTCCGCGCAAGCTGTTTCCGTGAAGCAGAGACGGGCGGACGGAGCGGCTGAATTGATGGCGTCCGGCTGCGTGATCCCTGTTCGGCGGCGCCTGCGCGTGTGATGTCTGCGTGACATCTACGGAATGATCGCTCAAGTTTGACAAATATCAGTATCTCGAACGCGCCTTGCACAACGATATCGCTCCCCAAGAAGGAGCACCCCAATGATAACGGCGCTGAAGGGAGAGGCGGCCACACTCCACTGGGCGACGAACGAGCCCGTCGAGGTCTGTCGGCGAGCCCTGCACAGCAAGGCGTTCCGGGCGACCCACCCGTTGGCCGGCCATCCGCTGTTCACGATCGACGCCCTGATGCGCCTCGCGCGTGAGGTGGGTGAGCGCAAGGGGGACCTGTACTTCGATGCGGGCGACGTGACCATCGAAGACAAGTGGGGGAAGATCCCGGTGCCGGACCGGCCGGTCACCGACGTGATCAGGCGGATCGAGAGCGCGGGCGCCTGGATCGTCATGAAACATGTCGAGACGAATCCGGCCTACGCGGCGGTCCTCGCGGAGTGGGCCGACTTCGTCCGGGACCTCGCGGGGCCGGAGGGGGCTGAGCTCCTGCGCAATCCCGAGATGCTGGTCTTCATCACCTCTCCGAATCGGATCACGCCGTTCCATTTCGACGCCGAGGTCAATTTCCTCGTGCAGATCGCCGGCTCCAAGGATCTCTGGGTCTGCGACCCGAACGATCGCACCATCACCACCGCGGAAGAACTCGAGACCTATTACGCCGGCGACATCACGGCCGGCCGCTACAAGCCGAAGATCGACGTCGCGTCGCAGCATTTCCGGCTGGATCCCGGCGACGCGGTCCACATCCCGACCCATGGCGGCCACTGGGTCAGGAACCACGACAATATCTCGGTTTCCCTGAGCCTCAATTTCGAGTTTCCGCCCTCCTATCGGGCAGACATCTACCGGACCAACCACTATCTGCGGCGCCTCGGGGTCTCGCCCCGCGAGCCCGGCCGCTCCGCCCTGGGCGATCGGGCCAAGGCGGCCGCCGGGGCGGCGATCCGCTTGACGAGGGATGCGCGGAGGAAACTCGTGTCCAGCGAACGGGCCTGAACGACACGCCGACGAGCCTGCGGCTTCGGGATGACCGGTCCCGGCCGCCACCGGCTCAAATTCCTATCTGGCGCTGAGATAGGAATTTAGGCTTGACAGCGTCGCGCTGCTGGGGTATCACACAGGCACGGTCGAGACGTGTGCGGAGAGGGGGCGATGGCGATACGCGCGGCCCATCCGCCGGCGACGCGCGACGAGGCCCTGCGCCTCCTGCGCGAGACCGACCTGTCGATCGACGCGATCGCCGCCCGTGTCGGCGCCGGCGCGCGGACGGTCCAATCCTGGAATGTCCGGGCCGGCTGGCTCAGGCCGCCGCGGCGGCGGTGGGTCGTGACGAAGCGCTGGCCGCCGGCGCGCCGGGCCGCGCTCATCCGGTTGCTCAGCGCGCCGGGCAACGATCCCGGCGACGTCACCGAGGCGCTGGGGCTCGGGCGACTCAGCCCGGAGATGATGGTCTCGGCTTTCGGGTCGGCGCTGCGGCTGCCGCCGGCCGCGCTCGTGCGGCCGGACCGGTCGGCGGCGGCCGATCCGCCCTCCCTGCGGGCCCATCTGCGGGTCCATATCGCCCGGCAGATCGCCGCCTTCGACGTGGCGCTGAGCCAGGAGGGGGCGGCCCTGCGCGACTCCGCCCGGGTGCTGCGCGACCTCGGCGGGCTCAAGCGGCTGCTCGACGAGGTCGAGGCGGACGGCGTCCGCGGCGGGTCGGGGGAGGGGGGCGATGGCGGCACCGAGCTCGACCTGCCCGCCCTGCGCGCGGAGATCGCGCGACGCTATGCTGGCTTTGTCGGCGGAAGGGCGGCTGCCTGATTTCCTCGCGACCCTGCCGCCGGACCTGCTCCGGGCGCTTGCCGGCGACTGGCTGCACCAGGCCCGGCCCGACCAGCTCCCCCCGGCCGAGCCGGAGCCCTGGACCACCTGGGCGGTGATCGGCGGCCGCGGCAGCGGCAAGACCCGCACGGGGGCCGAGTGGGTCGACGCGCTCACCCGGGGCGATCCGGCCTTCACGCCCGAGCCGGTCGGGCGCATCGCGCTGGTGGGCGAGACGCATCTCGACGTGCGCGACGTGATGGTGGAGGGCCCCTCGGGGCTTCTCGGCCTGAAGCGGCGCGGCCATGCCCGGCCGGTCTGGTCGCCGAGCCGGCGGCGCCTCGAATGGGAGAACGGTGCGGTCGCGCTCGCCTTCTCGGCCGAGGAGCCGGACGCGCTCCGCGGCCCGCAATTCGGCGCCGCGTGGTGCGACGAGGCCGCCAAGTGGCGCCGGCCCGAGGCGACCTTCGACATGCTGCAATTCGGCCTGCGCCTCGGCGCCCGCCCGCGCAACCTCGTCACCACCACGCCCCGGCCGATCCCGCTGATCCGTCGCCTGCTCGCCGATCCGCGCACCGTCGTGAGCCGCGCCCGCACGCAGGACAATGCCCGGCACCTCGCGCCGGATTTCCTGGAGCGCGTGGTCGGGCGCTACGCCGGCACCCGCCTCGGCCGCCAGGAGCTCGACGGCGAGCTCATCGCCGACCGGGACGACGCCCTGTGGGACCGGGCCGCCCTCGACGCGGGCCGGGTGGAGGCCTCACCGGATCTCGCCCGGATCGTCGTGGCGGTCGATCCGCCGGCCGCTTCGGGGGCGCGCTCGGATGCCTGCGGGATCGTCGCGGCCGGGCGTGCGGGCGCCCGGGCCTACGTGCTGGCCGATGCGAGCCTGCCCCGCGCCACCCCGCAGGCCTGGGCCGGGGCGGCGCTGGCCCTCTACCACCGGCTCCGAGCCGACGCCCTGGTGGTCGAGGTCAACCAAGGCGGCGAGATGGCCGCCGCCGTGCTGGCGCAGTGCGACCCCGCCGTGCCGGTGACGCGGGTTCACGCCACGCGGGGCAAGTATCTGCGCGCCGAGCCGGTCTCGCTGCTCTACGCCCGCGCGCTGGTCCACCATGTCGGGACATTCCCGGCGCTGGAGGACGAGCTGTGCGATTTCGGGCCGGACGGATTGTCCAGCGGCGCCTCGCCGGACCGGCTCGACGCCCTGGTCTGGGCGCTCACGCATCTGATGCTGGATTCGGCGGCCGAGCCGCGGATCCGGCGGCTGTGATCCCAGTCGACGGCGCCGCCAAAACAATACGGCGCGCCTCTGCGGAGGCGCGCCGGGAGTCGGTTCGTGGTCTCTGGAACGAACTGCATCCTGTATACACAATTCTGTGAGCCAGGCTGTAGCCGACAAGCCACGCCGGTGCCCTGAGCAGTACAAACGCACCGGGCTGTCTGCACCGGGTGGGGCTCTAGTCCGGCGTCGTCAGGCTCCGCAGGGCGGCGCGGATATCGGCCAGGGTTCCGAGCAGGGCGTAACAGGCGAAATCGTGGGCGCCGGCGGCGGCCTGGGCGACCCGGAAGGCGCAGCTCAGGCGGGTCGCCTCCGCACCGGGCCGGATCGCGAAGTCCGGCCGCGGGGCGCCGGCCTCCTGCTTCGGCGGCTCGGGGCTCCAGAAGGCCAGGGCGTGCGAACCCTCGGGCATCGCCAGGATGATCGGCCCCGGCCCGTCATCAGGCGCCCGACCGAGCCGGCGCAGTGCCCCCGTGCCCGGGTCGAAGCGCCAGGCTTGCGAGAACTCCGCCGGCACGGAGGCCGCGAGGGCCTCGAACCGCACCGCGGCGGCGGGCGCGGGCAGCAGGAAGCGCGCCTGCACCTCGACGGCGTTGCCCAGACCCGGCAGGCCCAGGGCGACCCGCTTGTGGAGGATCACGTCCGGGAGCGGCTTGGCGCCCGGCCCGGCCGGGTCCGTCCAGGCGAGGCGGGTCTCGGTCTCGGCCCAGCTCCGGCCGGCCCGCAGGGCGCGGAGCCGGCGGGCCGCGGGTTCGCCGCTGCCGGCCTGCGGGCTGCCGGCCTCGCTGGCGCGGCGACAGGCGGGCTCCGGGCCGATGGCCACGCCCGCCTGCAGGGCGTCCTCGGGTTCCGTGTCGGCGATGAAGGTGACGCCGTCCCAGGTCAGGATGTCCACCGCCCCGGCGACGCGGCGCGCGAGGCGCAGGGCGATCTCCGACCGGCCGAAGGGGCGCGCCAGGACCAGCGTGCCGTTCGGCTCCGGCCAGGCGGGACCGGCCGCGTCCCCGGCCCGGGCCGGCCCGGCGCCGACCGCCGGCGCGAGGATCGCGACCGCGAGGCCCCCGCCTCGGGCCATGCGGGATCGCGAGAGGGACCAGGGCTCCATCGTGCGACCATAGCGCAGGAACGGATCAGCATGTCGACTGTCCTCGAACGGCTGACGCGCCTCGCGCGCCGGGCCACCGGCGGAGCCGCGCCGGCCCTGGCCACCAAGGCCGCCGCCCTCCCGGCCTTCGCCCTCTACGCCGAGGGGCGGGCCAGCTGGACGCCACGCGATCCGGCGGCGCTCGCCCGGGCCGGCTACCAGGGCAACCCGGTGGTGCACCGGGCGGTCCGGCTCGTGGCCGAGAGCGCCGCGAGCCTGCCGCTGATCGCCACCGGTCCCGGAACGGAGCGCGCCGCCGATCTGCTGGCCCTCCTCGCCCGGCCGAACCCGCGGGAGAGTGGCACGCATCTCCTGGAGACCGTCTATGCCGACCTCCTGCTCACCGGCACGGCCTATCTGGAGGCGGTGACCCTCGACGGGCGGGTCGCGGCGCTCCAGACCCTGCGGCCGGGCCGGATGCGGATGCTGCCGGGGCCCGACGGCTGGCCGGCCGCGTATCTCTACACGGCGGGCGGGCGCAGCCGCCGGTTCGACCTGCCCGCGCCCGGCGCGCCCGAGGTGGCGCCGATCCGGGCGCTCGCCCTGTTCCACCCGGACGACGAGACCGGCGGGCTCGCGCCCATCGAGGCGGCCGCCGCCGCGCTCGACATCCACAACGCCGCCAGTGCCTGGAACAAGGCGCTCCTCGACAACGCCGCCCGGCCCTCCGGGGCGCTGGTCTTCGCGGGCGCCACGCTCTCCGAGCCGCAATTCGACCGGCTCAAGGCGGAGCTGGAGGCGAACTACCAGGGCGCGGCCAATGCCGGCCGGCCGCTGCTGCTGGAAGGCGGCCTGGACTGGAAGCCGCTGGCCCTGTCGCCCCGCGACATGGATTTCGTGGCGGCCAAGAACGCGGCGGCCCGGGAGATCGCCCTGGCCTTCGGGGTTCCGCCCCTGCTGCTCGGCCTGCCCGGCGACAACACCCACGCCAACTACGCCGAGGCCAACCGGGCCCTCTACCGCCAGACCCTGATCCCGCTCGCCGTCCGCACCGCGCAGGCGCTCGCCGGCTGGCTGGAACCCGCGTTCGGTCCGGTGGACCTGGAGCCGGATCTGGACCGGATCGAGGCCCTGTCGGCCGAGCGGGAATCCCTGTGGCGCCGGGTGCAGGCCGCGGACTTCCTGGCCGTGTCCGAGAAGCGCGAGGCGGTGGGCTACCCGCCGGAGCGGCCGGGCGGGGCGGAAGCCTGATCGCGCGTCTCCCGCCCCGCGGAGGAGGCGGGAGATCCGCTGCGACGTCGGACCCGAAGACCCGAGGATTCTCCATGGACGGCCATTTCACCGGCTATGCCAGCCTCTTCGGCGTGCCCGATCTCGGCCGCGACGTGGTGATGCCGGGCGCCTTCGCGGCGAGTCTGACGCAGCGCGGACCGGCGGGCGTGCGGCTGCTGTTCCAGCACGACCCGGCCGAGCCGATCGGCCGCTGGCTCACCCTGCGCGAGGATGCCCGCGGCCTCCGCGCCGAGGGTCAGCTCAACCTCGCGGTGCAGCGCGCCCGGGAAGTCGACGCGCTGATGCGCCAGGGCGGCCTCGACGGGCTGTCGATCGGCTTCCGCACGCTGCTCGCCCGGTCGGGCGCGGGCGGCGAGCGGCGGCTCCACCGGGTCGATCTCTGGGAGATCTCGCTCGTGACCTTCCCGCTCCAGCCGGGGGCCCGGGCGAGCCCGGATCCCGGTGCGACAGCCCTGGCCGACGAGATCCGCGGCCTCGCCCGACGGATCGCGCCCGGCCGCCCGCCGAGGCCGGCCGTCCGGCCCTGACGTTCACCCCCCGCCGACGAGGTCCCACGATGGATGCCGACACCCTGATGGCCAGCACGGCCCGCGAGACCAAGGACGGGATGCCCGACCTGGAGAACAAGGCCGCCCGGCCCGAGGGCGGGCCGGTCCGGCCGGCCCTCGACGAACTCGCCGCCGCCTTCGCGGCGTTCAAGGAGACCAACGATGCCCGCCTCGGTGCGCTTGAGGGCCGCCGCGGCGCCGACGTGCTCACCGAGGAGAAGCTCGCCCGGATCGACGCCGCCCTCGATGCGGCCCGCACCCGCCTCGACCGGATCAGCCTCGAACAGGCCCGGCCGCCGCTCGGCCAGCCGGGGCCGCGCGAGGCGGCCGGCGCGCGGGAGCACAAGGCGGCCTTCGACCTCTACGTCCGGTCCGGCGAGAGCGCCGGGCTCAAGCGCCTGGAGGCCAAGGCCCTCTCGGCGGGTTCGGGGCCGGATGGCGGCTATCTCGTGCCGGACACGATCGAGCGCAGCGTGCTGACGCGTCTCGCCCAGGTCTCGCCGATCCGCGCCATCGCCAGCGTGCAGCAGATCTCGGGCGGTCAGTACAAGCGCGCGGTCTCGGTGGGGGCGCCCGTCACCGGCTGGGCGGCCGAGACCGCCCCCCGGCCGGAGACCGCCGCGCCGGCCCTGTCGGAGATCGCGTTCCCCGCCATGGAACTCTACGCCATGCCGGCGGCCACGCAGACGCTGCTGGACGACGCCGTGGTGGATCTCGACGCGTGGCTCTCGACCGAGGTGGAGACCGCCTTCGCCGAGCAGGAAGGCATCGCCTTCGTCACCGGCAACGGCGCGAGCCGCCCCCGGGGCATCCTGAGCTACGATACGGTGGCCAATGCCGCCTGGGTGCCGGGGAAGCTCGGCTTCGTGGCCACCGGAGCGGCGGGCGCCTTCCCGTCGAGCAACCCGGCCGACGTGCTGTTCGACCTCGTCTACGGCCTGCGCGCGGGCTACCGCCAGAATGCCGGTTTCGTGATGAACCGGCGCACCCAGAGCGCCATCCGGAAGTTCAAGGACGCGGAAGGCAACTACCTCTGGCAGCCGCCGCTCGCCGCCGGCCGGGCCGCGACCCTGATCGGCTTCCCGGTCACCGAGGCGGAGGCGATGCCCGATCTCGGCAAGGACAGCCTGTCGGTGGCCTTCGGCGACTTCCGCCGCGGCTACGTGGTGGTGGACCGCACCGGCCTGCGCGTGCTGCGGGACCCGTACTCGGCCAAGCCCTACGTGCTGTTCTACACCACCAAGCGCGTCGGCGGCGGGGTGCAGGATTTCGACGCGATCAAGCTTCTGAAGTTCGGCTGAGCGGGGGCCGCCCGCCGGGGCCAAGACCCCCGGCGGGCTGCCTGGCGATGATCGGCTCTCAGCGCCCCTGGTTGCCGTCGCGCATGGCGCCGGTGGGCTCCTGCACGTGGGCTTCGAGGAACCAGAGCTGCTTGTCGACGGCCCGCGAGATCTCGGTGAACAGGTCGGCGGTGTCGGGGTCGCCCGCCTCGTCGGTCTCGTCGATGTTCTGCCGCACGGCGTTGGCGTAGGTCGCGTAGCTGTCGATCAGCGCGGCGATGTGGTCGGCGACCGCGTAGATCCCGGTCGGATAGGGCGGCAGCTTGGTGCGCTCGGCCACCACCTGGGTCGAGCCGAGGGCCGTGGCGCCGAGCTGCACGGCGCGCTCCGCCACCTTGTCGTTGAGATCGTCGAGTTCGGTACGGAACCCGTCCAGCATCAGGTGGACGCCGATGAATTGCGGTCCCTTCAGGTTCCAGTGCGCCTGCTTGATCGCCAGGGCGAGATCGATGCCGTCCGCCAGCCGGGCGTTGAGCGCGTCGATCGAGACCTTCTTGGCGTTCGAGTCGGTGTTGTTGCGGGTCTTGTGCGACCGGGGGGTGTTGCTGGTGCCGGTGTCGGCCATGCTCTCGCTCCGTATGCCGGTAAGGTCCGGATGCGAAAGTGCCGATGCGGCCTCAGGTTCCCGCAGGCGTGCGGGATCCCGGGACGGTGGCGGGCGCGCCGGAACGGGGGCGCCTAGCGGCGGCGCCCCGGGCGCGCCATCCAGTCGGACCGGTTGCCGCGCGGCAGCGCGTCGCCCACCTGGATCCGTGACAGTTCCGCCGACCGGGAGGCGATCCACCCGGCATGCTCGGCCACCGGTGTCACCGCGGTGAACCCGCCGCAGGCGGTCCGGTGCGCGCCCTGCTGCAGGGCGCCGCTCGACCAGCTCACCACGCCGACGATCCGGTAGCCGCCAGGGCCGCCGGCGAGGATCGGGCCCCCGGAATCGCCCAGGCACGCGCCGGCCCCCGAAGTCTCGGCCATCCGCCGCCGGTCGGTCACCACCGTCACCCGGTTGGCGACCTGCAGGGAGCCGATCGACACGAGATGGGCGAGCCGCAGCGTGCGCGCCGAGTTCCGCCGGTTCTCGGCCACGACGCCGAAGCCCGCGATGTCGACCGTCGCGCCGGTATCGATCGAGGCCGCCCCGCGCGGGTCGAGGGGCATGTAGTCGGCGCCGAGGGGCTGCTCGAGCTTGAGGAGCGCCAGATCGACCCCGGGCTGGTCCTCCGGCGTCGTGCCGGGCACGAAGTCGGGGTGCATCGTGGCGGCGATCACCGAGGTCCGGTGCTGGCGGAAGCCCCGGTCGACACTGATCACCGTGTAGCCGGCCGGCCGCATCACGCAATGGGCGGCGCTGAGCACGAGGTCCGGGGCGATCAGCGTGCCCGAGCAGATCTCGCCCTCGGTGCTCTCGATGCGCACCACGAAGCTGCGCGCCCCGTTCGGGTCGCGGGTGGTCGTGCCGTTGATCACGGCCGCAGCGGGGGCGGGAAGCAGGCCTGCGAGGGTGCCGAGCAGCGCCGCGCCGAGAAGGCCGCCCCCGAGGCCGCCGCGCAGGAATCGGTCGCGGAGGCCGGCCTTGCGGATCGGGCGAGGGAACATCGGGCCTGTCTCTTATACACATCTCCGAGCCCACGAGACAAGAGGCAATC
>CAXDNE010000117.1:0-20350 GCA_963990595.1 uncultured Methylobacterium sp.
ACACTATCCTCTTCGTCGGCAGCGTCAGATGTGTATAAGAGACAGGTGCGGGCACGTCGGCCACGATGCCGTACCGGCGGATCGCCTCGGCGACGGTCGCGCGCGGAACCGTGCCCGCCTCGGCCAGAGCGTACAGAGCGGCGATCGCCACGTGCTGCCGGTCCACCTCGAAGAAGCGCCGGAGCGCGCTGCGGGTGTCGCTGCGCCCGAAGCCGTCGGTGCCGAGGGTGACGAACCGCGCGCCGACGTAGGAAGCGATCAGCTGCGGGTAGGCGCGGATGTAGTCGCTCGCCGCCACCACCGGTGCGGTGCCCGGGAGCAGGGCCGCCACGTGGCTGACAGGTTCGTCGGCCTCCGGATTGAGCATCGCCCGGCGCTCGGCCTCGCGGGCGTCGCGGGCCAACTCGCTGAAGCTCGTGACGCTGAACACCTCGGCGGCGATGCCCCAATCCTGCGACAGCAGGTCAGCCGCCGCGATCACCTCGGGCAGGATCGCGCCCGAGCCGAGAAGCCGGACCGCGCCCGACCCGGATCCCGGTCCGGACAGGCGGTACATGCCCTTCAGGATGCCGGCCTCCGCCCCCTCCGGCATGGAGGGCTGGGCGTAGTTCTCGTTCATGGCGGTGAGATAGTAGAAGGCGTCCTCGCCCTCTTCCATCATCGCGCGGGCGCCCCGGTCGACGATGACCGCCATCTCGTACGCGAAGGCCGGATCGTAGGCCCGGCAGTTCGGGATCGCGGCCGCCGCGAGGTGGCTCGACCCGTCCTGGTGCTGCAGCCCCTCGCCGCCGAGCGTGGTGCGGCCCGCCGTGGCGCCGATCAGGAAGCCGCGGGCCCGCTGGTCCGCCGCTGCCCAGATCAGGTCGCCGACCCGCTGGAAGCCGAACATCGAGTAGTAGATGTAGAAGGGCAGCATCGACAGGCCGTGGACGCTGTAGGATGTCGCCGCCGCCGTCCAGGACGAGATCGCCCCGGCCTCGGTGATGCCTTCCTCCAGGAGCTGCCCGTCCCGGGCTTCGCGGTAATAGAGCATCGAGCCGGCATCCTCCGGCTCGTAGAGCTGGCCCTGCGGCGCGTAGATCCCGACCTGCCGGAACAGGTTTGCCATGCCGAAGGTCCGTGCCTCGTCGGCGACGATCGGGACGATGCGCGGCCCGAGATCCTTGTGCTTCAGGAGGTTGCCGAACAGGCGCACCACCGCGGTGGTGGTCGACATCTCCTTGCCGCCGGCCTCCAGGGCAAAGCCCGCATAGGTCGAGAGCGGCGGCACCGTCACGGTCGGAGCCGTCCGGCGGCGGGCCGGCAGGACCCCGCCCAGCGCCTCGCGACGCTCGCGCAGATAGCGCATCTCGGCGCCATCCGCGGCCGGCTTGTAGAAGGCCAGCCCCTCCACCTGCGCGTCCGTGAGCGGCAGCGCGAAACGGTCCCGGAAAGCCCGGAGCGCGTCCACGTCGAGCTTCTTGGCCTGGTGGGCGGTCATGCGCGACTCGCCCGCGCCGCCCATGCCGTAGCCCTTCTTGGTCTTGGCCAGGATCACCGTGGGACGGCCCTTGGTGGCCTTGGCGGCCGCGAAAGCCGCGTGGAGCTTTCGGAAATCGTGGCCGCCGCGCTTGAGGCGGTCGACATCGGCGTCCGACATGTGGGCGACGAGGTCGCGCACCTCCGGATCCTCGCCGAAGAAGTGGGCGAGGTTGTAGGCGCCGTCCTTGGCACCCAGGGTCTGGTACTTGCCGTCCACGGTCTCGGCGAAGCGCCGCAGCAGGGCGTGGTTCGTGTCGCGGGCGAAGATCCCGTCCCACTCCGAGCCCCACAGGACCTTGATGACGTTCCAGCCCGCGCCCCGGAACAGGCTCTCCAGCTCCTGAATGATCTGGCCGTTGCCGCGCACCGGCCCGTCGAGCCGCTGCAGGTTGCAGTTGATGACGAAGGTCAGATTGTCGAGGTTCTCGCGGGCTGCCAGCGCCAAGCCGCCGATCGATTCCGGCTCGTCCATCTCGCCGTCGCCGAACACGCCCCAGACGTGCCGACCGGACGTGTCGGCCAGCCCGCGGTCGCCGAGGTAGCGCATGAACCGCGCCTGGTAGACGGCGTGGATCGGTCCGATGCCCATCGAGCCGGTGGGGACCTGCCAGAAATCCGGCATCAGCCACGGATGCGGGTAGGAGCACAGGCCGTCACCGGCGATCTCCTGGCGGTAGTGCTTGAGCTGCTCCTCTGAGAGCCGCCCTTCGAGGAAGGCGCGGGCATAGACGCCGGGCGCGGAGTGCGGCTGGAAATAGACGAGGTCGCCGTCCGCGCCGCCCTTGAAGAAGTGGTTGAACCCGACCTCGAACAGCTCCGCCGCCGAGGCGTAGCTCGCCACATGCCCGCCGAGCTCGCCGTAGGCCATGTTGGCGCGCACCACCATGGCGAGCGCGTTCCAGCGCATGATCGAGGTGAGCCGCTCCTCGATGTCGAGATCGCCCGGATAGCGGGGCTGTTTCTCCAGCGGGATCGTGTTCCGGTAGGGCGAGTAGGGCAGCGCCTCATCCAGGATGCCGATCTCCTTCGAGCGCCGCTCCAGCCGATCGAGGATGAACCGCGCTCGGGCGGCGCCCTCGGTGCGGAACAGCGATTCAAGGGCGGAGAGCCAGTCCTGCGTCTCTGCCGGATCGTGATCCACCTCGGCGGACCGCGCGATCGTGGCTTTCGGCGGTATGGCGTTCATCGGCGCGACCTCCCTTTATGCACCGGATCATACGGAGATCCCGGCGGCGGGACATACCGAAGTTTTGCTCTCATGCCGCGTTCAGAGGATCGACCGACCGGGAAACTAGCAGTAAGCGAAAAACTATGCCCCACGGACGGGTGGCGGGGATTGGCGCTTGTCCGATCGCCGCCGGCGTGTCGGGACGGTGCCGCATCGGAGACTGAAGCCCATGCCCCAGCGACCGGCGCAGCTCGACGCCGCGAGCCTGCGCATCCTCGAACGTCTGCAGCAGGACAGCGAGATCAGCATCGCCGATCTGGCCGAGCAGGTCGGTCTTTCCACGTCACCGTGCTGGCGCCGGGTCAACGATCTGAAGGAGGCGGGTGTTATCCGCGGCTGCGTCGCGGTGGTCGACCCGCTGAGCCTGGGGCTCGCGGTCAACGTCTTCGTCCATGTCTCGCTGGAGAAGCAGACCCAGGCGGCGCTCCAGGCCTTCGATGAGGCGGTCCGGAGCCGGCCGGAGGTGATGGAGTGCTACCTGATGAGCGGCGAGGCCGACTACATGCTCCGTGTGGTGGTGGAGGATCTCGGCCAGTACCAGAAGCTCGTCCTCGACCACCTCACCCGGATTCCCGGAGTGGCCAACATCCGCTCCAGCTTCGCCTTGGGCCAAGTGAAGTACACGACGGCGCTGCCGCTCGGGCATCTGACCCGCTGAACCGGGCCGATGCCCCGATCGTCCAATCGGATCATCAGCGAACCGGTCGGATTTGCTGCGGATTTTCAGATCTGCTCCGCACCGCGCCTGATCCGGCTGCGTCATGCGGAGGGAGAATGGTGGAGCCTAACGGGATCGAACCGATGACCTCTTCCATGCCATGGAAGCGCTCTCCCAGCTGAGCTAAGGCCCCAAATTTTTTAACGGCGGTCGCGTCCCGGACAGGGCCGCGTCACGCTGGAGGAGAATGGTGGAGCCTAACGGGATCGAACCGATGACCTCTTCCATGCCATGGAAGCGCTCTCCCAGCTGAGCTAAGGCCCCACTTTGACATCCACCGCGGTTTGGGTCCCGCGGTGTCTCGCCGTCCGACTTGCGTCCGGCGAGGCCGGTTCTATAGGCGGCTCGCACCGCGGACTCAACCCCTTTTTTTCCCTCTCGTCAGAGGGCGCTCGAAGGGAAGGCGGAGACCGCCTCAGCTCTCTTCGTCGTTCTCGATGTCGCCGTCGATCAGGTCGGAGACATCGTCGTCGCCGGTGTCCTCCTCCTCGAGGAAGGTATCGTCCTCGGTCGAATCCCCGTCCTCGGCCGTCTCGTCATCGGGCGTCGGATCCGCCTCGTCCTCGGCGGCTTCGACCTCATCGAGCGAGACCAGCTCCGGACCCTTGTCGTCCGTCTCGTCCTCGTCATCGTTGGTGTTCGAAGCGCGCGACAGCGCCGGGGGCGCCGCGCGGCTCGAGGTGGCGACCGCCTGATAGACCGCGCCGCATTTCGGGCAGACGGCGGGATCGCGGGCGAGGTCGTAGAACTTCGCGCCGCAGCTCATGCACTGGCGCTTCAAGCCAAGTTCCGGTCGGGCCACGGGCGGACACCTCGTCGTCTACTACTGTCTCGGGGGAGGGGCCCCGTTAGTCGCGGGCGCGATCCCTGTCAATCGAGCCGGATCGCGCGTTTTCCAACGGGGCCGACCTCAAGGGGCACGCAGGATGACGCCGGGCGGTGCGCATGTTAACCGCGCGGCGATTTCACGGTCCGATTGCAGCACCGCGGCGATGCCGCGCGACGCGCCGGATCCAGGCCCACCGTCAGAGCCCGAACGGACGTCCCGTGTCGCACGATTCGCCTCCCCAGCCCCTCACCGCCGCGCCGGGCACGCCGCTGACGGGACGCCTGCGCCCGCCGGGGGACAAGTCGATCTCCCACCGGGCGATGATCCTGGGTCTGCTGAGCGAGGGCGAGACCCGGGTCGAGGGGCTGCTGGAGGGTGACGACGTGCTGCGCACGGCTGCCGCCGCGAAGGCGCTGGGCGCCGGTGTCGAGCGCCTCGGGGAGGGGCGCTGGCGGGTGCGGGGCGTCGGCATCGGCGGCCTGACCGATCCGGACGCGGTTCTGGATTTCGGCAATGCCGGCACCGGCTCGCGGCTGATGATGGGGGTGGTCGGGGGCCAGCCGGTCACGGCCACGTTCGACGGCGATGCCTCCCTGCGTTCGCGGCCGATGCGGCGGATCCTGGATCCGCTGACCCGCATGGGCACGCAGGTCCTGGCCGAGGCGCCCGGCGGGCGCGTGCCGCTGACCCTGCGCGGGCCCCGGGAGGCGATCCCGATCACCTACGAGACGCCGGCGGCGTCCGCGCAGATCAAGTCGGCGGTGCTCCTCGCCGGCCTCAACGCACCCGGCATCACCACGGTGATCGAGACGGCGGCGACCCGCGATCACACCGAGCGGATGCTGCGCCTGTTCGGTGCCGAGGTTCGCGTGGCGCCTCACGGGCCGGGCGGACACGGCCGCACCATCGCGCTCACGGGCCAGCCCATCTTGCGCGGGACGGAGGTGGTCGTGCCGGCCGATCCGTCCTCGGCGGCCTTCCCGCTGGTGGCGGCGCTGATCGTGCCGGGCTCCGACGTCGTGATCGAGGGCGTGATGATGAACCCGCTGCGCACCGGGCTCATCACGACGCTTCTCGAGATGGGCGCGCAGATCGAGCGCGTCGCCGAGCGGGAGGAGGGCGGCGAGACCGTGGCGGACCTGCGCGTGCGCGCGAGCCGTCTCACCGGCGTCGACGTCCCGGCCGAGCGGGCGCCTGCCATGATCGACGAGTACCCGGTGCTTGCGGTGGCGGCGAGCTTCGCCGAGGGCCGGACCCGGATGAACGGGCTCCACGAGCTGCGCGTCAAGGAATCCGACCGGCTCGCCGCCGTGGCGGCGGGGCTTGCGGCCAACGGCGTGCGCCACACCGTGGAGGGCGACGATCTCGTGGTCGAGGGCGACGGCAACGCGGCGCCCGGGGGCGGCACGGTGGCGACCCATCTCGATCACCGCATCGCCATGGCCTTCCTGGTGATGGGCTTGGCCACGCGAAGCCCCGTGACGGTGGATGACGGCGCGATGATCGCCACGAGTTTCCCGAGCTTCCTGCCGACCATGCAGGCCCTCGGGGGCCGGATCGGAGCATGAGCCGGATGCCATTCGTCATCGCGATCGACGGTCCGGCCGCGTCCGGAAAGGGCACCCTCGCCAAGCGTCTGGCCGACCATTACGGCCTGCCGCATCTCGACACCGGGCTCCTCTACCGCGCCGTGGCGCTGGCGCTGATCGATGCCGGAACGTCGCTCGACGACCACGCCGCCGCGGCTCGGGCGGCGCATGCCCTCGACGCGGAGAAGCTCGACGATCCGCGCCTGCGCGACCGGGCGATGGGCGAGGCGGCCTCGCGCATCTCGGCGGTGCCGGAGGTCCGCGCTGGCCTGCTCGCGTGGCAGCGCCGCTTCGCCTCGGACCCGCAAGGGGCGGTCCTCGACGGGCGGGACATCGGCACGGTTGTCTGCCCTGAGGCAGGGGTGAAGCTGTTCATCACCGCCTCCTCGGAGGAGCGGGCCCGCCGCCGTCACCGCGAGCTGGCCGGCCGCGGCGAATCCGCGACCTTCGCGGCGATCCTGGCCGACATCGAGGCCCGCGACGCCCGCGACGCCTCGCGGGCCGCCGCGCCCCTGCGCATGGCCGACGACGCGGTCCGGCTCGACACGACGGAACTCGACGCGGATGCCGCCTTCGATGAGGCCCGCGAGATCGTGGACCGCGCGCGGGGCGGCGCGTCCTGACGTTGTCCACGCGGCTCGTGTTGACCCCCTGGCTCCGCTCACCTATTGCGGACGCGCCGTCCCCGACGGGCGCCGCAGGCGGACCCGGGACGCGAGCGCGTAGCTCAGCTGGTAGAGCAACGGACTTTTAATCTGTAGGTCCTGGGTTCGAGTCCCAGCGCGCTCACCATCGACCAGCATAATCAGGCGATTGCGCAAGGTTGCAAATATCGCCCACCCCGAAGAGGCCCGGGTCGCACCGGGCGGGCCGGGGTCGCATGCGTGCGGGCCTCCGCCCTCCGTTGCCGCCGGCCCTGCGTCACGCCGCGGCGTCGCGCGGACCGATGGCGCCCGAGCTTGTGTCAGGGGCGGCGCGCTCCGTGGAGTCGGCAAGGCGCCACGAAATTCGACATCGGATACCCAGTAACATAAGTAACAGCCGGCCTCGTCGGCGCGCCTGGCCGATACTGAGGCATAATCGGTGACGGGCACTGCCTGGAAGCGGGCGCTTCGGCCAGTTACCTATGCTTGAAGTCGGATTCCATGCCGCACGATGGTGTGTATCGACCTCACGGCCAGCATGACGCAGCTTGACGCCTCATCCAGCCACCACCGGAGCAGTGACGGTCCGTTGCGCACCGAGGAGCTTCGGCAAACCCTCGACGAGGCGGGCATCTGCACGTGGGTGCTGGACCTCCCGACCGGCCACGTCACGGTCTCTCCGACCGGCGCACGGTTGTTCGGCGTCCCGGTCGATCGCCTGACCACCTTCGCCGACACCCAGACCCTCGTACATCCGGACGACCGCGAGACCAGGGCGGCGGCCATCCGGCGTGCGCTGGAGCGCGGCGGCAGCTACGAGGTCGACTACCGCGTCGTGCGCCCGGATGGGGACATCCACTGGCTGCGCTCCCGCGGCAGCGTGCAGGTCGATCCGGAGGGCCGGCCCTGCCGCCATCGTGGCGTGGTCACCAGCATCCACGAGCAGAGGCAGGCCGACGAGGAGCTGCGCGCGCGCGAAGCGCACCTGCGCTCGATCCTGGAGACCGTGCCGGACGCCATGGTGGTCATCGACGAGCAGGCCCGGATCAAATCGTTCAGCGCCGCCGCCGTGCGCCAGTTCGGCTACGCGGAAGCGGAAGTCGCCGGTCGCAACGTCAGCATGCTGATGCCCGAGCCCTACCGGACCCAGCACGACGCCTACATGGCCCGCTACCTCGCCACGGGCGAGCGGCGCATCATCGGCATCGGTCGCGTGGTCGTGGGGCAGCGGAAGGACGGCTCGACCTTCCCGATGGAACTCTCGGTCGGCGAGATGCGCTCCGGCGGCGAGCGCTACTTCACCGGCTTCATCCGCGACCTGACCGAGCGCAACCAGACCGAGACGCGACTACAGGAGCTCCAATCCGAGCTCGTCCACATGTCCCGCTTCACCGCCCTGGGGGAGATGGCCTCGACGCTCGCCCACGAGATCAACCAGCCGCTCACCGCCATCGCGAGCTACCTGAAGGGCTGCCGCCGGCTCCTCGGCCGCATGGAGGGCCCCGAGGTGGCCATGCTGTCGGATGCCGTGAACGAGGCGGCCGACCAGGCGCTGCGGGCCGGGCAGGTCATCCGGCACCTGCGCGAGTTCGTGACCCGCGGCGAGGGCGAGCGGCACATCGAGAACCTGCCCAAGCTGGTCGAGGAGGCCAGCGCGCTCGCGCTGGTCGGGGCGCGGGAGAAGGGCGTCCACGTCACCTTCGCGCTCGATCCGGACGCCCCTCTCGTGCTGGCCGACCGGATCCAGGTGCAGCAGGTGCTCCTGAACCTGATCCGCAACGCCATCGAGGCCATGCAGGACGCGGTGCGGCGTGAACTGGTCGTCGCGACCCGGGCGCTTCCCGCCGAGCGCCTCGTCGAGGTGCGCGTGTCGGATACCGGGACCGGCCTCGCGCCCGACGTGGTCGCACAGCTCTTCCAGCCCTTCGTGACGACGAAGCCGCACGGGATGGGCGTCGGTCTCTCGATCTGCCGCACCATCGTCGAGGCCCATGGAGGCAGGATCTCGGCGGGCTCGGGCCCGGAGGGCGGAACGACGTTCCGGTTCACCCTGCGGGCGGTCGACCGGAAGGAGCTGGATCATGTCGGTTGAGGCGATCGTGCACGTCGTGGATGATGACGCCGCGGTGCGTCGGTCGCTCGCTTTCCTCCTCGCCACCGATGGCCTCGCCGTGCGCGTGCACGAATCGGCCCTTGCCTTCCTGGAGAGCGTGGCCGAGGTCTCGGGCTGCGTCCTGACCGACGTGCGCATGCCCGATCTCGACGGCATCGAATTGCTGCGGCGGCTCAAGCGCCGCGGAAGCCCGCCGCCCGTGATCGTGATGACCGGGCACGCGGACGTGCCCCTGGCCGTCGAGGCCATGAAGGAGGGCGCCCGGGACTTCATCGAGAAGCCGTTCGACGACGAGGTGCTGCTCTGCAGCGTCCGGGCCGCCCTGGCGCAGGCCGAGCGCGGCGCGAGCCATGCCGCCGAGAGGGAGACGATCCGAACCCGCTTGGCCACGCTCTCCGAGCGCGAGCGCCAAGTGCTGGTCGGTCTGGTGGCCGGCAAGGCCAACAAGGTCATCGGCCTCGACCTCGACATCAGCCCCCGCACGGTGGAGATCTACCGGGCCAACGTCATGTCCAAGCTGCAGGCGGGCAGCCTGTCCGAACTCGTCCGCATGGCCCTCGTCGCCGACCGCGGGATCGGCGGCTGAGCCCCGGAAGCCGTTCACTGCGATCACGCGCTTGAGCCAAGTCAAGGCGCCGCCGCCGCCCGTGGCCTAGCCAAGCGCGATACTTCGTTCCGGATGCGCCATGCCCGTCTCTTCCGGCCCGGTCCTCGTCGTCGACGACGACGAGGCCGTCCGCCGTTCCCTCAAATTCGCGCTGGAGCTCGAGGGGCTCGATGTGCGGCTCTACGCGAATGCCGCGCATCTGCTCGGGGAAACCAGTCTGCCCGGGACGGGATGCCTGGTCGTGGACCAGCACATGCCGGGCCTGGACGGAATCGAGCTCGTCGGGCGGCTGCGCGGACGCGACGTCGGCCTGCCCGCCATCCTGATCACGGCACGCCCCTCGGACGACCTGCAGCAGCGGGCCCGCAGGGCAGGCTTTCTGCGGGTGGTGGAGAAGCCCTTCGAGGACGGATCGCTTCTTGCGGGGATCCACGACGCCCTCGCGAGGCCCCCGGGCGGGCCTACGTAGAATCCCTTAGCGGTGAACCGGAATTTCGCGGTGGCCCCCAGAGGCGTAGCCATGCCCTCGTCACGCACGACGAGGGTCTCATGCAACTCGCGCTCGCCTCCGCCGGTCTCGCTCCCGCGCTGAATCCCGGGCTCGTGCCGGCCGCCATGCCCCGGCCGGAACCGCGCACGGTGACGCGGCGAAGCTTCGAGGCCGACGAAGAGATCTACACCGAGGGTGACCGCGCCGCCCACTTCTACCGGGTCGTGTCGGGCGCCGTCCGGACCTACCGGCTCCTGAGCGACGGCCGACGGCAGATCGACGGCTTCCACTTCCCGGGCGACATCTTCGGGATCGAGGCCGGCGATGAGCACCGTCTCAGCGCCGAGGCGGTAACCGGAAGCGTCCTGGCCGTCCACCGCCGGAGCGACCGCGACGCGCTCGCGCAGGACGCGGGCGCCCTGGCGCGCGACGTCGTCGCCTCCATGATGCGCGCGCTGGGACGAGCCCAGGACCACATGATGCTCTTGGGCCGGAAGACGGCGAAGGAACGGATCGCGAGCTTCCTGCTCGGACTCGCGGAGCGCTTGGATGCCGCGGGCGTCGTGGACCTCCCGATGTCGCGCACCGATATCGCCGACCATCTGGGTCTCACCGTGGAAAGCGTCTCGCGCTCGCTCACCCAACTGGAGCGGGCGGGCATCATCGAGCTGCCGGCCCACAGGCGGACCGTCGTCCTGCGCGACAAGGCCGCGCTCCGGCGCCTGGACGCCTGAACCCGCGCGCCGGTTGTTGCCGCCGTGATCGTCTGCTCCTGCAACGTCCTGTCCGCGGACGAAATCCGCGCCTGCGCGGCGGGCAAGGCCGGCTGCCCGTTCACCCCCGCCGCCGTCTATCGGCACCTCGGATGCCGTGCCCGCTGCGGCCGGTGCGCACGGACCATCCGGTCGATCCTGTCCGATGCCGGCGCGGCCCGGGGCGGCTGTCCGGCGCGACCCTGCGCGGGAGCGGCCGTTCCGGCCCCCGAGAGCTGGATGACGCAAGGCTCCCTGGCCCGCATCGCCGTCAAAGCCGCCGTCGACCTCAATCAAGATGCCTGAGCGCCGGCACGACGGTGCGGTCGGGAGGTGCGGCCCAGACCACGTCGCCTCGATCTCGGCGAGCAGGGATGGCCCTGCCGCCGACCTTGAGGCCCTCGTGAGACGACGGCGAGCGTGACCGGCCACAGCCTGACGCCCGTCAGCCCCTGAGCCCTGCGAGTCCGGTCGAGCGGCATGCCGGATCGAAGGACGCGCCCGCTCAGGCAGTGTGGAGCGCGTCGAGGCGCGCGGCCTTCGGGCAGAATTCGGAATAGCTGTGCGCCGCCGTCCCGGCCCGGAGCTCGCGGGTGCAGCGGCTGCGCTCCGCGCAGTCGAGGCAGGCCGCTTCCAGCGCGCGCATGGCCGCGGGCTCGTGCTGCCGGACCGCCTCGGGATCGAGCCGGAGGCCGCGCATCAGCGCCGCGAGGCTGCGGACGCGCGCGACCGCGTCCGGGCTCATGGGCGTGGACGCGGTCGCACGGGCTTCCACCAGCGTGTCCACCATCTCGCGGTCGACGTCCCTGACTTCCCGCGCCGCCGTGAGCAGGCAACACCAGGCGTTCATTGCGGCGGCGATGCCGAACGGGTCGAATGGGTCGGGTTTGCCGGTCGGCACGGACATGGTGGCCTCTGAAGAGCTTGCGGGCGCCGCGCTGCTGCGCCCCTCGGTGACTGAGTGCGAACCTGGATGCATGCGCCGGACGGTCACGACGGACGTGACGAGCGCCGGTACGACCCTCTCGGCGTCCCCGGACCCGTCCTCCCGTCGCGCGGGGCGTCACCCGAGCCAAGTCTCCGCGAACGGACGGGCGCGACCGGCGCCCGCTGACCGTCCAATGGTCAGGTCCGGGGAGGATCTGCGCTCGTTAGACGGGAAGAGGCCCGGGACGCTCCTTGATCCCGATCAAAGCCCGCCCGGTCCCCGCCGTGGCCGCACGCGCGTGCGGTCAATGGCGAGGCCGGGCATTGGCCATGCCGCGCTAGGGTGCGGGTAGCGCGGCGGTGACCAGCATGGCGAGGACGGCGACGAGCATGCAGGCCGTGGCGGCCCAGCCGAGCACCTTGACGGGTCCGCGCACCGCGAAGGCGCCCATGATGTCGGAGCGGGCGGCTGCCAGCATCATCACGGCCATGACGGGAACGGCGATGACCCCGTTGACCACGGCGCTCCAGTAGAGCGCGCGGATCGGGTCCACCGCGCCCAGGCTGATGACCATGCCGACCAGCGTCGCGAGGGCCACCGTGCCGTAGAAGGCGCGCGCCTCCAGCAGGCGCCGACCGAAGCCCACGGGCCAGCGCCGCGCCTCGCCGACCGCGTAGGCCGCCGAGCCCGCCAGGACCGGGACCGCCAGCAAGCCGGTCCCGACGATGCCGAGGGTGAAGACCGTCGCGGAGAACGGGCCGGCGAGGGGGCGGAGCGCCTCCGCGGCCTGGGCCGAGGTCTGGATGTCGGAGATGCCGCGGGGGTGCAGCACGGCCGCGGTCGTGGTCATGATGGCGAGCGCCACGAGATTCGAGAACGCCATGCCCACGAGCGTGTCGATCTCGATCCGGCGCAGGGCGCTCCGGCCCTGCTCCGGTGCGTGCAGGAGGTCGCGGCGGCGCGGGAAGGCGTGCAGATCCTCGGCCTCCTCCGCCGCCTGCCAGAAGAACAGGTACGGACTGATCGTGGTCCCGAAGAGCGCCACCAGCGTGGTCAGCCCGCCGCCGCTGAGTTCGATCCGGGGAAACGCCATGTCGAGCCCGAGATCGAACCACGAGACCTGGGCGAACATGACCACGCCCAGATAGGCGAAGAGGCTCAGCGTCAGCCATTTCAGGACGGCGACGTAGCGCGTGTACCGCAGGACGAGCTGCATGTAGACGCAGATTCCGGCGAAGAGGACGACGTAGAGCCAGCGCGGTCCCGGCAGGAGCAGGTCGAGGGCGTCCGCCATGGCGCCGAGGTCGGCACCGAGGTTCAGGACGTTGGCGGTGAGCAGCAGGAGAACCACGGTCTGCAGCAACCCGTTCGGGTAGTGCTCGCGCAGCACGCCGGCGATGCCGTGGCCGGTTGTGCGCCCGATGCGGGCGGAGATCATCTGCACCGCTGCCATCAACGGCAGGGTGTAGAGCATGGTCCAGCACAGCCCGTAGCCGAGCTGCGCCCCGGCCTGCCCGTAGGTGGCGATGCCGCTCGGATCGTCGTCCGAGGCGCCGGTGATCAGGCCGGGTCCGAGCACCCGCAGCAGGCCCGGCTTCGATGGGCCGACGGTGGGGCTCGGCGCCTCCGGGTCGTCGAGCTCCCGGGCCGCGGGCAGGGTGGAAGCGCTCATGCTGCCGGCTTCAGCGGCGCGGCATCCGCTCCGGGACGCATCGTGCCCGCCGCCGTCACGGCGGCCGCCGGGTGGTCCCGGTCCGTGCCGTCGCGTCCGAGGAGGTCGTCCAGCCATCGCGGCCGGCCGTCCTCAGCCTCCGGGATGCCGGCGAACGGGACGTGATACGATTCGCCGAGTGCCTCGATGCCGGAGCGGCTGACGGCCCATGGCCGACCCTGCCACTGCACGGGGGTGGTCCGTTCGTGACCCATCTCGATGTCCTCAGGGGGCTCGACCAGATCGACGGCCGCGCGGGGGTCGGTCCGCCGGCGCCCGTCGGCGATGCCGGCGCGCGCAGAGACCTTCTCGTGGGCCGACCGTGCAGCCTGCGCCTCCTCCGACGCGCAGAGGACGGCCTGCCGGTGCAGGACGAATGGATCGCGGCCGATGTCGTCAGGGATGACCGTGGGGGCACGAGATCCATACGCATCCCGCGCTTCCACCACCCGGACGGAAGGAAAAGTAACCGCGCGCCGGCGCGGCGGCCTTGATCCAACGCAAGCGGGCGGAACGCCCATGGCGCCGCGACCGGGATCACGGCGACGGGGCCTTGCGCTGGATCAAGGATGGCGCGGACCGGCTTGCCCAGGGTGCCGTCCCGAGCCGGAGCCGTGCGGGACCGATGTCGCGAGCCCGTCATCGGCCGGCCGCCGTGAGGAGCCTTCGTATGTCGCATGTCCCCCACGATCTCGCAGAGGAGTTCCCGGGCCAGGCCGGCCGCATCCAGGCGCTGAAGCAGGCCGACGGCCGGTTCGCCGAGCTGGTCGAGCGCTACCACGTCGTGAACCGCGCCCTGCATCGCATGGAAGAGCGCATCGAGCCCGTCGCCGAGGAGACCGAGCGGGCCTCGCGGCTGGAGCGGCTGCACCTCAAGGACGAGATCGCGCGCGCGCTCTCGGCCGAGGCCGCTTGAGGAACGATCGTGGCCGCCGGCCGGGCCCGGGCGGCGCGACAGCGATGATGGAGGGCGAGGTCACATGACGGACGCCACGGGCCCGCGGGCGGCGGTGAACGGTTCCGTCAGGGCCATCGTCCAGGAGACTGAGGCCATGCCGGTTTTACGGGGAGTGGATCCCGTTCCGCCGACCGGGCGGCCGACGCCCGGGGCGGACGATGCGGGTGCCGGGGGGGACGCCGCGCGCGGCGCCTCCGGGGAGCGCCACGACTCCGAAGCCATCCGCCGGGCCTTCGAAACGGGCGAGTACCCTTACAGGTCGCGCCTGTCCGAGACGGCCTACCAGACGCACGTTCTGCCGCTGCAGATCGAGCTCCTGAAGCTGCAGAACTGGGTGAAGCAGACCGGCGAGAAGATCGTCGTGCTCTTCGAGGGGCGCGACGCCGCGGGCAAGGGAGGAACGATCAAGCGCTTCATGGAGCACCTCAACCCGCGCGGGGCGCGGGTTGTCGCCCTGGAGAAGCCGGATGAGCGGGAACGGACGCAGTGGTACTTTCAGCGCTACGTCCAGCAACTGCCCGCCGCCGGCGAGATCGTGTTCTTCGACCGCTCCTGGTACAACCGCGCCGGCGTCGAACGCGTCATGGGGTTCTGCACCGCGCACGAGTACCTGGAATTCATGCGGCAGGCTCCCGAGCTTGAGCGCATGCTCGTCCGCTCCGGCATCCGCCTCGTCAAGTTCTGGTTCTCGGTGACGCGGGACGAACAGCTGCGCCGCTTCAAGGCCCGCGAGCGCGACCCGCTGAAGCACTGGAAGCTGTCGCCCATCGACCGCGCCTCCCTCGACAAGTGGGACGCCTATACCGAGGCCAAGGAGGCGATGTTCTTCTACACGGACACCGCGGACGCGCCCTGGACCGTGGTGAAATCCGACGACAAGCGGCGGGCGCGGCTGAACGCCATGCAGTTCTTCCTGGCGTCGATGCCGTATCCGGACCGCGACCTGCACGTCGTGCACGGGCCCGATCCGCTCATCGTCGGCTCGACAACCGCCGTCCTCGGCCAGCATGCCGGCCTGCTCGACCGGGCCGTGCACCCGGACATGCGCCGCGGCGGCTGACGCTGTCGAGGAGGCATCGCGTCTCCGCGCCGGGCTTCGCACGGCTCCCGGCGGCGCGCCGCGCTTGCGCTCGATCAATGCACGGACGTCCGGCTCCGCTCACCTGTCCTGAGGGGAGCGACCGGGAGCGGCTCGGCGGACCTGCCCCCAGGGGAGACGGAATGCTGGTCGATACGGGTTCGTGCGAGAGACCCGCGCACATTTGCAACCACAAGCGGTCGGAGGATGGGTGCACCGACTGCAAGGTCAGGCTGATCAGCGTTTGCTCCGCACTGGCATTGGACGAACTGGAGGAGCTGGAGGCGCTGAGCCAGCACCTCATCCTGGACAAGGGCCAGGTGCTGTTCGGCCAGGGCGAGGTGGCGAACTCCGTCTTCAACGTGATCGAGGGCTCGCTGCGCCTCGCCCGCTTGCTCCCGGATGGACGGCGCCAGGTGATGGGCTTCGCCCTGCCGGGCGATTTCCTGGGGCTCGCCCTGCAGGAGCGCCACGCGATCTCGGCCGAGGCCCTCACGCCGGTGCGGACCTGCCGCTTCGGGCGCGACGACTTCGCCACCCTGGTGGAGGCCAAGCCGCACCTGCTGAAGAGCCTGCACGACCGGGCCGGCTACGAGCTGACCCTCGCCCAGGACCAGATGGTGCTGCTCGGGCGCCGGACCGCCGAGGAGAAGGTCGCCGCCTTCCTGCTGACCCTGCGCGAGCGCTACGCCCGAACGGGGCACAGTTCCGTCACGGTCGAGCTGCCGATGGGCCGTCAGGACATGGCTGACTATCTCGGCCTGACCATCGAGACGGTCAGCCGCATGTTGACCCGTCTCGACCGGGCGCATGCCATCCTGCTCGTGCCCGGCGGCGTGCGGCTGCTCGACCTGCCCCATCTCGAGCGCCTGGCGGCGAGCTGAGACCGTCCCACCAGTCTGCCAACCGCGTGGCGTCAGACGCAGCCCTGGCGCGGGGGCTCGGCCCGCCGTGTCCCCGAGCGCCCGCCGGCTCTGCGCGGGGCCGCGACAGGGGCGCCAGGGCTCCCGCCACGACGCCCCGCGCCTCAATGGCTCATCAGGCAGCAGAGGGACGCGTTCCGAAGGATGTCCCGGGTCACCCCTCCGAACAGCCACTCCCGCATCCGCGAGCGGCCGTAGCCGCCCATGACGATCAGGTCGGCATTCTCGCGCTTGGCGAAGCGCAGGAGCGTGTCCGCGACCTCGCCGGCCGGCGCGTCCAGGAGGTGTGTGGTGACGTGCGCCCCGTGGCGGGCGAGGAGCTCGGACACCTCCTCGGCCCCCTCGAAGCGGGCCTCGCTGCCCGCCGCGGCGACGAGGACCTTGTCCGCGCGCCCGATGAACGGCAGGGCGGCAGAGACCGCGCGGCGCGCCTCGGGCGCATCCTTCCAGGCGACGACGATGCGGGCCGCGTCGAGGTGGCCGACCTCCGGCGGCACGACCAGCACCGGACGCCCCATCTCCATCAGCACGGCGCCCGGGTCGGGCACCATCGCGTCGCGCCGCGCGCGCGGGTCGTCGCGTCCGACCACGATCAGGTCGGCACCTCGGCCCTGTCGGATGAGGAAGGCTTCGGCTCCGTCCTCGGCCTGCCGCCAACTCGTGCGAATGTCGTCGCCGACGCCCGCCTGGAAGACCTTCCTGGCCAGCACGAGTTCGTCGGCGAGCTTGGCCCGTTCCGCGTCGTAGGCGGCCTGCGCCTCCCCGATATCGGCGGTGGGGCCCGGGCTCGGCAGCTTGCGGGCGGCGACGCCGGTCAGCGTGGTCTCAAACCGGCGGGCGAGATCCGCGGCGAGGCGCGCGCGGCGGGCGGCCGCCTCGCCGGTGTCGAGGGCGACCATGATGCTGGCGATGGACATGGAATGACTCCGGCTCGGGATAGAGGACCAGTGAGGGTGCCTCGCCCATCCGCGGCGGACGGTCCTTGACCCAGCGCAAAGGCGCGATCCGCGGCCGCGTCGACATCGACCGCTGGATCGTCGGCGCCGGCGTGACCTGCCGCTTCTGAGGGAGCTGGGACCGAGTTCCGGCTTCTGCTCGGCGCGGAAGCACGGGCCGGACCTCCATCCATCTTCGCTTCGCGAGACACCATGAGCGACCCGGATTTCGCCGCGTCGATGCGGACGCCCGTCTCGACGGCGGATGAAACGGCGCGGGCGCGCCTGCTGAGGAGCGCGCAAACCCACGCGGCGGTCTCGGATCTGCTCGCCGAGAAGGCCTACAGCCTCGATCCGGCCTGTACGCGGTCGTTCCTGCGGCTCCGCCGGCAGAGGGTGCGCGTCCATCGCGTCAAGGCGATGCTGCTGGAAGGGCAGGCCGCGGCGATCGGATACGGGACCACGCCGGGCGTCGCCCAGGGCGGCACGGGGCGAGCCTGAGGAATGCCCGCGGCGGGATCCCCTCCGTTCAGGCGGCGCGACTGTGCATGGTGGCGGAGATCCCGAGATGCGCGTCGAAGCCTGCCGCGACGTTCCGAACGAAGATCCTGGCCTCCTCCGGGATGACGAGGACTTCGCCGTCCCGGAGGACGAGGCCGTGCGCCACGAGCGCCGGCAGCCGCGCGAGCGCCGCGAGAAAGGCCTCCGGGTCTCGGCCGTGGGCCCGGCACACCGCCCCGACATCGACGGCGAAATCGCACATGACCCGCTCGATCAGCTCCGCCCGGAGCCGATCATCCGGCGTCAGCGCGTAGCCCTTCACCGTGGGAAGCTCACCGCGGCCGACGCGGTCCGCATAGGTCCGTAACGCCGGCGCGTTCTGGACGTAGCCCTGCGGAACCTGTCCGATGGCTGAGGCGCCCAGTCCGATCAACGTGTCGCAAGGGTCCGTCGTGTAGCCCTGGAAGTTCCGCCGCAGCCGACCTTCCGCCTGCGCGATCTCCAGCGGGTCGTCCGGCAGGGCGTAGTGGTCGAGGCCGATCCGCCGGTACCCGGCGGCGACAAGGATGGCGGCGATGGCCTCGGCCTGCGCGCGGCGCGCCCGCCCGTCCGGCAGGCTGGCCTCGTCGATGTGGCGCTGGTGCTTCTTGAAGGCGGGCACGTGGGCGTAGCCGAACACCGCGAAGCGGTCGGGGCACAGCTCCAGACATTGCCGCACCGTGTCGACGCACGAGTCCACCGTCTGGTGCGGCAGCCCGTAGATCAGGTCGAGATTGATCCCGCGCACGCCCGCGGCCCTGAGGCCGACGACCGCCGCAGCGGTGACGTCGAGGCCCTGCCGGCGGCGGATCGCCTCCTGGACCGCGGGATCGAAGCTCTGGACGCCCAGGCTCGCGCGCGTGACGCCGGCTTGGCCGAGCGCGTCGGTCATCGCGGGCACGAGGGTCCGCGGGTCGATCTCGATGGCAAGCTCGGCGTCCGCGTCGAAGGGGAAGCGGGCGCGCAGGGCCGCGACGAGGCGCAGGAATGCCTCCGGGGCCATGACGGTGGGGGTGCCGCCGCCGAAATGGACGTGGCGCACCGGAGGCGCGTCCTCGAACCGCGCCGCGACCAGCCCGATCTCGCGTCCGAGGAGGTCGACGTAGTCGGCGATCGGGGCGTCGTGCCGGGTGATGCTGGTGTGGCAGCCGCAGTACCAGCACATCGACCGACAGAACGGGACGTGCAGGTAGAGCGACGCCGTGGCGTCGGCGGGCAGGGACCTCAACCACGACGCGTAGCTGTCGGCACCGATCGCGGCGGAGAAGTGGGGGCTCGGAGGATAACTCGTGTAGCGGGGCAGCCGCTCCTCTCCGTAGAGCGCCCTGAGATCCTCCCGCATGCCGATGTCGCTCCCGATACGGCCGGCCGTCCTGTGGCCCGCGCCTTCCCGCACGGTAGGCTTCGTCGAAGGCTACGCCTTGATGTGGCTCAACGCGTCCCTCCACCTGGGGAGGTCCGCGTTGATCCAGCTCAAGGCCCTGGAGCGCGGCGGCACCCATGACCACATCCCAGGCATCATTCCGCGGCCGTCGCGGCGGCATGCCACGACCGAAGGGTTCATACGGTGCCGACGGTGCTTCAGATCGACAAGGGGCAGTTCGCCATCGTCGAGGGCGACCTGTGGTGGCCGGGGCGCTACGATTCGCCCGGGACCGCCCACCGCGCGGTCGGCCTCCGCGAGGACGTCCTGTCACGGTTGCAGGCGCGCAAGAATGCCGAGGCGCGCGAGGCCTGCGGCGTCATCACGGTCGAGGATCTCGACGCATTGACGCGTGGCCGTCCGGGACCGGTCCCTCCTGCGGCAGGGCGCGCCCGCCTTGCCAGTGCCCCTGCGCCTTGAGGGCGTCCGCGGCCTCGCGGGGCATGTAGGTCTCGTCGTGCTTGGCGAGCACCGTATCGGCGCGGAAGGTCCCGTTCGCGTCGAGCGACCCCTCCGCCACCACGCCCTGACCTTCGCGAAACAGGTCGGGCAGCAGCCCCCTGTACGCCACCGGGACCGTGGCGGCGGTATCGGTGACCGTGAAGGCGATGCGCTGATCGGGACCGCGGGTCAGAGAGCCTTCCTTCACGAGCCCGCCGAGGCGGAAGCGCACGCCGGCCGCCATCCCCTGTGCGGCGACCTCGCTGGGCGAGCGGAAGAACACGATGGAGCCGCTCATCGCCGACAGGGTCAGCCCCGCCGCAAGGGCCAGCACGGTACCGCAGGCGGCGATCAGGACGAGGCGGCGGGTCCTGCGGCGCGTCATGGCGCGGCCTGCCCGCCCGGCCGTCCGCCCAGGTCGAGTGCCGGGAGGACCGGCGCCGACCACCGGCGCGGAGCAGGCCGCACCCCGTGAGGCGGCCGTGGGCGCGCTGTCAGTCATCGTGGAGCGCGCGGTATTCGGCGCCCTCGATGTCGTCGTACTGCCCGGTGCGCAGCGCCCAGAGGAAGGCGGCAAGGCCCAAAGTGCCCAGGCCGAGCGCGATGGGGACGACGAGAAGGAGAACGTTCACGACGGCCTCACGCGGCGCCGGTGACGCGGACGTCCAGGCCCGATCGATCCGGGGCCGCGGCCCGGAGGCCGGTCGCGCCCAGACGGGCGCGCAGGGCGTTCGCCGTCACCACGAGGGACGAACCGGACATGGCGAGGGCCGCGACGAGCGGCGTCAGCAGCCCGGCGGCCGCCAGAGGCACCGCGAGCGCGTTGTAGGCCGCCGAGAACCAGAGGTTCTGCAGCATGAGGCGCCGCGCCCGCTGCCCCGCGGCCAGCCCGGAGAGGCCCGGGGCGAGCCCGCGCCCCAGG
>CAXDNE010000118.1:0-20220 GCA_963990595.1 uncultured Methylobacterium sp.
CGCCGAGCCGCGCGACGTGCTCGCGCAGGCGCGCCAGCCGCGGTGCGGACCGGGCGACCGCGGTGACGCGCGCGCCGGCGGCGGCGAGCTGCATCGTCTTGCCGCCGGGGGCGGCGCAGAGATCGAGGATCCGGGCGCCGGGGCCGGGTGCCAGCAGCCGGGCGGGGATCGCGGCGGCGGCATCCTGCACCCACCATGCGCCCTCCTGGAATCCGGGCAGCTCGGGGATCGCCGGCCCGTTCTCCGGCAGCCGCAGCGAGCCGGTCGGGAGCGTCACGGCGCCGAGCCGCTCGGCCCAGTCGGCCGGATCGCCGCGGAGGGTCAGGTCGATCGCCGCCCCCGCGAGATGGGCCCGCGCGATCGCATCCGCGCGCTCGGGCCC
Organism: uncultured Methylobacterium sp.; assembly: GCA_963990595.1. Classification (GTDB taxonomy): domain Bacteria; phylum Pseudomonadota; class Alphaproteobacteria; order Rhizobiales; family Beijerinckiaceae; genus Methylobacterium. The sequence goes on from CAXDNE010000118.1 coordinate 383, forward strand.
ATAGGCCGCGCGCCAGCGGCGGGCGAGCCAGTCCGGCGTGTTGGCCGTGAGGGCGTCGGCGCCCTCGGCCAGGATCGCGTCGCGCTCCCGGGCGATCCGGCGCAGCACCGCATTCACGAGGCCCGCGAGATGCGCGGTGCGGGTATCGGCCTTGGCGAGCCGCACCGCGAGGTCGACGGCCGCATGGTCGGGAACCGCGAGGTCGAGGATCTGGGCCGCCGCGGTGGCCAGCAGGGCCGTGAGCTGAGGCTTGGCGGTGGGAAGCCCCCGCTCCAGCCGCGCGGCGAGCGCCCCGCGGATCATCCCGTAGCGCCGGAAGGTCGCGACCGCGATGGCCCGCGCCAGCGCGGCGTCCGGGGGCGCCAGAGTCTCGGACCGGATCGCCTGGGCGAGAGCCTCGTCGAGGGCGGGCGGGCGATCCTGGCCGATCAGCGCCGCGACCGCCTGCAGGGCCGCGCGCCGCGCCCCGAGGCCCGCCGTGTCCGGACCCGTCCCATGGTCCGGACCCGTCCCGTGCGTCGAAGTCCCGTCCCGCGTGTTGCGGCCTGTGTTCCGCGATGCCACTTCTGCTCCAGAGCTGAATTCTGTTCAGACCCACGCCCTCACACCCGAGCGAGCGCGATGCAAGACCCGAACGGACAAGACCCGAACGAAGGCGCGACGCCCTCCCGCGTGCTCAGCCCGGCGGCGGAGCGCGCCCTGGCCGAGGCGGCCGAGCGCCGCGCGGCGATCGATGCCCGCGCCGCCGCGATCAGCGCCAAGCCCGAGCGCCAGGGCCGCGGCGGCCTGGAACCGGTGCGCTACGACGACTGGGAGGTGAAGGGCCTCGCGGTCGACTTCTGACGCCGGAACGCGGCGGCCCCGGCCCCGTTCCCCCTGCGTCACGGACAGGGAGGCGACACGATGGCGACGAAGGTATCGGCCCGCGGCGCGGCCGAGGGGCCGCACGGCGAGATCACCCTGGCCCGGGGCGAGCGTCTCGGGATGCGCATGTGGCGGGCGGAGGAGCCGAACGCCGACAAGCCGCCGACCACGGCGCCCTACGAGACGGTGGGCTACGTGATCAGCGGCCGGGCGGAACTGGTGGTCGGCGGCGAGACCGTGCCGCTCGCGGCCGGCGATTCGTACTGCGTGCCGGCCGGCGTGGAGCACACCTACCGAATCCTGGAGACCTTCACGGCCGTCGAGGCGACCGCCCCGCCCGCGGGCTGAGCGCCGCCTGTGGTCAGTGGGTCATGTAGACCGGCGTGCCGACATCGACCCGGGCATACAGGTCGACCACGTCCTGGTTGTACATCCGGATGCAGCCATAGGACGCGTAGGTGCCCACCGAACTCGGCCGGTTGGTGCCATGGATCGCGTACTGGCCGCCCTGCAGGGTCATGGCCGCCGCGCCCATCGGGTTGTGCGGCGAGCCGCCGGCGATGAGGTTCGGTAGGCGCGGGTTGTCGCGTTTGACCTCGGCCGGGGGCGACCAGGCCGGGGCGACGTATTTCCCGTCGATGGACGCCGTGCCGAACCACTGCTTTCCGGGCTTGCCCACCGCCACCGGGTAGCGGATGGCCGTCCCGTCGCCGTTCACCAAGTAGAGCTTGCGCTGCGACACGCTGATCACGATCGAGCCCGGCGCGACGCCGTTCTGGAAGGGCACGATCTCCCTGGCCTCAGCCGGCCCGAAACAACCTGCCAGCATCGCGCCGGCAAACCCGAGTAAAGCGGCCACCCGACCCGACATAACCTGTTCCCCGACAAGCAGGATCCTCTACGGCCAAGTAATTCACGGCCGAGCTTGTCGTTCCAGGAAAAGCTATGGTTGATGCCTGCGCCGTCCCCGGTTCCGCGCAGCACGGTAAAGGAGCAACGTAAATTTGCCGGCCGGGACCGAGGGCGGACGTGTCGCGCCCGGCCGCGGCTCAGCGCTCGAACAGCGTGCAGCCCCGGGTATCCTCGCTCTGCCAGCCGTGACGCTCCAGCTCCGGGTCGAGATGCTCCTCCACCGGGAGGCCGACGCAGAGATAGGCCACGAGCCGCCACGTGTCCGGGACCTCCAGGATGGCCGAGACGGCCGCAGGCTCCAGGATCGAGACCCAGCCGACTCCGAGCCCCCGGGCACGGGCCGCGAGCCAGAAGCACTGCACCGCGCCCACCACCGAATAGGCCAGCGTCTCCGGCATGCTCGCCCGCCCGAGGCCGAGGCCGGTCTCGGTCGCCGCGTCGCAGAAGGCCGCGAGATGCACCGGCGCTTCGGTCAGGCCGGCCAGCTTGAGGGTCTGGTAATGGGCGGCCCGCGCCGCGTCGTAGCCGGCCGCCGCGGCGACGTTGCAGCGGGAGAAGTTCTCCGTGATGGCGGCCCGCCGGCGCGGGTCCGAGACGCGCACGAATCGCCAGGGGCGGCTGTTGCCGACCGACGGGGCCCGGTGCGCCGCCGCCAGGCAGGCGCGCAGGCTCCCCTCCTCCACCGGGTCCGTCCGGAAGCGGCGCACGTCGCGGCGCCACGCGAACAGCGTGTCGAGGGCGTGCACGAAAGCGTCGTCGAAGGCGGGTGAGCCCATGATGGCTGGCATACCCGCATCCCGGGCCGAACCGGAACTAGAAAAAAGGCCGCCCGGTGGGCGGCCTGAAGTCTTGGGTCTCGAAACCTCGGAGTGCCGGATCCTGGGATCCCGAACGGCGACCGATGGCTGGGGAGCTGGGTCTCGGGCGCCGACCGGGCAAAACCCGGCGAGGTTCACCGCCTGTTGTGTCGCTGCAACGCGGCCCACAAAAGGCGCGAATCGGGCAGAACCATGTCTTTTGTCGCTTGGGCGTGTCTTGCGCAACACTGGGTGACGAGACTGGGCCGGGCTGCGGGTGGGAGGCCCCTGCCCTTGCGGGCCGCTGCGGCGGAGCCCATCATCCGGCAAAGGATCGATGCACGGGAGCGGTGATGACCGAGAGGACGAGCGCCGGGCCGAGGCCCGACGAAGGGGTGGGGCACGTCATTCCCTTCCCCGCCCGCGCGGCTCCTCCGCAGGTCGCCTTCAACCGGGACGAGTTGCGCACGATCTTCAACCTCTACGGCCGGCAGGTCGCCGCCGGCGAGTGGCGCGACTACGCCCTCGATTTCCGCCGCGACAAGGCGGTGTTCTCGATCTACCGCCGCGCCTCCGAGATGCCGCTGTACCGCATCGAGAAGGATCCGAAGCTCGCCCGGCGCCAGGGCGCCTACGCGGTGATCGCCGCCAGCGGCCTCGTGATGAAGCGCGGCACGGACCTCGCCCGGGTGCTCGCCGTGCTCGAGCCGCCGCCCAGGGCGGTCTGAGCGGCGGCGGACCGGTCAGGCCAGGCGCATCCGGCCGATGGTCGCGGCGATGGTGGCGCGGATGTCGGGCGGGAGCGGCTGGATCGGCCGCGGCGGCTCCGCCCGGCAGAGGCCCAGGAGATCGGCCAGCGCGTAGACGACCCGCAGGCTCGAATGCGCCTTGAACAGCGCCCAGAGGGGCGCGAGCGCGGCGTCGAGGGCGCGCGCCCGGGCGAGGTCGCCGGCCTCCACGGCCCGCACGATCGCCAGGCAGGTCCGGGGAAACAACCCGCCGGCGACGCTGAACCAGGCGGCGCCGCCCGCGATCAGGGCCTCGGTGGCGTTCCAGTCGCCGCTGAAGCCGATGGGGAAACCCGGCGGGACGGCCGCCCGGAGCATTGCCACGCCGGATTCCGCGGCGGCCGGCTCCGGCGCCGGGCATTTGGCGGCCACGATCCCGGGGAGGCGCGCGATCCGGCCGATCAGGGCCGGCGAGAACCGGAAATGGGTGGTCGCGGGATTGTCGTAGAGGACGAGCGGCAGGCCGCCCTCGCCCGCCACCGCCTCGACATGCGCGAGGACCTCCGCGTCGGTGAGCGGCGTGTAGGAGACGGGGGCGAGAAGACCGGCATCCGCCCCGGCCGCGCGCGCATCCCGGGCCAGTCGGATCGCCTCATCGGTGCGCAGGGCGCCGATGCCGACCAGGAGGGGGACCCGTCCGCCCGCCACCTCGGCCGCGAGGGTCACGGCCCGGCGCCGCTCCTCCCGGGTGAGATACGCGTAGGTCCCGGTGCTCCCGAGCAGGCCGATCGAATCGACCCCCGCGGCGATCAGGGGGGCCAGCAGCCGGCGCAGGGCATCCGCGTCGATTCGGCCGCCGGCATCGCTCGGAGTGATGGGAAAGGCGGAGAGGCCGGAGAGTGCGCGCATGGCGGGAGCCTAGCGCAGGCGGGCGCCGGCGGGCAGGCAAAAAGAAACCCCGGCGGTTTCCCGCCGGGGTTTCCTCAACCCTCAGTCCGTCTGGCCTAGCGGCGGTCGCCGATCAGGGTCAGCAGGAACTGGAACATGTTGATGAAGTCGAGGTAGAGCGTCAGGGCGCCGTTCACCGACACCTTGGCGGCCGTCTCACCGTCGAAGCCGCCGTAGAGATACATCTCCTTCAGCTTCTGGGTGTCGTAGGCGGTCAGCCCCGCGAAGATCAGCACGCCCAGCACCGAGATGGCGAACTGGAGGGCCGACGACGCGAAGAAGATGTTCACCAGCGACGCGAGGATGATGCCGATCAGGCCCATCATCAGGAACGAGCCCATGCCCGAGAGGCTGCGCCGGGTGGTGTAGCCCCACAGGCTGAGCGAGCCGAAGGCCGCCGCCGTGATGAAGAACACCTGCACCACGCTCGCCCCGGTGAAGACCAGGAGGAGCGAGGACATCGAGGCGCCCATCACCGCCGCGAAGGCCCAGAACATCGTCCGCGCCGAGGAGGCCGACATGCGGTCCATCCGCATCGAGAAGACGAAGATGAACGCCAGCGGGGCGAGCATCAGGACCCACTTGAGCGGGCTCAGGTAGAGGGCCTGACCGAAGGGAGTCAGGATCGGGCGCGTGCCCTGGTAGGCCGCGACCGAGGCCATGTTCAGCCCGAGCGCGACGAGACCGGAGATGCCGAGCCCGACAACCATGTTGTTGTAGACGCCGAGCATGAAGGTACGCAGGCCCTGATCGACTTCGACCTGGGTGCCGGCGTAACCGGTCGGCCGCTGGGCGCCGTACCGGAAGGGGCTGTTTTCGAATGCCATGGGAGTTTCCTTGCGGAGGCTCTCTCAGCGTGGTGTTCGGGCGAGGCCCACGCAGGACCTCTGGCGCCAGGCTGGCGCCTCGGCCAGGAATATGTTGCGCGCGGCTCCCCGACACAAGTCCCCGGCCACGGTTGCGGCTCCGGTTTTCGGTGTCCGGACGATGTATTTTTGTCCATCAAGTCAGGGATTAAAATGCATTCCCGGTCCAGCGGCCCGTCGTTCGACTACAGGTTGCCGGGTTGCGCCGGTCTCGAAGGCTTCGCGCGAAGTCTTAACAGCTTCCGAATGCCGCGCCCGGACGCGCGGCATCCGACCGCGTGCGGGCGGCGGTCCGGAAGCGGCCCGCCGGATCGGGATCGCGCAGAGCCGCTCCGCTCAATCCAGGCTGCCGAACCCGGCGGTCTCGCGCGTCCAGGCGAGGGCCTGCGCGCTCAGGCTGAGGCCGAGACCCGGACGGGTCGGCACGATCATGCGCCCGTCCTGGAGTTCCAGGCGCTCGTTGAACAGCGGCTCCAGCCACTCGAAATGCTCGACCCAGGGCTCCCGCTGCAGGGCGGCGGCGAGGTGGATGTGCAACTCCATCGAGAAGTGCGGCGCGATGGTGAGGCCGGCGAACTCGGCGAGGGCGGCGACCTTGAGGAAGGGGGTGATGCCGCCGACCCGGGGCGCATCGGGCATCAGGATGTCGGCGCCGTTCTGGCGGATGAAGTCCCAGTGCTCGGACACGCTCGTCAGCATCTCGCCGGTGGCGATCGGCGTGTCGAGGGCGGCGGCGAGCGCCGCGTGCCCGGCGGCGTCGGTGCAGTCGAGGGGCTCCTCGATCCAGATCAGGTTGAACCGCTCGAGAATCCGGCCCATCCGCAGGGCGGTCGGGCGGTCCCATTGCTGGTTGGCATCGACCATCAGCGGGACGGCGTCGCCCAGATGCTCGCGCACCCGGGACACCCGCCGGATGTCCTCCGCCCAGTCGGGCTGGCCCACTTTCAGCTTGATGCCGCCGATCCCCTTCTCGCGGGAGCGGTCGGTGTTCACCAGAAGCTCCTCCAGCGGCGTGTGCAGGAAGCCGCCGGAGGTGTTGTAGCAGCGCACCGCGTCGCGCTGCGCCCCGAGGAGCTTGGCCAGCGACAGGCCCGCCCGCCTCGCCTTCAGGTCCCACAGGGCCACGTCGAATGCGCCGATCGCCTGGACCGCGAGGCCGCTGCGGCCGACCGAGGCACCGGCCCAGGCGAGCTTGTCCCAGGCCTTGGCGATGTCGCTCGGATCCTCGCCGAGGAGCGCCGGCGCGATCTCGCGCGCATGGGCGAACTGGCCCGGCCCGCCGGCCCGCTTCGCGTAGCTGATCCCGAGGCCGCGGTGACCGGCGCTGGTCTCGACCTCGCAGAACAGGATCGCGATCTCGGTCATCGGCTTCTGGCGGCCGGTGAGCACCTTGGCGTCGCTGATCGGGGTCTTCAGCGGCAGGTAGACCGAGCGCAGGCGGATCCCGGTGACGGTCTCATCCATGGTCTGCCTCGCGCGGCGGCGACGGTCTCGCGCCGTCGACTATCCATGCAAGGGCGGATCAATCCTGTCCAAGCCAAAGGCTGCATGGGTCGATGCAGGACCCGCATCGATGAAGCGGGTCCATGCGGGGCGAGGGCGTCGGCGCCGTCCGGGAGACCGCCCGCGTCAGATCTGCCGCAGATACGGCGCCGGCTTCTGTCCCAGGATCCGCCACGTGCCGGCGAGGCCCAGCAGGATCGCCAGCGCCACCGCGGCCACCGCGGCGACCAGCGCGCCCGACAGATCGAGGCGGAAGTCGAGGTGCATGACCTTGGCGACGATGACCCAGCCGGCGAGCGTCCCGGCGGCGAGGCCGAACAGGGCCGTGGCGAGGCCCAGCGCGGCGTACTCGATGGCGTAGGCGGTCAGCAGCCGGGCCCGGCTCGCGCCCAGCACCTTGAGCACCACGGCGTCGTAGAGCCGCGCCCGGTGGCCGGCCGCGATGGCGCCCGCCAGCACGAACAGGCTCGCCAGCACCGCCACCGCGCTCGCCCCGCGGATCGCCAGGACGAGCCGGCCGACGAGGTCGCCGATGGCGTCGAGCGCGTCCTTCACCCGCACGGCGCTCACCGACGGGAAGGTCTTGGCGACGTCGCGCAGGATGTGGTTCTCGGTCCCCGCATCGGTGCCGCCGGGCAGCGTCAGCGTGGCGAGATCGGAATGCGGCGCGCCGCGGAAGGTGCCCGGCGAGAACACCATCACGAAATTGATGCCGAGGTTGCGCCACTCCACCCGGCGCAGGTTGAAGATCGTCGCCGTGAGGTCGCGGCCGAGCACGTTGACGGTGACGGTGTCGCCGAGCTTGAGGCCGAGCTGGCGGGCGAGGTCGGCCTCGAAGGAGACCAGGGGCTTGGCGCCCTGCTCGGTGCTCCACCACGCCCCCTCGGTGAGGCTCGAGCCCTCCGGCACCGTGTCGGCGTAGGTGATGCCCCGGTCGCCGTCGAGCACCCAGGCGGCGTCCTCCGGGGGCCGGATCTTGCTCGCCGGCACGCCGTTCAGGGCGACGATCCGGCCGCGCATCATCGGCACGTCCTCGATCTTCCCGTTCGGCGCGGAGCGGGCCAGGAAGTCCCGGAACGCGCCCGCATCCCGGGACGGGATGTCGAGGAAGAACAGGTTCGGCGCCCGGGCCGGGAGCGTCGCGCTGATCGTGCGGCGGACATTGGTGTCGATCAGGCTGAGCGTCACGAGGAGCGTCACCCCCAGCCCCAGCGACAGGACGATGGCGGGCGTCAGCGCGCCGGGCCGGTGGAGGTTGGCGAGCGCCATCCGGGGCGCCGGCCAGCTTGGATGCGGCAGGCGGCGGGCGAGCGCCATCAGGCCGAGCGCCACGAGATGCAGCAGGCCGAACGCGATGGCGGCGGCCGCGATGAAGATCAGCGCCACCCGCCGGTCGAAGGCGGTCGCCACCGACAGGCCCACCAGGGCCGCGAGGCTCGCGGCCAGCCAGATCCGGTAGCGCCAGCGCGGGCTGACCCGGGCCGGGTCGACCGTGTCGCGGAACAGCCCGGAGACCGGCACGTCGTGGGCGCGGCCCAGCGGCGTGATCGCGAAGGCGAAGGCGGTGAGGAGGCCGTAGGCGGCGGCGAGGGCGAGCTCCCCCGGGGCGAGCGTCGGGTTCAGCGGCAGGGGCAGGTCGGCGGCGAACAGGGCGTCGAGGAGGAAGGGCAGGCTCGCGCCGATCGCGAGGCCGATCAGCGTTCCGAGGCCGGCGATCAGCATCACCTGCGTCAGGTAGAGGGCGACCACCTGCGAGCCCGGCGCGCCGACGCTCTTGAGGGTCGCGATCGAGGGGCGTTTGCGCTCCACGAAGGCGTGGACGGCGTTGCCCACGCCGACGCCGCCGACGATCAGCGCGGTCAGCCCCACCAGGGTCAGGAACTGGGTGAAGCGCTCGATGCTCTTGGCGAAGCGCGGATCGGCGTTGGTGCGCGAGCGGATCTCCCAGCCGGCCTCCGGCGTCGCGGCGCGGATCCGCGCCTGCGCGGCATCGAGGTCGGCATCCGGTGTGCCCGGCGGCAGGAGGATCCGGTAGCTCCAGCGGCTGAGGCTGCCGGGCTGGACCAGGCCGGTGGCGCGCAGGGTCGGCTCGGAGATCATCAGCCGCGGCCCGAAACCGATGCCGCCGGCGATCTTGTCGGGCTCCGACACGATGGTGCCGCGGATCGCCACCGGATGGCCGGCCAGCGCCACGCGGTCACCGACCTTGACGTCGAGCCGCGTCAGCAGCGCCGGGTCGGCGAGCGCCCCGGGCACGCCGTCGCGCTCCGCCAGCAGGTCGGCGAGGCGACCGGGCGGATCGGTGGCGAGGTCGCCCGCGGCCGGGTAGGTGGCGGGATCGACGGCCTTCAGCTCGACGAGCGCCGCGTCGCCGCTGCCCGCCACCGCCATGGCCCGCAGGGCGGCCACGACGTCGAGCCGGCCCTCCCGCGCGAGGGCCTCCCGCTCCGGATCGGTCGCTTCCCGGTTGATCAGGTTGTAGGCGAGGTCGCCCCCGAGGATCCGGCGGCCCTCGCGGCCGAGCCCGTCCGAGAGGGAGCGCGAGATCGACGCGACGCCGGCGATGGCCGCGACGCCGAGGGCGATGCAGGCGAGGAACACCGCGAAGCCGTTGAGGCCGGCGCGCAGCTCGCGCAGCGCCAGACGGGGGATGAGCGGGAGGCGCCGGGGCGCCGGTTCGGGGCGGGTGAGCGTGCCGTGCATCAGGCGGTCACCGCCTCCTCGATCCGCCCCGAGCGCAGCCGCACCGTGCGGTCGCACAGGCGGGCGAGGCCGTTATCGTGGGTGACCAGCACCAGGGTCGCGCCGCGATCGCGCTTCAGCCGGAACAGGAGATCGACGATCTGGCGGCCGGTGGCCTCGTCGAGGTTGCCGGTGGGCTCGTCGGCCACCAGGATCGCCGGATCCGGGGCGACCGCCCGGGCGATGGCGACGCGCTGCTGCTCGCCGCCGGAGAGCTGCGCCGGGTAATGGTGCAGCCGGTGCCCGAGGCCGACCGCCTCCAGCTCGGCGCGGGCGCGCTCCAGGGCGCCGGGCCGGTCGGCGAGTTCCAGCGGCAGCGCCACGTTCTCCAGGGCCGTCATGGTCGGCACGAGGTGGAAGGCCTGGAACACGATGCCGATGCGCCGGCCCCGGAACCGGGCGAGCGCGTCCTCGTCGAGGCGCACAAGGTCGGTCTCCTCGATCACCACGCCGCCGGAATCCGGCCGCTCCAGCCCGGCCATGACCATCAGCAGCGTCGACTTGCCCGAGCCGGAGGGACCGACGAGCCCCACCGCCTCGCCCCGGTCGACGGTCAGCGAGATGCCGCGCAGGACATGGACCCGCGCGGCGCCGCGTCCAAGACTGAGATCGATGTCCGAGAGCGCGATCGCCGGCTCGCGCAGCACCTTGTCCCGGCTCACCGGACGGCCGATCTGTGGGCGATGACGAGCATGGCGCGCGGGGTCCTCACTTGGCTGCTACCTTGGCTGCTATCTTGGCCGCACCGGCCGCCGGTGCACCGCGATATGGGTCCCGCATTGGGGCCGCGCCATGACGGCGGCGGTGCGGTGCGGCGCAGCGTCCGGTTTGCCGCAGCGCTAGCGGTCGTCATGCTCCCTTTCATGACGGAAGCCCGGGCCGCGCCCGACGGCCCGACGAAGCTCGTCGCCCTCGGGGACAGCCTGACCGCCGGGTACCGGCTGCCCGCCGACGCCGCCTTCCCGACCGTGCTGGAGCGCCTGCTCAAGGCCAAGGGCGAGAACGTGACGGTGGCCAATGCCGGCGTCTCCGGCGACACCGCCACCGGCGGCCTCGACCGGGTCGATTGGTCGGTGCCGGACGGGACCGCCGGGGTGATCCTCGAACTCGGCGCCAACGACATGCTGCGCGGTACCGACCCGAAGGTGACCGCGGGGGCGCTCGCCGCGATCATCGAGCGGCTGAAGGCACGGGGCATCCCGGTCCTGCTCGCCGGCATGCAGGCGGCGCCCAATCTCGGGCCGGACTACAAGGCGCGGTTCGACGCGATCTATCCGGATCTCGCCAAGCGCTACGGGCTGATGCTCTATCCCTTCTTCCTCGACGGAATCATCGGCGACCGGGCGCAGCACCTCGATGACGGGCTGCACCCGAACCGCCAGGGCGTCGAGACCATCGCGGCCCGGATCCTCCCGACGGTGAACACGTTCCTCGACCGCCTTCGCCAGGGACCCTTGCGCTGATGCCGCGCCTGTTCACGGGCCTCGCCGTCCCCGCACAGATCGCCGACGCCCTCAGGGCCTATCAGGGCGGCCTGCCCGGCGCCCGCTGGATCGAACCGGGCGATTTTCACGTGACCCTGCGCTTCCTCGGCGATGTCGAGGCGACGACGGCCGACGACGTGGTGGAGGCGCTCTCCGAGATGCGGATGCGCCCTGCCCTGACGGTGACGCTCGACGGTCTCGGCATCTTCGGCGGCGACAAGCCGCGGGCGCTCTACGCCTCGGTGAGTCCGGACGCCGGCCTGACTGAGCTCCAGGCCGAGCAGGAGCGTCTGGTCCGCCGGGCCGGGGTCGAGCCGGAACGGCGGAAGTTCACCCCGCACGTCACCCTGGCCCGGCTGCGCCGCGACGCGACGCCGGAAGCGGCCGCGATCTACCTCTCGCAGGCGCCGGTCTTCGCACCGCTCGCCTTCGCGGTGGACCGGGTGACGCTGTTCTCGGCGCGCGAGTCGACCGGGGGTGGGCCGTATGTGGCGGAGGCGGAATTCCCGTTCGCGTGAACCGGCCGCTCCAATCCTCCACCTCAGGATGAGGTCGCGGGTGGGAGGCCCGGATCGGCCTACAACCGCCGCAGGGCCACGCTCTCGATCCGGTGGCTCGCGCCCTTGGTGAGGATCAGGCTCGCCCGTTGCCGGGTCGGCACGATGTTCTCGCGCAGGTTCGGCAGGTTGATCGTGGTCCAGAGCCGGTCGGCGATGTCGAGCGCCTCGGCTTCGGCGATCTCGGCGTATTTCCGGAAGTAGGAGCGCGGGTCGCGGAAGGCAGTCTGGCGCAGCTTCATGAAGCGGGTGACGTACCAGCGGTGCAGGTCGTCCTCGTGGCCGTCGAGATAGATCGAGAAGTCGAAGAAGTCGGACACGAACGGGATCGCGGTGCCGTCCCGGGGCAGGCGGGCGGGCTGAAGCACGTTCAGGCCCTCGACGATCAGGATGTCGGGGCTCTCCACCACCCGCTCCTCCCCGGGCACCCGGTCGTAGACGAGGTGCGAGTAGAGCGGCGCGGTCACGCGCTTGTGGCCGGCCTTCACGTCGTGGAGGAAGCGCAGCAGCGCGGCGGTGTCGTAGCTCTCGGGGAAGCCCTTGCGCTCCATCAGGCCGTTGGCGGCGAGCTCGGCGTTGGGCAGCAGGAAGCCGTCGGTGGTGACGAGATCGACCTTCGGGGTGTTGGGCCAGCGCGCCAGCAGGGCGGTGAGGATGCGGGCCGTGGTGGACTTGCCCACCGCCACTGATCCGGCGAGCCCGATGATGTAGGGCGCCTTGGTCTCGCGCTCGGCGAGCAGGAAGCGCTGCGTCGCCTTGAACAGCCCCTGGGTCGCCGCGACGTAGAGGGCCAGGAGGCGCGACAGCGGCAGGTAGATCGCCTCCACCTCCTCCACCGAGATCGGGTCGTTGATCGATTGAAGCCGCTCGAGGTCCTCCTGGTTGAGGGTGAGCGGCGTGTCGGCGCGCAGCTGCGCCCACTCCTCGCGGCTGAAGCGGCGATAGGGCGAGAGCCGGTCCGACGCCTCGAGGATCGCCTCGACCGAGCCCGGCAGCGCGGCCGCGTTCACGCGGGGCGCCTCGCGGCCTTCTCGGCGATGCCGCTCTGCGCGGTGCGCCGCTCCAGCTCCGCCATCACGGCGTCGAGCTCGACCCCGCCGGCCCGCAGGAGCACGACGAGGTGGTAGAGGACGTCCGCGGCCTCGTTGCGCAGCCCGGCCTTGTCGCCCTGCACGGCCGCGATCGCCGCCTCCACCGCCTCCTCGCCGAGCTTCTTGGCGGCCTTGGCGGGCCCCTCGGACAGGAGCTTGGCCGTGTAGGAGGTGGCCGGGTCGGTCCCGGCGCGGCTCGCCACGAGTGCGGCGAGATCGGCGAGCGTGTAGGCGGTCATGAAGCGATCTGCATGTTGGACCGGCCCTCTATAGCGACCGGAACCGGATTTCGGCAGGAAACTGCGCTACGGCCGGCCCGCGGGCAAGCGGGGCGGGTGAAGGCCGCCCGGCTTTGTCCGGGACTCACTCGTTCGGCAGGTGCCGGGCGAGGGCCTCCAGCACGGCCATGCGCACGGCCACACCCATCTCGACCTGCTCGCGGATCAGCGACTGCGCCCCGTCGGCGATCTCGGACGAGATCTCGACGCCGCGGTTCATCGGCCCCGGATGCATCACCAGGGCATCGGGCTTGGCGAGCGCCAGCTTCTCGCCGTCGAGGCCGAAATAGCGGAAATACTCCTTCACGGAGGGCACGAACGAGCCGTTCATGCGCTCGCGCTGGAGGCGCAGCATCATCACGATGTCGCAGCCCGGCAGCCCTTTGCGCATGTCGGTGAAGGTCTCGACGCCGAAGCGCTCGATCCCGGCCGGCAGCAGCGTCGAGGGCGCGATCAGGCGCACCCGCGCGCCCATGGCCTGCAGCAGGATGATGTTCGAGCGCGCCACCCGCGAGTGCAGGACATCGCCGCAGATCGCCACCTGCAGCCCCTCGATCCGGCCCTTGTTGCGGCGGATGGTCAGCGCGTCGAGCAGCGCCTGGGTCGGGTGCTCGTGCGCCCCGTCGCCGGCATTGACCACCGCGCAGTCGACCTTGCGGGCCAGGAGATGCACCGCGCCGGCCGATTGGTGGCGCACCACGATGATGTCGGGCCGCATGGCGTTCAGCGTCGCGGCGGTGTCGATCAGGGTCTCGCCCTTCTTCACCGAGGAGGAGGCCACCGACATGTTCATCACGTCGGCGCCGAGCCGCTTGCCGGCGAGCTCGAAGGAGGATTGCGTTCGGGTCGAGGGCTCGAAGAACAGGTTGATCTGCGTCCGGCCCCGCAGGGTCGTGCGCTTCTTCTCCACCTGCCGCGAGATGTCGACGGCGGCGTCGGCGGCGTCGAGCAGCCCCTCGATGTCGGGCCGGGTCAGGCCCTCGATGCCGAGGAGATGCCGGTGCGGGAAGGCCGGGGGCGGAGGTGTCGTCATGATGAGGCCCGGGTCTAGGCCCGGCTCGCCCGCCGGGCAAGGCGGGCCGCCGCCTGCGGCCTTTTTTCCCGCGGATGGTAACCCGTGCGACCCGCGCCACGTATCGGCATCAACGGTCGGGATCCGGACGCGTCCCGGCTCCGCGACGCATCTCCGGGATCCCGATCCGTGGCCGCCTCCCCCGCCCTCGAAGCCCCCGAGACCGTCGACCGGCAGGGGCGCCGCTGGTTCTACCGCCACCCGCTGGTGATCCGGCTGGCGCACTGGATCAACGCCGCGGTGCTGCTCGTGCTGCTGATGAGCGGCCTGCAGATCTTCAACGCCCATCCGGCGCTCTACTGGGGCGCGGTCTCGACCTTCGACGACCCGGCGCTCGCCATCACCAGCGACCAGGGCCGCGACGGCAGGAGCCGCGGCGTGGTGACGGTGGGCACCCGCAGTTTCGACACGACCGGCGTGCTCGGCCTGTCGCGGTCAGGCGGCACCGAGGTGGAGCGGGCCTTTCCGTCCTGGGCGACCCTGCCGGCCGACCAGGACCTCGCCACGGGGCGGCGCTGGCACTTCCTGTTCGCGTGGTTCCTCGTGATCAATGGCGCGGTCTACCTGCTGTACGGGCTGTTCAGCGGCCAGCTCCTCCGTCGCCTGATCCCGGACGGCGACCAGATCCGCGACTTCGGCGGCTCCGTGAAGGAGCACCTGCTCCTGCGCTTCCCCGAGGGCACGGAGGCCAAGCGCTACAACGTGATCCAGAAGCTGACCTATCTCCTCGTCGTGCTGGGCCTCCTGCCCGCGATGGTGCTCGCCGGGCTCGCCATGTCGCCGGGCGTCGACGCCGCCTGGCCCTGGCTCACCGAGCTGTTCGGCGGGCGGCAATCGGCGCGCAGCGTCCACTTCATCGTGGCCTGGCTGCTCGTGCTGTTCGTGGTCGTGCACGTGTTGCTCGTGATCGTCTCCGGGCTCGTCAACAACATGCGCGGCATGATCACCGGCTGGTTCGGCCTCGGCCGTTCCGAGACGGGAGCCGTCCGATGATCCTCCACCGCCGCAAGCTCCTCACCGCCGGCGCCGGCCTGATGGGCACCGCCCTGCTCGGCGGCTGCGACCGGTTCGCCGGGACCGATGCGGGTCAGCGCACCCTCAAGGTCGGCGAGGACGCCAACCTGTATGTCCAGCGCCTGCTGATGTCGCCCGCGACCCTCGCCCGGGAATTCCCGGCCGCGATGATCTCGCCCTGGTTCAAGCCGAACGGCTCCATCGACCCGCCGGATCGGGCCTACCGGGCGCTCGCGGCGCAGACATTCGCGGCCTTCAGGCTCACGGTGGACGGGCTGGTCCAGACGCCGCTCTCGCTCAGCCTCGCGGATCTGCGCGCCCTGCCGTCGCGGACCCAGATCACCCGTCACGATTGCGTGGAGGGCTGGAGCTGCATCGGGCAATGGGCCGGCGTGCCCTTGGCCGAGGTGCTCAAGCGTGCCGGGCTGAAGCCGCAGGCGCGCTTCGCGGTGTTCCACTGCGCCGACACGCTGGAATATGCCGGCGGCCAGGACGGCGCGGCCCTGTGGCGTCCGGACCATCCGGGCGCGGTGCGCGAGGCCTACGTGCAGCTCGCCGCCGCCGAGGATTGGGGCGGCGCCCCGAGTGCCGATGACGGCCCCAAGGACGATGGGGGCCAGGGCAGCCCGGCCGCGGAGGCCGAGGATCAGCGCAGGCCGATCCGCTACTACGAGAGCATCGACCTCTACGACGCCTTCAACCCGCAGACGATCCTGGCCTACGATCTCAACGGCAAGCCGCTGCCGGTCTCGAACGGGGCGCCGCTGCGCCTGCGGGTCGAACGCCAGCTCGGCTACAAGCAGGCCAAGTACGTGATGCGGGTGGAGATGGTGGAGTCGCTCAGCGGCATCGGCCAGGGCAGCGGCGGCTACTGGGAGGACCGCGGCTACGAGTGGTACGCGGGGATTTGAAACGGTCGGCAGCGGGCCTCGAACCCCTCGGCTGTGTCCCAGCCGCGCGATCCCTGGAGGGCTCCTTCGAGGCCCCCGCTGCGCTCCGGCACCTCAGGATGAGTGGGGAGAATCGCAGTCCCCAGGGGCTGAGCATTGCACCACAGGGATGGCCTGGCCCGGCGGGGTCCAGAGGTCAGGTGGACTGAGACTCTATCCGATCGCGCGATGCGACGCTGCGCCTGATTCGAGGCACAGCGGGATCGGCTCCCCGACCCGGCCTGCGTCGACCCCGCCATTTGACATCCCGCCGCCCGTGACCCACTTGTGCCCGGCGCGCGGCCCCGGCCCGACGGCGGGCATAGGTCCCACGCGAATCTCGATCAGAATTCGTCCGTCGAGCCCAGGCTCCGTCAGGGGCAGAGGTCTGAATGAAAGTCGTCGTCGTCGAGTCGCCGGCCAAAGCCAAGACGATCAATAAGTATCTCGGCCGCGACTATGAAGTCATCGCCTCGTTCGGGCACATCCGCGACCTGCCGCCCAAGGACGGCTCGGTGGATCCCGAGCAGGATTTCCACATGGTCTGGGAGCTGGCCGACCGCGGGGCCAGCCGGGTCTCGGAGATCGCCAAGGCAGTCAAGGGCGCCGACAAGCTGATCCTCGCCACCGACCCGGATCGCGAGGGCGAGGCGATCTCCTGGCACGTGCTGGAGGCGCTGACCGCCCGCAAGGCGCTCAAGGGCATCCCGGTCGAGCGCGTGACCTTCAACGCCATCACCAAGGCGTCAGTCGAGCAGGCGATGCGCAAGCCGCGGGAGATCGACCAGGCCCTGGTCGATGCCTATCTGGCGCGCCGGGCGCTCGACTACCTCGTCGGCTTCAACCTCTCGCCGGTCCTGTGGCGCAAGCTCCCGGGCGCCCGCTCGGCGGGGCGCGTGCAGTCGGTGGCGCTCCGCCTCGTCGTCGAGCGCGAGATGGAGATCGAGCGGTTCAAGCCGCGCGAGTACTGGACGATCGTCGCCACGCTGACGACCGCGGACGGCGCGACCTTCGAGGCCCGGCTCGTGGGCGCCGACGGCAAGCGCATCCAGCGCCTCGACGTCGGCACCGGCGAGGCGGCGGCCGCCTTCAAGCGCGACCTCGAACTCGCGACCTTCCAGGTGGCCAGCGTCGAGGCGAAGCCCGCCAAGCGCCACCCGCAGCCGCCCTTCACGACCTCCACGCTGCAGCAGGAGGCCTCCCGCAAGCTCGGGATGGCCCCGGCCCAGACCATGCGGGTCGCCCAGCGCCTCTACGAGGGCGTCGATATCGGCGGCGAGACGGTGGGCATCATCACCTACATGCGGACCGACGGCGTCGACATGGCGCCGGAGGCGATCCAGGACGCCCGCCGGGTGATCGGCAAGGAGTTCGGCGACCGCTACGTGCCGGACGTGCCGCGCCGCTACAGCGTCAAGGCCAAGAACGCCCAGGAGGCTCACGAGGCGGTGCGGCCCACCGACATGAGCCGGCTGCCCAAGATGGTGGCGCGCCACTTGGATTCGGAGCAGGCCCGGCTCTACGAGCTGATCTGGACCCGCACCATGGCGAGCCAGATGGAATCGGCCGAGCTGGAGCGCACCACCGTGGACGTCACGGCCAAGGTCGGGCCGCGGACGATCGATCTGCGCGCCACTGGCCAGGTGGTGAAGTTCGACGGCTTCCTGACCCTCTACCAGGAGGGCAAGGACGACGAGGAGGACGAGGAGAGCCGCCGCCTGCCGCCCATGAAGGCCGGCGACCCGCTCACCCGCGAGCGGATCAGCGCGACCCAGCACTTCACCGAGCCGCCGCCGCGCTACTCCGAGGCGAGCCTCGTGAAGCGCATGGAGGAGCTCGGCATCGGCCGGCCCTCGACCTACGCGGCGGTGCTCCAGACGCTCCGGGACCGCGAATACGTCAAGATCGAGAAGAAGCGGCTGCAGCCGGAGGACAAGGGGCGGCTCGTCACGGGCTTCCTGGAGAGCTTCTTCCGGCGCTACGTGGAGTACGATTTCACCGCCGACCTTGAGGAGCAGCTCGACCGCGTCTCCAATGCCGAGATCGACTGGCGGGCGGTTCTGCGCGACTTCTGGCGCGATTTCTCCGCCGCGATCGGCGAGACCAAGGAGCTGCGCGTCGCCGACGTGCTGGAGGCGCTGAACGGCCTCCTCGGGCCGCACATCTTCCCCGACAAGGGCAACGGCTCGAATCCGCGCGCCTGCCCGACCTGCGGCTCGGGCCAGCTGTCGCTGAAGCTCGGCAAGTTCGGCGCCTTCATCGGCTGCTCGAACTACCCGGAGTGCAAGTACACCCGCCAGCTCTCGGCCTCGGGCGTCGAGGGCGACGGGGACGGCTCCTCGCCCGAAGGCGGCCAGCCGGGCGTCCGCGTGCTGGGCAACGATCCGGCGACCGGCCTGCCGGTGACGATCCGCGACGGCCGCTTCGGACCCTTCGTGCAGCTCGGTGAGGCCTCCACCGAGAAGGGCGCCGAGAAGCCGAAGCGCTCGTCGCTGCCCAAGGGTCTCGCGCCCTCGGCGGTCGATCTGGAGAAGGCGCTCGCGCTGCTGGCCCTGCCCCGCGAGGTGGCGCGGCATCCCGAGACCGGCGAGCCGATCCTGGCCAATCTCGGCCGCTTCGGGCCCTACGTGCAGCACGGGAAGACCTACGCCAATCTCGGCAAGGACGACGACGTGCTGGAGATCGGGGCGAATCGCGCCATCGACCTGATCGTCGCCAAGGAGCAGGGCGGCGGTCGCGGCCGCCCGGCGGCCGATCCGGGCCGGCCGCTCGGCAAGGACGAGGCGAGCGGGCGCGACCTCGTGGTCAAGGCCGGGCGGTATGGCCCCTACGTCACGGACGGCGAGGTGAACGCCACGCTGCCGAAGGCGATGAGCGCCGAGGCGCTGACCTTGGACGAGGCGATCGCCCTGGTGAACGCCAAGCGCGCCGCGGGGGGCGGCAAGCCGGCCAAGCGCGGCGCGGTGCGCAAGACCGCCGGCAAGACCTCCGGCAAGACCTCCGCGCGGGCGACCGGCGACAAGGCGGCGGCCAAGAAGACGGCGGCGAAGAAGCCGGCCGCCAAGAAGGCGCCGGCGAAGAAGTCGAGTGCGGGCTGAGGGCGCGCTGAAGACTGGAGGGACGGCGATCCCGACCTCCTCCCTCGTCTTGAGGTGCCCGCGTCAGCGGGCCTCGCGGGAGGGCTTCAGGGATCGCGCGGCCGGCTGGAGCCCTTCCTCGAGGTCTCCGCTGCGCTCCGGCACCTCAGGATGAGGGCACGGGCGGGATATCGAGCAGGCCGCGCCCAGGGACGGGATGCGTGTCCTGGATCCGGCTTGGCTCAGACCAGATAGGTGATCGTCGCCGCGACCGCCGTGGCGAAGGTTGCCAGCGCGATCGTGGTGGCATTCACCAGGGCACGGGCCGGCGGAAGGCCGACCGTATCCTCCTCGCAGCCGAACGCGGTGCCGGCGGCATGCTCGAAACGGATCAGCGTGAGGCGGCGGGCCTCGATCGCGGCGTCGCTCATCGACTGCGGCTCCCTGACCACGGTCAAGTTTTATCTCCAGCCATAACGCCGCTCCGTCCCTGCTGTTCCGGCGGACGTTTGTGGATCCGGCGCGGGTGGTCACGAGAAAGCCTTAACCCATTGTTGTGCAACGTCGTGATGACGGGCTGCGCGGCGCCCGGGCCGACGCACCGGCATCACCCCTCGCCCGCTGCGGCGCAGCATGCGATCATGAGTACGTTCGGCCCCGCGGCGAACGGCTTTGATGTTTCTGTTTTGTTCCGCTAACATGCGGGGATGAAGGCGCATGCTCCAAAACCCCAGACTGGTCGTTCCCAGCCTCGTCTGCGCGACACCGAGCCGGCCGATGCGCCGCGCGCGCGGAGGCCGCGCGTGAGCGACCCGGCCCGCGACCTGTTCGGGCCGGGCGGCAAGCCGGCCGCCCCGGCCTCCCCGTCCCGCCCGCCCCCGCCCCCGCGGCGCCAGGAAGCCTCGGCCTCCGTGACGACGCTCGCCTAGGCCGCACCCCAGGCCGGCAACACCGCCTCCCACAAACAGGTCCAGGA
>CAXDNE010000119.1:0-20188 GCA_963990595.1 uncultured Methylobacterium sp.
TCTCGGCCGTGAAGGCCAAGATCGGCATGGTGCCGAACCTGTTCACCACCTTCGCGCAGTCGCCCGCCGTGCTGAACGGCTATCTCGGCTTCTCCGACGCGCTCGCCAAGGGCGCGCTGACGGCCAAGCAGCGCGAGATCATCGCGCTTGCCGTCGCACAGGCCAACGGCTGCCACTACTGCCTGTCCGCCCACACGCTGATGGGCAAGGGCGCGGGCCTGACGCCCGAAGGCGTCCATGCCGCCCGCCACGGCAAGGCGCAGGACGCGCTCGACAACGCGGTCGCCGCCTTCGCCCAGCGCGTGGCGGAGGCGAAGGGCCACGTGAGCGACGCCGACATCGCCGCCGCCCGTTCGGCCGGCCTCGACGATGGCCGGCTCGTCGAGGTGATCGCCAATGTGGCGATCAATGTCCTCACCAACTTCACCAACAACGTCGCGCTGACCGACATCGACTTCCCCAAGGTCGACGTCGCGCTGGCGGCCTGACCCACGGCGGACGCGGCGTCTTACTAGCCGCCGCGTCCGACTCCCTCGACGTCCATCAACTGCGGCCTCGCCATGACGAGCGTTCGCAAAGCCAACAGGAGAGTGTCATGAACTTCCGTTTCGTCACCAAGACCGTCCACGCTTACCTCGACTATCCGGTGGCGCTGAGCCTGATAATCACCCCGTTCCTGCTGGGACTGGGCAAGACCAACCCGCTGGCGCTGTGGCTGTCGGTCGCGACTGGCGTCGCCGCTTTCGCGCTGACCTTCCTCACTGACCACAAGACCGGCGTCATCCGCGTGCTGCCCTACTGGCTGCATGTGGCGGTCGATCGCTTGGTCGGCGCCACCTTCATCGTCGCGCCGTTCGTGCTTGGCTTCGAGGGCCTCGACGCGATCTACTACTGGGCGAATGGCGCGGCGGTGCTGCTGGTGACGTTCGTCCTGAACGCGCCCGAGACCGAGGACCGCGCTCCGGTTCTCGCCGACGCTTGAGCTCCGGATGACCAGTCCTGAGGCGGCTGGACGCAGGCTCGGCCGCCATTTCATTCGCCTGGATCATCCTCCGGTGGGTTAGGCCGATGCGCAGGCGGAGAGGAGCCGGACATGACGACCACCATGGACGCGCGGCTCATCGAGGCGCGTCGGTGCGTTGTCTTTGTGCTGCACATACCGCGGGGATCCGCTGTCGATCGTGCAAGCGGGTGCAGGCGCCCGACTGCCCGCTTCTCCGGCGTACTTACGGCAAAGCGGATCAGCGGCTTTCGGCCATTCTCGGTCGTCCCGGCGCCAATCAGATTGCCGGCAATCAGACCATCCGAAAGCCTGGTCGGAAGCAGCCCCTCGCTACGGATACCAAGCATTGATTTCCGGCCGGTAGCCGCGCCGGAGAGCGACCTTACTCGGAAGCCACCATGTCCCTTCCACGAGAACTTCATCGGACGACGGTACGCCGAACGCGAAGCTAAATGCCGAACTTCCGGCACTCGATCCGCTTCCGACCTCGCGCCCTCATTCGGGCGCTCCGCAATCTGAGGTAGTACGTTCGGAGGCAGACTTCGCGGCCGTCACAAAGGAACGATCGACCGAGACTATTGCGCGATCGTGCATCGGGCCGAGGCCGGCGGGTTTGGTGCACCGTTCCATCAGGTCTGGACGGCCAAAAGGAACAGGGCAATCCATTGCCAGGCAATCGATACCGTGGCACGGGAGGGCACCGGAAGGAACCGGAAGGAGCGGAGGCCGCACTTCGACCGCCGCTCCAGGCGGGGCCGCGATGTGCGGCGCCGGAGTCGAGCGAGGTTCTTCCCATCAGGAAATTAGACGCTTCGGCAGCCACGTTCTTCGCGACCTTGGCCAGTCTCTGCGTCGCGATTATTCCCGCGAGCCCGCGCTTTCGGCCGCGGCACATGAGGTTCGTCATGGCGCCGAGCGAGATCCGCCGCGCCTCCTCGGAGAACTCGCCCTTCTCGGTGGGCGCGAACAGCTGGGCCTCGTCCACCACCACCAGGGCCGGATGCCAGAACTCGCGGTCGGCATCGAACAGGGCGTTCAGGAAGATGCCGGCCGCCCGCATCTGACCGTCGACCTCGAGATGCTCGAGGTTCAGCACCGCGGAGACGCGGGCCTGCCGGATCCGTAGGGCGATGGTCTCGAGTTCGACGTCGCTCCGGCGGGCGTCGACGACGATGTGGCCGAACCGGTCGGAGAGGGAGACGAAGTCGCCTTCCGGATCGACGATGATCTGCTGCACCTTGCCGGCGCTCTGCTCGAGGATGCGACGGATCAGGTGCGACTTGCCGGAGCCGGAGTTGCCCTGGACGAGCAGGCGCGTCGCGAGCAGCTCCTCGATGTCCATGATGGCCGGCTGTCCGCCCGCCCCCTTGAGGACGACGTCGCCAAGCTCGATCTCGATCTTCATCCGGGCTTCCGTCGAAGGGGTTCCGACCGGCATCCGATGCGGGTCGTCCGTTCCTTCGATGAGAGCCGCTTTTGCGGATGTTGTCCACATCCGTCGTCGAAGGCTGGTTTACGGCGCGTGCCTTCGACCCCGTCCGGGGGCAGGCCCCCTCACCATATGCATTCGGCCCGGAAGTCCGCCACCGGCTTCTCCGACCGCCCGGCCGCCGTGGCGAACGACCACCGGTCCCGGCCTGCGGCGACCGCGATCGGCCTCCGCTTCATCCCCTCGAAGATGGTCTTCAGCTCCTCCGTGCCGTCCAGCACCCTGGTCCGCGCGCCCATAAAATCCTCGCAGGGGACCGTCTGCTTCAGCTGACGGGGGAATGCGAGCCACAAGTGATGCGGCGTTGACGCGGAGAACGGAACGCGTACAAACGGGCGGGATGCAGGTTCGCAGCTACAAGTACCGCCTTCGGCCGAGCCGGGCGCAGGCCGAGGCCCTCGACGCGATGCTGCGGGATTTCTGCGGCCTGTACAATGCGGGCCTGCAGCAGCGGGTCGAGGCGTACCGCCGCCGCGGCGTGAGCCTGCGCTACGGGCATCAGGCCGGCGAGCTGAAGGCGTGCCGCGTCGCCGATCCGGACGGGCTCGGCCGCTGGTCGTTCTCCGCCCTGCAGCAGGTGCTGCGTCGGCTGGACCAGACTTACACGGCCTTCTTCAAGCGCAGGCGCGGCTTTCCACGGTTCCGGGCCTCGGCCCGCTTCCACAGCGCGACGTTCCGGGTCGGCGACGGGCTGACCTTGAAGAAGGACCGGCGCATCGGTGTGGTCGGTGTGCCGGGCGGTATCAAGGTCGTCTGGCACCGCGATCTGCCGCCGGACGCCAAGCTCGGCACGGCGATCCTGACCCGTCAGCAGGGCAAGTGGTACGTCGTGCTGTCGGTCGAGGCGGCGTTCGCCGAGACCTGCGGAACGGGCACGGTCGGCATCGACCTGGGCCTGAACAGCCTGATCGCCACGAGCGACGGCGAGACGGTCGCGATGCCGCGCTTCGCTCGGCGCGCGCAGAAGGCGCAGCGCCGGAGGCAACGGGCGCTGGCCCGGTGCCAGCGCGGATCGAGGCGCCGTCTCAAGGCAAAGGCCTGTCTCGCTGCCGGATCGGCGCGCATTGCCCGCCAGCGGCGCGACCACCTGCACAAGCTGTCGCGATCCCTGGTCTCCCGCTACCGGGGCATCGCGTTCGAAGACCTCAACATGGCTGGGCTCACGAAAGGCATGCTCGCCCGGTCCGTCCACGATGCCGCATGGTCTCTGCTCGTCCAACTCGTCCAGTACAAGGCCGAAAGTGCTGGTGCTGACGTCGTGATGGTCGATCCGCGCGGCACCTCCCAGACCTGCCCCGCATGCGGGACGATCAAAGCCAAGACGCTCAGCGTTCGAGCACACGCTTGCGACTGCGGGTGCGTACTGGATCGCGACGTGGCGGCGGCGAAAATCGTGCATCAGCGGGCCTTCGGCTCGGGCCGGGATATCGGCCTTCGGCGCTCAAGCCAGCGGATTGCCGCATAGCTGCGCCGAGAAGCCGCCTGCTTCAGCAGGCGGAGTTGTCACCTTGAACAGTCGCGCGAAACTCTTCTCCTCGGGGGTGCCGGTCGACGGCATCGACGTCGTTCCGCCCGAAGCCGCGTCGACGTCCGCCCGGACCGGAGTCCCGCGCGTGAAGAAGGTCATGGTCGGTGATTTGTAGTCGCAGGCCAAGGCGAGACAGGCCTTCGCCTTGCCTTCCCCGAAATCGTCGCAGGACCAGATCATCTTCCTGTCCGCGTCGTACGCCCACTCGTCGAGGGCGGCGGGCGACGCCGATCCGGCACCGTCGGTTCCTGTCCGGGCCGCCGCGGGCGCGCCGCAGGCGACGTAGCTGGCGACAGCGCGCCCCTTGTCCCGCAGCGCCAGCCGGCCGCCGGGCAGCGGAGCGTAGGTCTTCGTCTCCTTCCAGGTCTCGCCCTCCCCGCCGCACGACATCGTCAGGGTCCAGGCGTCTCCCTGGGAGACGGCCTTGTCGATGTCGCACTGCTGCTCCAAGCCCTTGTAGAGCTTGCCCTGGATGCGGAAGTTGCCGTCGGCGTCGTCGCGACCGCAGTCCGAGGCCTTGGCGGCCCAGGAGCCTTCGTAGGGTCTGGCGCCCGATGCGGGTCCGCCCCGCACCGCGCCTGCCCCCGCGTCGTAGCATTGCAGCCGCTTCGCCGGATCCTGGATCCCCGAGCAGTCGCGCGCCTGCGCCGTCCCGGCGACGGCGAGCAGGATGACGGCGCCGACGAGCGGCCTCATGGGCGTTCTCCGCGAATTCCTTCGATCACGGCAGCTTCGGCGAGCGGCCGCTCCGAGGCAAGACGAAGAAGGGCCTTCACGGGATCCGGGCCCGGACGTCGTTGACGCGCCAGGCGTCCGTCAACCACGTCGACCGCGGTTCCTTGCAGGATCGTACGCACGGGTGCAGGGTCCGTTCCTTCCACAGGGATGCCGATGCCGAAGCTGCAGCACGTCGCCGAACTGGACCGGCCGCCGGTCGTCGGTTCGCGCTACCTCGTTCCGACCGTCCTGTATCCCTGGTACGGTAGGGTCGAGGCCTGGCCCGTGATGGGACCGAAGCACACGGACGCGGAGCACATCGGCTTCCACCAGGAGCACTTCCACGTTGACCTGCGCTTCCTGTCCGACGCCCAGATCCGCCGGATCGAGCGCCTCTCGCACGGCCGGGGCATCGAAGGCATCGTCGCCTCTGCGCCCCTCGCGACCGTCGGCTTGGGCGGCAAGGAGCAGCCCCACCCGGATCCGGTCGAGAAGCGGCTGACCTGCCGCCGGAGCGGACACGACTACCCGGTCTACGAGGCCCGCGGGCAGCGCGGCCTGCGCCGGCTGGCCGAAGCCTACGCGGGACGGAAATGCGGGCGGAACGCCGCCGGCGCGCTGGTGTGCCCCCATAAGGGCTTCGTCCTCGGCTCGCTCGAGCCGGATGGCCGGGGACGGGTGGTCTGCCCGCTCCACGGCCTGGAGATCGACACCCGCACGGGCACCGTCGTCGGAGGAACCGACGCGGCCGCTTCGCGGTGTGCCTGAGGAAACCGTCGCGGGCCGGCCGACCGGCACCCGGCGCCATCGGAGAGGAAAATGATGAAGACGATCGCCTCCGCAATCGCCCTATGCCTCGCGGCCTCCGCCGCGCAGGCGGCCGAGGGAGCCTGGAACTCCGCCGGCAGCGCCGGCACCTACGAGTACAGCGTCACGAACCGCGACGGCGCGACCCTGCGGGTCGTCAACGCCAGCGGCTCGGGCGGCGAGGGAAGCGGACCGGACTGCTACGTGACCTTCGAGAAGGACGGCCCGAAGCTGCCGAAGGCCTACCCGATGTCGGTCGACGCAGGGGGCGAGACCTTCGTGTTCGCGATGAAGGACGGGAATTCCACCGGCGACACGAAGACGGACAGGGAGCAGCTGTTCGGTCTCGTCGGCAAGCTGATCACGTCGAAGAAGCCGTCGTTCTCGGTCTCAGTCCAGGGCGCGAAGCATGCCTTTTCGACTAAGAACGCGGCCAAGGCCCTGAACGACGCCCTCGACGGCTGCAACTGAGGTCGCCGGAATGATCCAGGATCGGGTCCGGGCGAACAGGGGTGGGAGCGGCATCCCCCTCCCGCCGGTGCTGTACCACGGCACGTCCACGAAGTGGCTGGACCAGATCCTCAGGGACGGGCTGGCTCCCTGCCATCTCACGGGCGAGGTCGAGATGGGCTGCTACGCCGACGAGCGGGCCATCGCCGTCCACCACGCGGTCGAGATGGCGGATGCGGAGGATGCCGACCCGGTGCTCTTCCGGCTGCCGACGACCCGCTTCGACGTCGCGCGCTTCGTCCTCGACGACAAGTTCGTGGAGCTCCGGCCATCGTCGGGGCGCGGCCAGTTCGTGTTGGCGATGGTCGGCGACGAGGCGTGGGAGAACGCGCCCTGGACATGGACCGCGATGCTCCGCCTCGCGGGTTCGGTGGGCTACACCGGGACGATCCCCGTATCGCGGAGCGACATCGTCACGGGCATCCGCTGGCCCGCGCCGGGAGCCACCGCAGCCCGTGCCTACGGTCTCTGAACCCGACGGGGCGGCGTCGGCCGCGCGCGTCCCGCTGCCGGCATGCTTCGATCTGCTCGGCCGCGCCCTCGCCGAGCGGGGCCTGTTCGTCGAGATCGCCGCCGGCGACGGCGCCGCGACGATCCTCCGGTTCGAATGGGGGCCGGTCGACGGCTCGCCGGGGGTGGTCGTCCGGGAGGTTCCGTTCGCGGAGATCCTCGGGCCCGCATCGGCGGAAGCGGCGGCCGAGCTCGGTCTCGCCGACCGCTGGCTGGACGATGCGGTCGGTCTGACCGCGGCTCCCCGGGACACCGAAGCCCTGTTCCAGGCCGCCGGCACCTACCCGCCGACGTCGCGTCCGGGTCTTCGGGTGCTCGTCGCGCCGGCACCCTATCTCGAGGCGATGCGCCGGATCGCCAGGGGTGACGTCCCATGAGGCCCCGGAGCCTTCGGGAAGTGGCGGCCCTGACCGGGGCCGGCCCCGATTGGGACCTGCATCTGCGCGGGTTCCTTGACGCGTTCTACGCCTGCGACGGCGACATCGCCGCCCAGGCGACCTTCATCGCCGAGGAGCCGCAACCCGTCGGCGACGTCCGCATCGACGCCTTCCTCGGAGGCGTCGGCGAGCACCTCGCGCGGCGCTGGGGGCTGCTAATGCCGCCGTGGGTACGCGGGACCGGCCGGTACCTCGAACGCCCGATGTTCGTTCCCGACGACGAGGCCGCTCGCGGATACCTGCTCGGAGCCAGCCCGGTCGCCTTCCGGAGCCGGATGATCTTCACGGGGGTCGATCCCCTGCAGCGGGCCCGCTTCCCGTACGCGGCGGGCACGCGCCGCCTCCCCTCGACCTTTCCGCCGCGCTGACCCCCGCGTACGCCTCAATCGTCCGGCGGAGCGCCGCCCGCATCCTGCCGGTCCCGGACGGCGAGCATCTCCGGCCAGGCGTCTTGGACGAGCCTGCAGAGGTACTGCGGAAACCGTTCCCCGTTCCTCCTGTCGGACAGGGGAAAGGGCCTGACCAGAAGCCAGCCGTCTCCGATCCGCACCCATCCCGGCGGCAGGCCCTCCGGACCCGGATCGATGGCCCGTTCCTCGGCCCCCAGCGCGACGAAGGCGTGCTCGTGGTCGGGCAGCGGCGGCTCGGCCGTCGCGAACTCCCCGGAGACGGGGGAGAAGTAGACCCCGTAGGCGACGTAGAACCTCTTGCCCTTGAAGTAGGTCCAGCCCCAGGCTCGGCCGTTGTCGTACTCCACCGCGCTGTCGCGGTCCCGTGCGGAGAACGCGTCCGGATGGCGCTGCTGCAGGTCGGCTGCGACTTCGGCGAAGACCGCCGTCAGTTTGCGCAACGGGCCCAGGGCCACGTTGACCGAAGCGATCTCCACGGGGGTCAGGTCCGACGAGTCCATCGCGTGGATCTCCAGGAAGGTGCACAGTTCGCGGCCGACGAACATCCAGGCGGGCACCTGCGGATCCGCGGCTCCCGCACCCACCCGCCGTCTGAGACGGGCGTGCAGCTCGCGCCACCGGATGAGATGCGGCTCGACGCCGTATCGCGTCCCGTCGCCGGCGACGAAGTCTTCGGGTGCCTGGGCCGCATGGGTCAGGACCGCGAGGATGCCGGGCCAGCCCTCGGGCTTCGGCGCGGACGCCAGCCACCGGCCGTACGTGACCAGCTGATGCTCGAGTTCGACCGCCGGCGGATCGCCCTCCTCCGCGTCCGCGGACGGGCCGACATCGGCGGGACCGGCTTCGGGGATCGGGGCGGACGCAGCGGTCGCGCCATCCCCGCCTCGTTCCGGTCCGCGCCTCGCATGCAGCTGGAACGCCGCCCAGGTCTTGTTCTCGACGACGATCAGAGGCGCGCCTCCGACCTGCAGAAGCAGGTCGAGGCGCCGACCGTCCGGCAGTCGCACCTGGGTCGCGGCGTCGACGCGTCGGCCGGCCAGGACGGCACGGAAGGCATCGCGGAGACCCTCGGGCACGAAGCAGTCGAGGACGAACGCCTCGGCCTCCGGCTGCGGAGCCCGCGCGATGAAGTCGGCGAGCACTTCCGTGAGGAAGTCCTCGAGCGGCGTCCGCTTCTCGGTGGCGCGGTACCGGAACAACCGGTGGAGGAGGCCGCTCACGCGACGCTCCGTCGTTCCAGGTCCGGCGTCTCGGGTTCCATGACGCGGTACATGTGCCCTGCCCCGGACACCTCAAGGCCCGCGGCCGCGCGCCAACATGAGGGATCCCTCCCCTGTCCGTTCCTTTTCGAGCGGCGGTCACGGGACCGGGATCGCGCCGCCTGTTTCGAAAACGCCCGAAAATCCCTATGTCGGTCCCGGATGCGGGAGGCTTGTGATTTCGGACGGCGTGGACATGGAGGCTACCGGGCGCATGGTCGCCTGCGCTAGGGACGATGCATCCAGGTCGTGGCCTCCGGGAACGGATGTCGCCGCGATCGCGGCCGCCGTCGCCGATGCGCGCTCCGCGATGGCTCTGGTCGTCGCCGACGCCCGCGCATTCCGCACCGACTGCGAGGCCGAGCTCGCTTCGATCCGCCGCGAGGGGCTCGTCGGCCGACCGATCGGGCGTGCCTCCATGGAGCGGACCGCCCCGGCGGCGGACGGCGGACGGCACTGAAGCGAAACGGCCGACGGTGCGTCGGCCCCGGAAACGCAGTCCCGACGGCCACACGGCCGGGCATCAGCAACATGATCGGACACCCGAAGGCATGAACAGCAAACCCACGGAAGCGCCGAGCTGCATCACGACCGGAGCCGGGGCGGCGAAGCTCGTGGCCGAGATCGCCGAAGCTCTCGGCATCGCGCCCGAGGTCATGCTCGCCCCCGCGGACGATCGCCCCGTGACCAAGCCCTCGGAGTTCGAGGTCGCGCAGATGGTGCTGGCCTTCTCCTCGATCTCCGACGCCCACTACCGGAAGAACATCCTGATGCTGGCCCAGTCCTACTCGGCCAAACCCTCGAGGGCGGACGCCCCGAAGCCGTAGGCTCCTCGGGCGAAGAGCTGCGCCGCCCTGGACGTGTGAGGATGACGTCCCTTCGGCAATGCTCGCCGCCCGCCCGGACCTGGATACCGGTCCTTCTAGGTGAACGACCGGTATCCAGGATGCGTTGCTTCGAAGCAAAGCTTGGCCATTAAATCTCAAGGGTCGGCCCCTACTGTGGAAGCGTCATCTCCACAGGGCAGTCCATGTCGGCCTCACCCGCACCCAAACTCCCCGCGTCCGGCAGCTCGGCCGACCAGCTCTTCGACTTCGCAGCCTCTCATGCTCGGGTGACGGAGAGACTGAAGGCGGCTCTCGACGGGAACTGCGCCTCCAAGGACGATTTCGAGACGCTGAACCGGACCCAGCACATGCAGGGCATCTGGATCGCAGCCAAGGCGAGCGTCAGCTGGAAGTCGCAATGGCGGCGTTTCGCGGGTAGGGCCCGTGGCAACATCGAGTACGTCCACCCTGCCGATCTGGCGGCAGTCGCCCGTAGCGGCTTCGACAGCTTCGCCGCGAAGCCTGCGCACGTCGAGACCCTCGTGGCCATGTTCACGGCGTCGCCCGCCAAGGGCTTCGCGGCGGGCAAGGAGATCTCCCTGGGTGCGGTACCGGTCGAATACGCGTCGGAAGAGCAATGCGACGCCTGCAACGGTCGCACGCGGGTGCGTTGCACCAATTGCGTTTGGGGTCAGGTGACCTGCACCGGCTGCTACGGCTCGGGCACGTACCACGCCTCGGGCCGGACCTATCCCTGCGGCGTGTGCAACGGCAGCGGCAAGAGGGCCTGCGTGACGTGCGGAACCCTGCAGACCGTCGCCTGCCAGCCGTGCGGCCAGACGGGGATCTTCACCACCATACATACCGGCCACATCCATGCCGACGTCGTCTACGAGGTCCACACTCCCGCGGGCCAGGACGAGAGTTGGACGAAGGCCCTGACCAAGTCCGGTCATGCCTGGCTTGCGGAGGCCGGCTTCGTATCGCCGCCCCACGTGTCCCGTCATGCCGGAGGCGTCGGCGTCGGCTGGGATGTGAAGGTGCCGGTCCTCGGTCAGAAGTTCCGGATCAAGGGGAAGGACTATCAGGCGCGATACGTCGGCCGCAGCGACCGCATGTGGCGGTTGCCCCACTTCCTCGACGATCTGATGAACCAGGGGTCATACATCCTCAAGAACGCGAAGGCCGCCGACGCCTTCTCGCTGTCCCGGAACGTTCGGGTGCTGGACGCCATCCGCAGCGTGGTGCTTCATCGAAACCGGCCGGACGAAGTCCTGGCCGCTTCCTTCGAGAACGCGGTATCCGTGCCCTTCATCGAAGGGGTGCGCCGAACCCTGGAGTCCAAGAGGGACGCGATCGCGAGATCGACGATCAGAAGCGTCTGGGGCTATGCTGCCGTCGCGTTGACCGTGGGCGCCTTGGTGGCGCTGGCATCCGGTCAGATCCGGATGCTCCTCGCGAGCTTCAACCCGAACCAACACCAAGCGGATGCGGCCACAGGCGCCGCCCTCGTCGGCGGACTGTTCCTCGCGGTCTCGCTCGGGATCACTTGGCTTCTTGCAGGCCTTGCCGGACGGTCCGCGGTGCGGACCGTCCTGGAGACGGACGCCGAGCGGCTGCCGAGCCAGGGACGGACCCCGATCTTCGCGGCCGCCGGATCCCTGGCGGTCTACGCGGCCTGCGCTTACCTGCTCGTGGGCGGCTCTCCGAACTCCGCCGTCGCCTCCGTCTCGCGTCCCGCATCGGCCGCAGCCGTGCGTCCCGCACCGGCGCCTCCGCCGATCCCCTTCGACTCGATCCCGCACGTGAAGCCACCAACGGTTCCGTGGGTCCGCTAACGCGCCGCCTCAGGGAACAGGCACGAGGTTCCGCCCCGTCGGGCGCCTGCTATACAGGCGAGCGCATCTCCGCGGATCGGGACTTGTCGGCATGGACCTGCATCTCAGAGGCAAGCGCGCCCTGGTCACCGGCGGTTCGAAGGGCATAGGCCTCGCCTGCGCCTCGATGCTCGCGGAGGAGGGCTGCGATCTCGTGCTGGTCGCGCGCGACGCGGCCTCCCTCGAAGCGGCTGCCCGGGCACAGGCGGCGCACGGCGTCGACGTGCGCACGATCCCGGCGGACCTCTCGCGGCCCGAGGATCTCGCGCAGGTGGCGGCCGAAGCGGGCCCGATCGACATCCTGGTGAACAACGCCGGCGCCATCCCTCCGGGCGACCTCCTCTCCGTCGAGGCGGGCACGTGGCGATCCGCCTGGGATCTCAAGGTCTTCGGCTACATCGACCTGACGCGGGCCCTGTATCCGCGGCTGAAGGAGCGCGGCGGGGTCGTCGTCAACGTCATCGGATCCGCCGGCGAGCGCCCGGAGCCCAACTACATCGCAGGCAGCACCGGCAACGCCGCATTGATGGCTTTCACGCGCGCCCTGGGGGCCCGTTCGCCGCGCGACGGCGTGCGGGTGGTCGGGATCAATCCCGGGCCGGTCGCGACGGACCGGATCGAGATGCTGCTGCGCGCCAAGGCCGAGCGGACGACGGGCGATGCGGAGCGCTGGCAGGAGGCGTTCAAGGACAACGCGTTCGGCCGTGCGGCCCAGCCCGAGGAGATCGCCGCCGCGGTGGCGTTCCTCGCCTCTCCGCGGTCCGGCTACACGTCGGGAGTCGTGCTGACGATCGACGACCCCTCCAGGCCGCCGTTCTGATCGCGGGCGCCCTCCCCCGGCGTCAGGACCGGAGCGGCTCCGGCTTGCGCCCGTCCGGCAGGATCTCCTTGAGGTGGTCGTAGACCATCTGCGCGCTGAACGGCTTCGACAGGAACCGGGCATGCTCCGGCATCTCGCCGGGCTCGGGAGAGCGCCGACCGGAAGCCACCACGATCGAGATCCCGGGCCACAGCCGCGCCGTCTCGCGAGCCAGAGCGAAGCCGTCGAGGCGCCCCGGCATCTCGACGTCGCTGAACAACAGGACGATCTCGTCGCCGTGCTCCCGCAGGACCTCCATGGCGTCGTCGCCGGTCGCGGCGTCCAGGGTGCGGAAGCCGGCGTCCTCAAGGATGTCGCACGCGAGCATCCTCACGTGGGCGTCGTCGTCGACGACCAGTGCGTACGGGGTGTTTGAGGTCGACGGGGACATGGAACATCAAGTCGCCCGGAGTGGGATCGCTCCCGGCGCCGGCGACATTTCGGTGCATATCCGGAGGGCTCGTCGCCGCACTTGCGGTTCCTTCGGCGGGCGCCTAGGCGGCCCGCCGGACGGCCGTATCGAGGGCGGGGTGGTTCCGGGCGCCTGGACCACCGGTCCGGATCCGGTGAGCCTCCGCGACGACCTCGTCCAGCGTAGGCGCCCGATCGTCCGCCTTCGGCACCGTCGAAGGAACGGGCGACGCCGAAGCGCTCCCGCCTGGGAACCACGTCAGGCAGAAGATCGCGAGGGCACCCAGTCCGATGCCGATCTCGGAAAGGCTCGGCCGCTGCGACGTCATCATCGCGACGAGTCCAAGGAATGCGCAGGCGACGCCGAAGGTGCGGCGACCGGAGAGACTGAAAGGCATGGATCACGGATGCCAACCACCCCTTTGGAGGCGGGTGAACGGGAAGCGGACAATTCTAGCGATCGCCGAAATCCGCATGCGGATTCCACCGCGGCCGCCGACGGTCCACGGGACTTGCCTTCTCCCGGGCCGCCGGGCGACCATCGCGCCGTGGACGAGATGCCGACCAGACCCGAGGCCGCCCCGGCGCCGCTGTCCGTCTTCGCCTGCCGCGACGGTGCCGAAAGCCTCGTCCTGGGCGAACGCGACGACGGCTCGATCGTGCACATCTCGGAGGTTCCGTCAGGCCGCGCCTGCCTCTGCGTATGTCCCGGATGCGCGGCCCCTCTCGTCGCCCGCAAGGGACGCGTGAACGACCACCACTTCGCACACGCCGGCTCGGCCGACGGCAGCCCCTGCCGCACCGGGCCGGAGACGGCTCTGCACAAGTTCGCCAAGGAGGTCCTCGGACGTCGCCTGCAGCTGACCCTGCCTGCGCTGAAGCTCGAGGAGGGCGGCGACAGGTGGATCCGCTACGGCGGCGGCGTGCATGTCTTCGACGCGGCGATCCTCGAGCGGCGGCTCGGCGACATCGTTCCGGACGTGATCGTCCGGCGCGGAGATCGCGACCTGCTTGTGGAGTTCGCCGTCACCCACGCCTGCGAGCCCGCCAAGATCGAGCGGATCCGGGATCTCGACGTCGCGGCCGTCGAGATCGACCTGTCGAAGGTTCCGCGCGATGCAGGCCGGTCAGATCTCGAGGCCGCCATCCTGGGGTCCGCGCCGAGGATCTGGCTTCACAACCCCCTGCTGGCCGAGGGCAGGGCGGAACTCGAACGGCGCCGCCGGGCCCGCGCCGACGCGCTCGCCTGCCGGGGGCGCGATCTGGCGGCGGCCTACGCCTCGGCCCTCGACGAGGTCCGCGGGATGAAGCCGGCGGATCCGGCCTTCACGACGATCGGGCAGGACGGCTTCGGTCCGGCCGTCGGCCTCGAGGTCCGAGGACAGGGTTGCTTCACGGTCGCGCCCGGAGATTGGCAGGCGATGCTGTTGACCGGCATCTTCGAGGCGCATCGTCTGCAGGGAACGTGGACCTTCGACGTGGGGCGAGGTCTGGGACGCCTCCGGCGGCAGGGTCTTCTCCGAGCACGCTTCGCCCGACTCGGCGATGCCGAGGTGGCGGCCGCGAAGGGTGCCGACCAGCGCTTCGGCACCCCGGGAGAGGCGATCCGCGCCTGGGTCTCGGCCTTGACGCTGCTCGGCATCCTGTCGCCGATGAGGGAGGACGTTTGGCAGCTGCGCGGGGTCGCGATCGCGAAGGCGGACGAGGCGCTCCGGCGCCGACTTCTCCCGGCGCAGCGCAGGGCGGAGATCGGGAGGATCGTCTCGGCGATCCTTGCCGGGATACCTCCGGACGAGGCGGCCGGCTTCTCGTTCGAATCGTGGCTCGACGCTCCACTGCCGGGCCGGGACCATACGATCCGGCAGGCACTCGGCTTCGGGGACGGCGACTACGCGTCGATCAAGGGTCGGCTGGACCAGATATCCATGGACGTCCGGTATGGGCGGACGCTGCCGGACGAACGGCTCGGCCTGCCGCTGGACGGCGTCGCGGCGCGCAAGGCGGAGGTGGAACGGCGCAAGGCCGAGCAGCGGCGGCGCGAGGCGGACGCACGCGTGGAGGCCGAGGCCGATGCCCGGGTGGAACGGCTCATGTCGCAGGCCGGCGAGCAGCTGGGACCGGACGTCGTGGCCTGGGCCGCGACCGGCAACCGACTGTTGAGGGGCGCATCTCCCACCGCGGCCGCCCGTTCCGGAGATGACGGCCTGATGGCCGCCGTCGATGCGGCCCGGCAGCTGGCGCGGGCGAGCGCGCTGGAGGAACGGGCGGCCGTGGAAGCCGACGAGGCGCGCAAGGTGCTGCGCAGGGAGGCGGCCAGGATCGTCCCCGCCGGGCAGCTCGACCTCTACCTGAAGTGCGGGCATCCGGCGCTCGACGGAAAGTCTCCGCTGGCGTTCTGCGTGACGCCCGGCCTCGTCCGACGATGTCTGGCGGCGACGCTGCCGGCCAGGGTGAACCGACGGCGTTGACGGGCGGCGTCCCGAACCGTTTCCGGACGGGGATGCCGGCATTGGGCATGGTTTCGGCCTCGTCGGGTGCGAGCGCCGCGCCGCGCTGGCTACCGTCTGTCGCGCCTTTCGGGGCGTAGGGGCCCACCGCAGTCCGGCTCCGCAGCTGCCCGGACGAACGACGTCTCTCGTTGAAACCGCGGTCTGGTTGAACCCATTACAGTGGGTTGTAATTCGGTCGTTCCGGCGCAATATCGCCCATCAGGATGGGTCGAATGGATCTGACGCTTCAGCTTCATCACGGCGGCGCATGGCACGATGCGGCGGTCGTCGAGATCAAGGATCCCTCACGGGGGGTCCGCGGGGCGACGACGGCGACGTACGACGACGCCTACTTCCTCGATCATGGCGCCGAGAGCATTGCCGACGGCGTCGCGGTCCATGACGAGCGGGCGATCTCGGTGCTGGCTCCGATCGACCTCGAGATCCGCAACTACCGGACGTGGCCGCCCTTTCTGCTCGATCTCATGCCCCAGGGACATGCCCGCAGGCGGCTGTCGGAGGCGATGGGCATCGACGCGGATGCGGCCGCCTCCGAGCTGCCGCTGCTCCTGCGGGCGGCCGGTGCCCCCTTCGGCAATCTCCGGATCAAGGAGGCCTACGAGGCCGAGCGCGATCGGCTGAACGAATGGGCTTCCGTGCCGGGCGTCACGATGGACGAGATGCTCCACCGGTCGGAGCGCTTCCAGGAGGTGGCGGACATGTATGCGCTGGTGGCGTCGGGCTCGTCCGGACACCAGGGCGAATGGCCGAAGATCACGATGACCAGGGCCACGGATGGGCTCTGGTACCCGGACCCCGTCGTCCCGGACGAAGAAGCCGTCGAGCATGTTCTGGTCAAGCTGCTCCGGAGCAACGAGGAGAGCGACCGGCTGATCCTGGAATCGGAGGCCGCCTACGTCGGCATCGCAGCCGCCTTCGGGATCCGAGTGCACGCGGTGCCGACCTACGGACACGCTTCCCTGGTCATCCCCCGCTTTGACAGGCTCCCCGGCCCCGGGAGCGTCTTCCGTTTCGGACAGGAAAGCGTCGTCTCCGCGATCGGCATCGCCGCCTTCGGGCACACGGAGGCACACGAGACCTACCTCGAGATGCTTCGCGGCGTCTCCGGCGATCCCGAATCCGACGTCGCCGAGTACGTGCTCCGCGACGCGCTGAACCTCGCGATGGGAAATCCCGACAACCACGGGCGGAACACCGCCTTGAGCAAAGGCGGACCGGGCGGGATCCGGCTGTCGCCTCTGTTCGACTTCGCCCCGATGCGCCTGGCCCCGGCGGATCGCGGACGTCCCACGAAGTGGGCATGCATGCGCTCCGTGGGCAGCGATCACGATCCGGACTGGAGGGCCGTCTGCGCGGCAGCTGCCGGGCCGCTCGACGCGGGTCCGATCGAGGACCTGCTGGTGTCGAAGCTCGACCTGTTCCGGAGGCTTCCCGAACTGGCGGCGGAGCACGGAGTACCGGTGAAGGTGATCGAGACGGCCATCAGCCGTCAGAGCAGGGATGTGGCCGACGGCATCGCCGCCCTCGAGCGTCCGAGATCCATGCCCGGAGGCCGGTGATGGCACGGAAGCGCCCGCCGCGGGAGAAGATCCGGGAGAGGCGTCACGCGCTCTCCGAGAGAGCCCATGCCG
The DNA here is from genome assembly GCA_963990595.1 of uncultured Methylobacterium sp. Classification (GTDB taxonomy): domain Bacteria; phylum Pseudomonadota; class Alphaproteobacteria; order Rhizobiales; family Beijerinckiaceae; genus Methylobacterium. The sequence continues at coordinate 16,786 of CAXDNE010000119.1, forward strand.
GTCAGCTTCGCCTGCCCGAGGGGTTCAAGGACATGAGGACGGCCCTCGGGCTGACCCAGGCGGACTTCGCCCGGATGTTGAGGATGACGGTCCGACAGTGGGCCGAGATCGAGCGGGGGGAAGCCAACCCGACGATGGAGACGCTCGAGCGCATCGGCAGGGCCTACGGCTTCCAGGTGGGCTTCGTCGGGCGCGGACCGGGCGTCGCCCCGGAGAGCGATCGCCCGGACGTTCGGGACATCTGATCCGGCGATCAGGGAGCGAAGACGGTCGCGGCGGCGCCGGGAGGCATCCACTCCGGAAACTCGTCCGCGGCCGGCTCGTCGTTGATGTCCCGCGTGACCTTCCAGGCCCAGTACTCGTCGAGCGATTCCATGAGGCGGATGCCGAGGTCCTCGCGGATGTGCCGCAGCGTCTCCGCGTCGGCCGTGCCGACGTCGATGTGCAGGCCGTCGGTCAGACGGCGCGCACCCAGCTGCACCGCTTGGCCTCGAGCGATCCGGTCGCCGCCATCCAGCCGGCGCCATTCCGGACGGGCTCGTACCGTGCAGCCGAGTTCCTCGAAGGGTGCGAGATCGACGCCCGTCATCACGAACCAGGAGACGATCCCGCCGTCCCATTTCGCCCCCAGCCGCCTGACCGCGGCGTTCAGACCGGATTCGACCCGCAGCCAGGTCTGACTGTCCTCGACCATGCGCCGGTAGAGGGCCCATTCGGCCGCGGCGACGTCCGCCCGGTCGGCTCCGACATCGATGCTGCCATCGGTCACGGACGCGAGCGCGCGCTTGACCGCGAGCTCCTCGTTGTCGCCCGTGAGATGCCCCCGGACCCAGTAGTTCTTCATCGTGGCCGTCGGATCGTCGACGACCTGGGCCAGGAACGGCCTGCCGTTCACCGTACCGCGGGCCATCGCGAAGCGACGCTCCAGCGCACGGCGCATGGGACGGCCCTCGTGCAGCGGTGCGCCGATCGCGTCGTGGGTCCGCTCGACGACGCTGGTCAGCAGCGCCGTCTCCTTCAATTCGATCGCGTGCCTTGCCGGCATGTTCGGTCCTCGTCCGGGATGCCGGAGTGGAGCCGCTGCCGTCGCAAGGGGCAAGGGACGACGGCGGGCACGGCACGCGATCCACGTCCGTGAAGGTCGCAGGTCCTGATCGACGGCTCGAACGAGAGCTGGTCCACAGTTCCATCTGAAGTACGGATGGAAAATCCCGCCGAGATCTGATCCGAATACTGCAACCACTTGAGACGGGAGGAGGTCATGTCCGACGCGACCACGGGATCGGATCGGATGTCCGAAGTCGTGCATCTGGCGGGGACCCTGGCGGACCGTCTCCTGGACTCGCAGATCGTCCGTGGGGAAATGCCCGCCGATCAGGTGCGTGCTCTGGTCGACGCCGCCGTCCTGATGGAGGAGCGCGGCGTTCCCTGGCCCCCGATGATGATGGAGGTCCTGAAGGCCGTCGAGGCCGGACCTCGGGACGGGGATGCCGCCCAGGGCGACGGGGACCCGCAGGACGAGGAGGCGGATCCGGTCGAAGGCGGCACCGGGACCGTGGGCGGCGCGCTGCTGCGCCTCATCCCCGGCCTGGGGCGGCGACGCGGCTGATCCTCAGGACCGGCGCCGCTCGGACGCCGTGTCCATCCGGCGCGCGAGTTCGCGGCCGAGGTCGAGCAGGAGGGCGTCCAGCAGCACCCTGGTGGCGGGCGGGGTTTCGGCACCGACCAGGGATCTGCGGGCGATCAGCAGATGGTCGACGGCCGTCTCCAGCAGGCTTGGCGCCCCCTCGACCGGACGGTTCTCCGTGACGTCGATGAGCACGCCGCGGCCGTGCGTGACGTCTCCCGGACCGTGGTCGATGCGACCCCTGTCGAGGACGCGGCGGACGGTGCCGCCCGGAGACAGCACCCGGTACTCCAGCGCGTTGGTGCCCCCGCGACGTCTCTGTTCGCTGAATGCGCCGAGGACCCGCGCGCGGTCGTCCGGATGGAGGCGGGACGTCGCGGTATCGAGATCGAGCGGACGGCCCGCGAATTCCGCCGATCCGGCCAGAAGCTCGGCCGCCTCCCCGTCCAGGATGACCAGGCCCGATGCCGCATCCAAGGTCCACGTACCGAGAAAGCCCGAGGCTTCCAGCGCCGGCGAAAGCCTCTCCGAGGGCATGGGAGACGGTCGCAAATCTCAGTTCCAATGTCCGCGACGGTACGGAGGCACTATCATGGGTTTGTTTATACCGGCAAGCGGAGCCGGGAACATTCGGCAATGCCCTTCGTCCCGTATCGGAACGGCGATCGGAATCCCGCTACACGCGGCGGAAAGGCGGGGCGCCTATTCTCGGGTTCGGGCCAAGTCGCGTACCGGCCTACCGTGAGATGATCGACCCGACCCGCCAGCCCGTGATCGGATCGGGCGGCGGGGCCGGCATCTCAGCGCGCTGCGGTGAACTTCGAGCCGGTCCAGTAGCGCGTCGTGCCGCACGCCTCCATGCCGACCTTCCCGCAGGCGGACCCGTGCAGGCCGAGCAGCATGGCGGGACGTCCGTTCACGTTCTTGAATTCGAGCTTCAGGACGTTTTCGTCGAGCACCTTCACGAACCTGCCGCCGGCAGAGGCGAAGACCTGGGTCAGGCAGCCGGCGGAGCCGCAGTAGAACGTGAAGCTCTCCCCGCAGCGGAAGGCCTCGTAGTTGACGACGTAGTCGGGGATGCCGTCGCCGTTCACGTCCCTGGTGGTCACGAACCCCTTCTCGAGCGTGACCTTCTGGGGACGGCAGTTCGCGGACGCATCCTCGATGGACTTCCGGACCGGTGCGGGAAGCGGACCGGCGGAGGCCGCCGAACCGAGAAGGACCGCGGCGGCGAGTGCGGGGACGATCGACTGCAGGGGCGAGATCGGCATGTTCGTGGATTCCGGGGGAACACCGGCACGATAGCCGCCGGCCCCGCGGCGGCAATCGTCGGCCGCGCGCCCTGCACAGTCCCGAGGCCGACGCAGCCCGGACTTGTTCCTTTGAGGTGAACGAACCGCGAAGAACGGGTGCCGTCATGGAACGGCCGGGAGCGGTTTCCCGCCCCCGGCCGGTGGCTCCCGTGGCGCCTGTACGATCCGGGCCGGCCGAAGCCGGCACCGGATCCGTTCACCGGGACCCGACGGCCTTCAGGCAGGCTTCGGTGGCGCTGTCCGAGCGGCCGCCGCGGTGGCACCAGTCGCTGGCGCCCACCGCCGCGCGCATTTTCGGAGCGACGTTGTTGTAGCCGTTGCCGTAGCTGGCCGACCCGGCGCCGCTTCCGATCGCATTCCCGCCTGCGCCGCTGGTGGCGACCCATGGCGCGTACGTCGGGACGGCTACGGGGATGCGCTGCGGCGGCCGCTCGGACAGCGCCACCGAAGCCTGCCTGAAGGC
>CAXDNE010000120.1:0-20052 GCA_963990595.1 uncultured Methylobacterium sp.
GTCGTCATGAAGCGAGCCACCGCCGTCTTTCTCTGCAGCGTCGTCCTCTGCCCCGTCGCCGAGAGCCAGCCCTCCCCGTTCGCGCAGCTTTCTTCCGCATCGCCGCCCAACTACTCCCAGTTGAGCCTCGGGAACATAATGCTGCTGATCCAGGTCCGGCATGCCAAGATCTGGTTCGCGGGACGTGCGCAGGACTGGGCCTTGGCCGATTACGAACTCGATCACATCGCGGACGACCTCACCGCTGCGGCCATGCTGTACAGGGATATTCCGGTCGAACGCGTCACGAGCGCAGGCCGGATCATCGCCCGCATGAAGGATGCGGCCAAGCGGAAAGACTCATCGGGTCTTCAATCCGCCTTCACCGATCTGACGACGGCATGCAACGCCTGCCATGCGGCCGGCGGTGTCGCGTTCATCCGTATCCAGACCCCGACCAACCTGCCGTTCACGAACCAGCAATTCCAGTCCGGCGCCCGTTGAGCGGCCGCGGCAGCGGTGCTCGACGGAGGCCTGACGGTCTCTCGTGCGAAGGTGAACTGTAGATCTTGCGTATCCGGCAGAAAGCCGGGACGCGCATACCTGCGGTCGGTCAGGACACGATCTCGGGCGGCATCCCGCCCGGAAAGCCGAGAGGCTCATTCATCGGCGGTATGTCGTCCGGTTCCGAGGGCGGCACGCCGATCGGCTCCGGGAGCGGGTTCTGCTCCGGCTCCGGCGGGTGCACGGGAGACGGGGGCGGGAAACCCGGATCAGGGTCGCGCGGATTGCCTGGATCGGCCATCGGCATGCGCTCCGCTCAGTGGCTCATCAGGCAGCAGACCGACGCCTCGGCCAAGAGGTTGCGCGTCACCCCGCCGAAGAACCACTCCCGCAGGCGGCTGTAGCCGTAGGCTCCGGTCACGATCAGATCCGCCTCGGCCTCCACCGCCGCCTTCTGCAGTTCCTCGGCGACGGTCCGGCTCGACACTTCGGACAGGCGCGTGGTCGCGTTCACCTCGTGCAGCGAGAGGTACTGGGCGACGTCCTCGATCTCGGACCGGTCGGTGTGGTCGGCCACCTGCAGCACTTGGACAGTCTCCGCACGCCTGAGCAGCGGCAGGGCGTCCGACACGGCCCTGCGCGTCCGGGGCGTGTTCTTCCAGCCGACGAGGATGCGCCTCGCCTCCAGATGCGCGACGCCGGGCGGGACCACCAGGACAGGGCGGCCCAGGCCCATCAGCGCGTCACCGAGTTCGACCGCCATGGCCTGGGACACGCCCTCGTTACCCGCATAACGGCCCACCACGACGAGGTCCGCCGCCCGCGCCTGCCGCTCCAGGAACTGCACGGGATGGTCGAGGTCCGCGCGCCACTCGACACGGTCGTCGGCGCACGCGGTCTGGCGGAAGGCCTGCTCGAGCTCGAGGAGCTTGGCGAGGGCCGCTTGGCGGATCTCCTCGACCCCGTAGCCTGCGGGGACGATGGTCTCCCCGAAACCCTGCGGATACTCCGGCATGCAGGCGGCCACGCCGATGAGCCGTGCCCCAAGCCGGTGCGCGAACTCTGCGGCAAGACGGATTCGCGCCGTCGCGTGGAGCCCGTCGTCAGCCGCGACCATGATGCTAGCGTAACGCACGAGACCTTCTCCCGACGTAGAAGAGCGACCCGTTCCATGGTGCGGTGGCCGCGTCCGCCGGGCTTTGATCCACCTCAAGCCGATTTCGGAAGGCGAATGTCTTCGGTGAACCGGCAGACACAGCCGCTTTCGATGTGTTGCGGACTTCGGGAAGACGGAGTGTAGAACAGTCTCTGTTCTCGATCGCGATCCGGACAAGCGGCGCGCCTCCTTCGGTGGCCCCGCATGGGCTCACGGTACGCCATCGTGCGTCAGTGCGGCCTGTGATGCTCCCATTGGCGCACAGGCCGTGAGTAGGTCTGCACGCGATCCGGAGCGGACCTCCGGTTCCGGACGGCCCCCGCGGCCGGCCCGACGAAGGCTGAGCCGCAGTTCAAGTGGCCTCAGATCGCGTTGCGCGACGCGATCATGCGCCCTCACGAGGGTCGCAGGATGATCCTGAAGCCGCATGCGCGGTTCGGTGCAGTCTCAGCGTTGAGAAAAGTCGTCACCGTTCCTACTGGGTGACGACTTGATCACACGCCTGTTCTGCCGCAACCAGCACGTCCAGGGCACGCCAGGGCTTCGGAAGAAACGTCGCCGAAGAAGGAAGATGCGCCAGGCGATCACCCGGGGCGCCCGACGTCACCACGATCTTGATCCAGGGCCATCGCGTGTGAACCGCTCGCGCGAGGTCCACGCCGTCGAGCAGGCAGGGGATGTGCACATCGGCGAAGATCAGCGCCACCTCTTCAGCATGCTGCTTCAGGTGATAGAGAGCCTGCTCTCCGCTCTCGGCCTCGACCACTCTGAGGTCCGTCTCTTCCAGGATAGCCGCAGCGAGATCGCGAACGCCGCGATCATCTTCGACAACGAGGGCGGTGCGCGCCGACATCAGTGCCTGCCCCATCAGCATCTCCGTACAAGCGGACCCGCCGAGCCCGCCTCCCCGGCGGTCGGTGCGTCCTCGACAAAGGGGTTGTTTGGACAGCCATGCTCGGGGTGAAGGAGCAGGCGGATGACTTGGCTCAACTCGCGGGGCTGGCATGCGCGCAATCAAGCACCAGACGCCTCACCCAATGTTGCGGAGCCGCTGCAAGCGGCCGCGGCGTTCGTGAGACCGGGTGGAGATCCGGCTCTCACTTAAGTTACCAACTGCGACAATCCGGCTGGGTTCAGTGGCGGATTATATTTTCTGCGCGCAAATTTCGAAGCTCTGCGCTTCCCGTGCGGCGACGTCGATCCGGGCCGGGCACCCGTCACCGCGCATGAACGCGGAACCGCACCGGGGCCGCGGGACGCAGCGTGATCGACGGGAAAGGCGCGACCGGCCCCTGCTGAACGGGAACAAGACTGTAGCGGCGCGCCATCGAGGCCAGGATCAGCACCGCCTCCATCACCGCGAAGCGCTGCGCGACGCAGATCCGTGGACCGCCGCCGAACGGCATGTAGGCGAAGCGCGGCCGTCTCCGGTCCGAATACTCCGCCCAACGGTCCGGCCGAAACGACAGGGGCTCGGACCAGAAGCGCGGGTCGCGGTGCAGCACCCAGGGAGACGTGTACAGCGGCGTCCCGGCTGGAACCGGATGGCCTCCGATCTCGCAGTCCCGCCCCGCCTCCCGCCCGATGAGCCAAGCGGGTGGGTACAGCCGCAGGCTCTCGTTCACGACCTGCTCGGCGCGGGCGAGGCGCGGCAGGTCCTCGAAGGTGGCCGGTCGCTCACCCAGCACGGCGACGGCTTCCGCGGCGAGCGCGGCGCGCACCTCGGGATGCTGCCCAAGCAGGTCCAGCGCCCAGGTCAGCGCCAGGGCCGTCGTCTCGTGTCCCGCGAGCAGGAAGGTGACCGCCTCGTCGCGAAGCTGGTGATCCGACATCGGGGCGCCGGTCTCATCCCGCGCTTCCATCAGCGCGTCGAGGAGGTTGTGCCCCGTGGACGGGGCGGTTCGCCGCTGCCGGATGATGCGGGTCGCCACGTCTTCGATGCAGGCCAAGCCGCGCCGGTAGCGGACATGTCCGGGGAGCGGCACGGCATCGGGGATGAGCACGGGCCGGACCATGCGCGCGGCCATCTCGCGGTTGAGGTCGTGAATGGCGGCCTCGATGCGGGCAATGTCGTCCTCGATGCCGACGCCGAACAGCGTCTCGGCCACGATGCGCAGGGTGAGCGCCATGATATCGGCGTGCAGGTCGCGGATCTCGCCGACCTGCCAGCCGTCCAGCGTTCGTTCCGTCGCCCGCACGATCACCTCGGCATAAGCCGCCAGCCGCACGGGGGTGAAGGCCGGGGCGCACAGGCGCCGCTGGCGCTGCCAGAGCCCGCCGTGGCTGGTCACCAGTCCTTGGCCGAAGACCGCCGTGAACTGCCGCCAGATGAAGCTGATCTTCGGGAAATCGCGATGCTCGGCGACGAGGATGCGCTCGATCAGGCCCGGGTCATTCAGGAACAGGGCGCGGCGTGGTCCTATGCGGAATGCGACCGTGTCGCCGTAGCGGTGCGCAAGATGCTCGAAGAAGCCGAGCGGGTCCCGGCGCAGGTCGAGAAGGCTGCCGAGAAGCGGCAGCCCTTTCGGCCCCGGCAGCTTGGAGGCTGCGGGAGGAGTGATGACGGGCGAGAGCGTGCTCACGGCATTCCTCCGGCGCCCTTGCGGGTCTCTCAGACCGCGTGGACTGCCGTCAGCGGCGGGAAGCGGCCGAGAAAGCGGGTGCGCTCCCACAGATCGATGCCGAACGCGTTGGCGAGGCGCGCCGCGACAGATCGCGCCTCCTCATCTGTCTGCACGTCGAGGACGATGGCGGACCTGATGGCCTCGCCCACACCGAGCACGAAGGCCCGGTAGGCGCGCGGGCCGGCGGCGGCCAAGTCTTCGACGGTCACGGCGGCCGACATGCTTGTATCCCTCCCTCACAGGCGGGCGCGCACGGCGCTCGGTCCCCGGCACATACAGATCATCGTCCGGAGCCTCCCGCATCCTGCACGGATCGAGGCGGAAGGGAAGTGTCGGCGCGCGAGACCTCAGCGTTGTCTTGCTGAGCGGGCCGGCTCTTCCGACAGGTCTGCCGCAACGTCCACGCTGCGGCGCCAAGCCTTTTTCTGATTTCGGATCCCGTTCGTCTCGCCGCGTCCCACAAAGACGGCGGCGTGCGCGCAGGTCTGACGCCCGCAACCATCCTGCCGCCACGCCCGTTCCCGTCGCGCTCGCCAGCATGTCCCCGGCTGGTGATCCGATCTCGCTGCGCGGGAGCGGGAGCTTTGCTCGTCTGCGCCACCGGGATCGGAGGCGGCGGAGCCAAGTCCTGTACGCGATCCGAACCCGCAGCACCGCTCATCGCCTGCGTCAGCGGTTTCCGACGCCTGATCACGACCGCAATTCGCCGGCGGCAGGGCGGCGAACGGGCCCGCGGGGCAGTCCCACAGTCTAGCGTGGGCGGCCCTGCTGTTCTCGCGTCGGCGACCCACAGGTCGGCATCGGCAAGACGAGCATGATCGCCGCCGCCACATCTTGCCTCAACAGCGGCGGATCGCTCTCGGCGATCCGAAACATCGTGGATGCATCTGCCGTATGCGCCGCGAAGCGGCCCGGCCACCGATCTTCAGGTGCCCTGACGCGCGCAGATCCGCGATATTGCCCGGGCCCTGCCGGTCTATCTGTCCGGAACGGGATCGCACATCTGGCCGTTCCTTGGCCGACTTGCCGAGGAGCATAGCGATGAAGCGCGTTCTTCCAATCCTTACGGTGCTGACGCTGATGAGTTCTGCCGCTCTGGCGGCCGAAGGTGGCGCGGCGGCGGGTGCCGCCACGGGGGGCGCTGTCGCCGGGCCGGTCGGAGCCGCGGTGGGCGCCGGCGTCGGCGATGCGGCCACCGGGCCGGACCGTCGTGGCGTCGCCGTTGAGCGCCGCGGCGGGTGCAGCCACACCACCGTGCATAAGGAAAACGACCTCGGTGACTCCAAGACCGTGCGCCGGGAGGATTGCGACTGAGCCGGTCTCCCAGGATCGAGGCGGCCACGGCAGCGTCGCGCATGCATGACCATGTTGCGCGGCAGAGGGCGCGCACGAGGCGCTTCCGTTCGGCGCTACTGCGTCGATGGAAGCGCCTCGCACCGGATGCGGACGGACACGACGAGCCGGCGCGTGCCGCGGAACGCAGCGCGGCTGTCGGCCCGACGAAGCCACGCCTTCTCAAGGTGATCGGCCCTGGCCTGATCACGGGAGCGTCCGACGACGATCCGAGCGGGATCGCCACCTATTCGCAGGCGGGCGCCGAGTTCGGCTTCTCGATTCTCTGGACGATGCTGTTGACCTACCCGCTGATGTGGGCGGTCCAGGAGATCAGTGCCCGGATCGGCCGCACGACCGGGCGCGGCATCGCGGGCAATCTGCGCAAGCACTATCCGCCGGCGGTGGCGTTCGCCATCCTGCCGCTTCTGCTGATCGCCAACATCATCAACCTGGGCGCAGACCTGGGCGCGATGGCTGACGCGCTCAGCCTCCTATCCGGTGCGCCGCGCGTCTTGCTCGTTCTCGTGCTCGGAAGCGTCTGCGTCGCCCTGCAGATGGGCCTGCGCTACACCCATTACGTGTCGCTGCTGAAGTGGCTGACCCTGTCGCTGTTCGCCTACTTCGCCACCGCGCTCCTCGTGGATGTCTCCTGGCAGAAGGCGCTTCACGGGCTTGTCGTACCGAGCTTCCAGGCGGATCGGACGTTCTGGCTCACCGTGGTGGCGGTGCTTGGGACGACGATCAGCCCGTATCTGTTCTTCTGGCAGGCGGCGCAGGAGGTCGAGGACCAGAAGGTCAGCCCGAAGCGCGCCCCGCTCAAGCACGCGCCGCATCAAGCCCCGGCGGCTCTCGCGCGGATCCGTCTCGACACCGCGCTCGGCATGGGCTTCTCGAACCTCGTGGCCCTCGCCATCATGGTGACCACGGCCGCCACCCTGCACGCGCAGGGCCTCACCGACATCCAGACCTCGATCGATGCCGCCAAGGCACTGGAGCCGGTGGTCGGCCATTCGGCCTTCGCGGTGTTCACCCTCGGCATCGTGGGCACGGGCTTCCTGGCCATTCCCGTGCTCGGAGGGTCGGCCGCCTACGCTCTGGGCGAGTTGCGGCGCTGGCCTGTCGGACTGGAGCGTCAGCCGGTCGAGGCGAAAGCGTTCTACGCCGCGCTCACGATGGCCACGCTGCTGGGCGCGGCTGTCACGCTCTCGCCGATCAGCCCCATCGACGCGCTGTTCTGGAGCGCGGTGGTCAACGGCGTTCTCGCAGCGCCGATCATGGTCCTGCTCATGGTGATGGCGGCCACACCGAAGATCATGGGTGAGTTCGTCATCGCCGGTCCGCTGCGGCTTGTCGGATGGCTGGCAACGGGTGTGATGATCCTCGCGACGCTGGCGCTCGCGATGGCCTTCGTCCCGTAGGCGCCCGGTCTCCGGTGCGGCGCCTTGAACCACGCTCCGCAAGCGCCGTTTTCCGAAACGCTTCCACACGAGGTCACGCGTCATGTCCAAGAACCGCCCGTCCCTCGAGCGCATCGAGACCTACGACAAGCAGGGCGACCTGGCCGTCATCACGGAGACGCCGAAGGGCAGCCGCAGCAAGTACGCCTACGACCCCGAGATCGGCGCGTTCGAACTCAAGTTCGTCTTGCCGGACGGCATGACCTTCCCGATCGACTTCGGCTTCATACCCTCCACGCTCGGCCAGGACGGCGACCCGCTCGACGCCATCGTGCTGCTGGACGAGACCCTCTCGGCCGGCACCAAGGTGACGGCGCGTCTCGTCGGTGCGATCGAGGCGGAGGAGCGGGAGAGGGACGGCGCGTGGGAGCGCAACGACCGGCTCCTGGTCGTGCCGGTGAAGGGGCACGCGTTCGAGAACGTGCGGGACCTCGGCGATGTGGACACGCGCCTGCTCGACGAGATCGAGGGCTTCTTCGAGCGCTACAACAAGCTCAACGGGAAAGCGTTTCGCGTGACGGCGCGGGTTGACGCGAAGGCGGCGGCCAAGCTCGTGAAGAAGGGGATGAGCGCCTACGAAGACGGCTGATCGAGCGGGCGGCATCTTTCGAACCGCTCCGTCTCGCGTCGTGTCCTCGTCCGGACCGGCAGCCGGATTCACGGTCAGGGCCGTCGTGTGATCGGCGCCCGGATCATTCCCCGAGCAGAGCGGCGACATGCCGAAGCTTATCGGGATTGCGGACCATGTAGATCGCGGTGATGCGGCTGTCGCGGACCTCAAGGGCGGTCGTCTGCAGCACACCGCCGCGATCGGCGCTGATGTAGCCCGGCAATCCGTCGACGATCGCGGTGCGCAGAAGCACGGGCTGGAAGTACGCCTTGCCGTGGAGCCCTGCGAAAAGCCGAAGCAGTCGATCGAGGCCGGAGATCACATTGGGATAGGCGAGAACGCGGCCACCGCCGTCCGAGTGGAGTTCGACATCGGTGGCGAGCAACGATGCGAGCGCCGCCGTGTCGCCGTCGCGGGAGGCGGCGAAGAAGGCGCGGGCGATCCGATCGGCCTCCGCCGCGTCCACGCGATATCTCGGACGGCCGGATTCCACATGCTTCCGGGCGCGCACGGCGAGCTGACGCACGGCAGCCGGCGCGCGATCCAGCGTCGCTGCCACTTCGGGCAGCGCAACCTCGAACACGTCGTGCAGGAGGAAGGCCGCCCGTTCCAGCGGGGACAGCCGTTCGAGGGCCAGCATCAGCGTGAGCGTGACATCGTCCGTGACGGTCTCGTCTGGCTCGGTCGCGCCTATCAGTGGTTCGGGAAGCCAGGCACCGACATAGGTCTCGCGCCGGGCCCGCGCCGATTTCATGTGGTCGAGGCACAACCGCGTCACGACCCGTGTGAGGTAAGCGCTCGGCGTCGCGACGCGGTCCTGAACGCCTGACCAGCGCAGCCACGCTTCCTGAACGATATCTTCGGCCTCGCTCAACGAGCCGAGCATACGATAGCCGAGGCGCAGCAACCTCGGCCTTTGGGCCTCGAACGCCGCGATTCGCGCATCGTCGCGCGCGGCCGGTTTGTCTGCGGATCCCGAGAGCATGCGGACGCACCTTGATGCCGTTGAAAGATCCCTCGCACGCAGGTCTCACGTCAGGACAGGTTGCTGTTCGGGGAGCGCCGCCGTGCGCCGCGCCCAGACGACGAGCGCGGCCGCGATGATCGCCGGCAGCGACACGGCCGGAAAGTCGCGAGCCAGAGCGGACGGCGCGCAGATCCCGACCAGCACCTCCCAGACATGGAAGAGAGCGTGGCCGCAGAGCCAGAGCGTCACGGCACTCCAGAGAACGATCCGCATCGCCGGCCTCAAGACCCCAGCCCACACGGCACCGCCAAGGAGCACGAAGATCAGGCCGATGTCGCGCAGGAAATGCTGGTTGAACGGGCCGGTCGTGGGCACGCCGGGCACCGTGTCGTACCAAGCCATCGGCGCGACGAGCATGAGAAGGCCGTTTGTCGCGAGGATGAGGCCGTACAGCGTCGCGACGGCCAGGCAGGACGGTGAGGCGCGCATCAGGCATTCCTCCCGTTGGAGGCCGCGGCGGTCAGCCAAGCATCGAACCGCGTCGGCATGATGCGCGCGTTCGCCCCCGGCGTGAGCGTCGCGTCCGTGATCGGGACGCCAAAATAGGGCGCTTCCGGATCGACCACGATCCGACGGGGATCGTCGCGGTGGCCGAGCCACGTGCCGACGAACTCGGCGAAGGATGCGCGTTCCGGCCCGGCGATCTCGACGACGCCGTTGACCGGCTCGGACAGCACGGCCTCCGCGAGCGCCTGTGCGACGTCGCGCGAGGCGATCGGCTGCATCGCTGCCGGCGAGAGGCGGACACGATCGCCCTGCGTCCCCGCATCCGCGATGGCGCCCATGAACTCGAAGAACTGGGTGGCGCGGAGGATCGTGTAGGGGATGCGCGCCGCCGCGATCAATTGCTCCTGCGCCAGCTTGGCCAGCAGGTAGGCGGGCGGGCGCGGTCTGTCTGTGCCGACGACCGACAGAGCGACATGGTGGCGAATGCCAGCCTCCGCCTCAGCCCGCAGAAGATTGCGCCCCGAGGTCTGGAAGAAGGCCAGCACGGCCGCATCCTCGAAGGACGGCGCGTTGGCGACGTCGATCACGGCCTCGGCGCCGTGCAGGGCTGCGGCGAGCCCCTCTCCCGTCAGCGTGTTCACCCCCGAAGCGGGCGAAGCCGCCACGGCATCGTGGCCGAGGGTGCGGAGCTGTGCGACGACTTGGCGGCCGATCAGCCCGGTCCCGCCGATGACGACGATCTTCATGGTAGTCTCTCGTCTGCTCGCGCCGGAATCGAAGCCGGCGCATGCTCTGACGCGGTAGCGAACAGCCTTGTGACATCCGCTGGCGGGTGGTGTCCGTCAGGCCGGGCACGGTCCCCGCGCGCTCGCCGACACGGGACCGGCCGTGTCGCATCACCCCTCGATGTCACAGGCGAGGCGGTCATCGCGTCCAGAGGGCGCGCGCCAAGCACGGTCAGTCCTGGGCGGCAACCCGGGAAGCAGCATGGAAACAGGTCTCAGTCGCTGGCCGATCCGGTCGGCGACACTCGGCAAGGTCTGGACGCGCGATCCGGCCACCGGCGCCCTCGGCCGGCGTATCGCCGCCGCGCTCGCCGAGGAGCGCCAGCGCAGCGGGCGGCTCGGCGCGCACGCGCTCACGCTGGCCTACGTCGTCATCGCGGTCTGGTGCGCCCTGGTCCATACCTGGCCTGGGGCTGTCTTCTACCTCGGTCTCGTGGCCGCCTTCGTCGCATTGGCGCTGGCCTGGCGGCGCCTCTCACGGCGGCCCCTCCCGTCGGTCATGATCCTCGGCTTCGTCCTGGCGAATGCCGCCCTGCTGACGGCGACCTTGCTCGTCCCGAACCCCCTCGATCCACCACTCTGGCCCATACAGATGAAGCTCCGGCCGCCCGCCTTCCCGTTTTTCCTGATGCTGGTCGCTTGGTCGACCTTCACGCTGTCGCCGCGGCTCGTGCTCGGCTCAGGGCTGATCGTCGTCACGACTTGGAGCGTGGGGGTCGGCATCGTGGTGCTCCAGCCGGAAACCCGCCTCGGTTTCGGCTTGCCAGGACCCGGCCCGGCGGCGCTGGCGCACTACCTCGAGCCCGCCTTCGTCGATGCCGCCGCTTGGGCGACAAGCGTCTTCACAGCCTGTCTGATCACCGGAATCCACGCGGCTGTGGTGTACCACACGCAGAAATTGGTCGCGGCGCAGGCCCGGGTCGAGCGGGCCCGCGATAACCTTGCGCGGCACGTGTCCGCCAACCTCGTTGACGAACTGGCCGAACTCGACGAGCCGTTCGGCCCCGCTCGGATCCAGAACGCGGCTATCCTCTTCGCCGACGTGATCGGATTCACGGGTCTGTGCGAAGGACGCGCGCCACAGGCCGTCATGGCGATGCTGCGCGGCTTTCACGAGCGCATGGCGGAGTGCGTCTTCGAGGCGGGAGGAACGCTCGACAAGTTCGTGGGCGACAGCGTCATGGCGACCTTCGGGACCCCGAAGCCCGGTCATCGCGACGCCGCCAACGCGCTCGCCTGCGCGCGCAAGATGCTGGCTCGTCTCGACGCGTGGAACATCGAGCGTCGTGCCCAGGGCGAGCCGGTCCTTCGCATCGGGATCGGCCTGCATTTCGGGCCGGTTGTGCTGGGTACGATCGGGCACGAGCGGCGGCTCGAATATGCGGTGCTCGGGGACACGGTGAACACGGCAAGCCGCCTCGAAGCGCTGAGCCGCGATCTCCAGACGTCGCTGGTGAGCAGCCATGCCCTGATCGAGCGGATCCGCGCCGAGGTGGGCGAATCCAGCCTCCGAGGCCTGCACCGGCACACACCTGTGACCGTCAGGGGGCGGAGGCAGGCCACGGATGTTTGGATCCTCGCCGAGCGGGCGTGCGCGATCCGATCCGCGCGTCCCGAGGCCCGTTCCGCGACCGCGGGCTGAGGCCGGCACGACTGCGAGCCGTCCGGCGCAGGCCTGCCCGCTGACGGGTCGCCTGCCTGCGCCGCGGTCGACCGGATCGCACACGAAGCCGCCGGCCGGACCTGGCCGATAACGGCCGGCCCCGGGGGTGGGCAAAGCGGCCGCGAGCTGGACCCTGAGGCCTCAGGGACGCCGGGCGTTACGAGGTGTGGGGAACACGGAAATCGACCTGCGCCACCAGTCCGGGTCGATCTCCGCGGGAAACGAGAGTGACCGCCCCGCCGATCCGATCCGCCAGCGTCCGGACGATCGCGAGCCCGAGACCGCTGCCGTCCGGACCGTCCCTGGACGCGACGCGGTAGAACCGTTCGAAGACCTTCTCGCGCTCATCGAGGGGGATGCCCGGGCCCTCGTCCTCAACCTCGACGCATGCGCCGGATTCCGTCCGCTTGACCCGGACGGTGGTGGTTCCGCCGGCGCGGTTGTAGCGGATCGCGTTGTCCACGAGATTGGTGAGAATCTCGCCGACGATGAACGGATCGCCGATGACCGGCACGGCGCCGTCCGGGCGGTCGAGCACGATCTCGGTCGCCCGCGTGAGGGCGTTGGGCACCTGCTCGGTGACGACACGGGTCGCGACGTCGTTCAGGTCGGTAATCGCCGCCGATGCGGGCGTGTCACCCAGCCCCTCGTCGGCGCGGGCGAGGGCGATCAGTTGCGACAGGAGCCGCTCCAGGCGCCGCGCGGCGCCGTCGATATCGTCGACCGCCGCAGCGTGGGCCGGCTCCCCGGGCGCGGTCCGGCGGAGGAGTTCCACGTGCATCCTGAGCACGGCGAGCGGGGTCCTCAGCTGATGGGAGGCGTCGGACGTGAAGGTGCGCTCCCCCGCGATCGCTTGCTCCAGGCGGTGAAGCAGCGTGTTGAGGGCGAGAACCGGAGCCATCGCCTCACGGGGGACCCCGGCGACATCGAGCGGCTGCAGGTTGATCGCGCCCGGGACGGCGCGTCGGCTGATCGCGTCGCTCAGCCGGGTCAGCGGCCTCAAGCCGCTGTCGATGCTGTACCATGACAGGGCTCCGATCAGGCCCAGCAGCCCGATCTCGGCGAAGGCGAGCCCGGCGAGCAGGCGCCGCTCCAGGGTCTGGCGGGCTTCGCGCGTCTCGGCGACCTGAACGAGGACCGGGCTCGGCTGCCCGTAGACGCGCCTCGCCTGCGCGGCGATCCTGACGCGCGCGCCGCGGACGACCCCGTCGCGATGGGTCGTGACGCCCGGCACCAGGGTGCCGACGTCCAGGATCGGGAGGTCCCGGTAGCCGGTCACCAGCGTCCCGAGATAGGTGACGCTGTAGTAGATCCTGTCCTGCGCCTGACTTTCCAGCATCCCGAGGGCGACGCGGGGAAGGTCGACCGACACCTCGCCGTCCTCGACCGTCAGCCTCTCGGCGATGGCGAGGACGGATCCGTCGAGCAGGCGATCGTGCGTCGTCTCCACGACGTCGCGGATCACGAGCGCGCCGGCGAAGCCGAGCAGCAGGGCGAGCGCCAGAACCGGCAGCAGCATGCGGACCAGGAGCCGCCGCCGAAGCGAGGTCGTCCGCGCCGTCGTCACATCGGCATCAACAGGTAGCCGAGACCGCGGATCGTGCGGATCTCGGGGCCATGCGGCTGCAACTTCTTCCGAAGACGGGCGACGTAGAGTTCGAGGGCGTTCGGTGCGACCGCCTCGTCGAAGCCGAAGATCTCCGCGCTCAGCCGCTCCTTTGGGACGGGCTTCCCGGCCCGCGTCATCAGGATGGTCAGGACGGCGAGTTCCCGGCGCCGCAGCGCGACCGGCGTCCCGTCGAGGGTGACGGTCCCCGAGGCCCGGTCGAGCTCCAGCGTGCCGCAGCGCAGGACCGGGTTCGGTACGGCCTGCCCGCGACGGACCAGGGCCCGGACCCGCGCCTCGAACTCGGCGAGGTCGAAGGGCTTCAGCAGATAATCGTCCGCCCCGAGATCGAGGCCACGGACCCGATCGGTGATGGCATCCCGCGCGGTCAGCACCATGACCGGGACGGTCGAGCCCGCGGCCCGGACGGCCTTGAGGACCTCGAAACCCGGCAGGCCCGGCAAGCCGAGGTCCAGAACGACGAGGCTGTAGGGTTCGCTCGTCGCGAGCCGCGCCGCATCCGCCCCATCCGCCTCGTGATCGACGGCGTATCCGCCCTGCCGGAGGGCGGCGATCAGACCACGCGCCAGGGCGGCATCGTCCTCGACGACCAGAACGCGCATGCTCCTCCCGTCACCGATCGTCTTGGCCCGAGCTGCACCCCGGGTTTAGCATTTCCGCCCAGTCTCTGCATATCGAGGGTGCAGATATCCCGCGCCACCGAAGGGAAAGTCACTGTTGAGCCCCCGCTATGCCCTCGGCATCCTCCTGCTGCTGGCCGCCAGCCTCAATCCGGCTTCGGCACAGGTCGAGCCGCCCCTGGCGGTCGACGACACGGGGGCCGCCGCGGCGACCGGAGAGACCGCCGTGGTCGTGCATGCGACGACGGACGAGGCCGAGGTCGCCGACCTCGTCAGCGGCTTCCGCATGGCCCATCCCGGCGTCGCGGTCTCCTACACCAAGATGAACTCCTCACGTCTCTACGACAGCTTCGTCGAGGCGGCCGCCGCGGGAACGGGCACGGCCGACATCGTGTGGAGTTCGGCCATGGACCGCCAGATCAAGCTGGTGAACGATGGCTATGCCGCCCGTTACGTCTCACCCGAGGCGGCGTCGCTGCCGCCCTGGGCCGTGTGGCGCAACGAGGCCTTCGGCGTGACGGCCGAACCGATCGCCATCGCCTACAACAAGGCGCTGCTCCCGCCGGAGCGCGTGCCCGCGAACCGCGCCGAGCTGATCCGGTCCCTGACCGAGCATCCGGAGGCGTGGAAGGGAAAGGTCGCGGCCTACGATCCGGAGCGGAGCGGCGTCGGATCGCTCATCCTCGCGCAGGATGCGGAACTCACGCCCCGCACCTGGGATCTGGTCTCCGCCCTCGGGCAGGCCGGGGTGAAGCTCTACACACGGACGGAGACGATGCTCGACCGGATCGCCGACGGCGAGGCTCTCCTCGCCTACGGCGTGTTCGGGTCCTACGCCCTCGAACGGGCCAAGCAGGATCCGGCCATCGGCGTCGTGCTGCCGACCGACTACACGCTCCTCGTCTCGCGGATCGCCTTCATCGCGAAGGACGCGCACCATCCCGCGGCCGCCCGCATGTTCCTCGACTACATGCTCTCCCGCGAGGGCCAGGCCCGGCTCGCGTCCCGGTCGCTCACGCCGGCCCGCCTGGATGCCCGCCGGGCGGACGATCCGGTCGCGGCCGCCCCGGCCTTGCGGCCGGTCCCGGTCGGGCCGGAGCTGCTGGCCAACCTCGACCAGATCCGGCGCGCCCGCATGCTGCGGCGGTGGCGGCGGGCGATGGAGGGCCGCTGAGCCCGAACCCGCGACAGCTTCGTGACAGGTTACCGCGCGTATAACGGCTGCAAGCGCTGCAAAGTCGGCGCGAATACATGGGAGGATTGGTTCACGGCTGCGGCCCAGTCGCCAGGGGCGATCTCAGCCGACCAGGAGCCGAATCTCCCCGCGTGCGGTCGCGACCGCTCCTGCGCCTGAGGGAGGTAGCAATGATACAGGCCCATCCGTCGAGATCCAAAGTCGCCACGGTCCTGCGCGTGACCAGCGGCAACTTCCTGGAGATGTTCGACTTCTTCCTGTTCGGGTTCTACGCCACCTACATCTCCAAGACCTTCTTCCCGGTCGGCAACGAGTTCGCCTCGCTGATGCTGACCTTCATGACGTTCGGGGCCGGCTTCCTGATGCGGCCGCTCGGCGCGATCTTCCTCGGCGCCTACGTGGACAGCATCGGCCGCCGGAAGGGTCTGATCGTCACGCTCGGCATCATGGCGGCCGGCACGATCCTGATCGCCTTCGTCCCGGGCTACGGCACGATCGGCCTGCTGGCGCCCTTTCTGGTCCTCATCGGCCGGCTGCTGCAGGGCTTCTCGGCCGGCGTCGAGCTCGGCGGCGTGTCCGTCTACCTGTCGGAGATGGCCACGCCCGGCAACAAGGGCTTCTACGTGTCCTGGCAGTCCGGCAGCCAGCAGGTCGCGGTGATGGTCGCGGCGCTGATCGGCTTCGTCCTCAACAGCGCCCTCTCGCCCGCCGACATGAACGCGTGGGGCTGGCGCATCCCGTTCTTCATCGGCTGCGCGATCGTGCCGTTCCTGTTCTACATCCGGCGCTCGCTGGAGGAGACCGAGGAGTTCCTGAAGCGCAAGCACCGGCCGTCCATGAAGGAGGTGTTCGGGTCGCTCGCCCGCAACTGGCAGATCGTGCTGCTCGGCATGCTGCTCGTCGGCATGACCACGATCTCGTTCTACACGATCACCGTCTACACCCCGACCTTCGGCAAGACGGTCCTCAAGCTGTCCGATACCGACAGCCTGCTGGTCACCTTCTGCACCGCCCTGTCGAACCTGTTCTGGCTGCCGGTCATGGGGGCGCTGTCCGACCGGATCGGGCGCAAGCCGATCCTGCTCGTCTTCTCGACGCTGACCCTGCTCACCGCCTATCCGGTGCTGGCCTGGCTCGTGGGCAATGCGAGCTTCGGCAACATGCTGATCGCGCTCCTGTGGCTGTCCTTCCTGTACGGCAGCTACAACGGCGCGATGGTCGTGGCGCTGACCGAGGTGGTCCCGGCGAGCGTGCGCACGGCCGGCTTCTCCCTCGCCTACTCACTGGCAACGGCGCTGCTCGGCGGGTTCACGCCGCTGGTCTCCACGTGGCTGATCGAGGCCACGGGCAACCGCGCGGCCCCCGGCCTGTGGATGGCCTTCGGCGGGGCGTGCGGCCTCGTCGCCACGCTCCTGATCTACCGCCGTGCGACCCAGCCGGCCGCTCTCGGAGCCCCCGCGTGACCGGCCTGCCGGGGACTTCGGATCCCCGGCGACCGTGCGATCATCGCGCAGCAGGATGCGGCTCTTCAGGCGCGGGTGACCGGAAACGTGACCGAGCGCCCCTTCGAGCCGGGCAGCCACGTGAAGAAGGAACAGGTGCTGTTCCGGATCGATCCGCGTCCGTTC
The DNA here is from genome assembly GCA_963990595.1 of uncultured Methylobacterium sp. Lineage (GTDB taxonomy): Bacteria > Pseudomonadota > Alphaproteobacteria > Rhizobiales > Beijerinckiaceae > Methylobacterium. Next base: position 16,658 of record CAXDNE010000120.1, read on the forward strand.
CAGGTGGCGCTCGCCCAGGCGTGGGCCCAGGAGGCGCAGGCCCAGGAGGCGCAGGCTAAAGCGCAACTCCAATTTGCGCAGGCCGAGGATTCCCCGGTGCCGCTTCAGCCCCCGAGGGCGGCTCGGCCCGGGCCCGCGTCGGCCGGACGCCTTCCGACGGATCGCCCGCGTCACCGGCACCCGAGCGGGTTTCACCCTGAGCCCCTGCGGTTCCGCTACGCTTGACCGCCTTCATCTTCCAAGGTCTTCTGATTCAAGCACCGAGAAGCCCCAATTCAGATCTGGTGCAGAATCGGTGTCGTCGTCGGCGATTGGAGAGGGGCGCCTGATGGTCGAGCAACCGCGCTGCATTGCCCTGGTGGGTCCGGCCCAGAGCGGCAAGACTTCCCTGCTCGAGGCGCTGCAGCGCCGGTGCCAGCCCGAAGAGATGCACGCCGACAACGGAAGCCGATCGACGCAGGCGGCGGCATCCCGCACCCATGCGATGAGCGTGGAGCTGAACCTGGCAACCCTGCATTATGGTGACGACACGTTCACCCTGATCGACTGTCCAGGGTCACCGGAATTTGCGCACGCGAGCCGCGCCGCCCTCGCGGCCTGCGACGTGGCCGTGGTCGTCTGCGAGGCCGACGAGCGTCGATTGCCCGCCCTGCAGCTGGTGCTGCGGGACCTGGAAGAGCAGGGCGTGCCGCGCCTGCTGTTCGTCAACAAGATCGACGTTGCATCGCAGGGCCTGCGCGAGACCCTGGCGGCGCTTCAGACGGTCTCCCGCCTGCCGCTGCTCCTGCGGCAGATTCCGATCTGGGACGGCGGGAATGCGACCGGCTTCATCGATCTCGCGCTCGAGCGCGCCTTCGTCTACCGCACCCATGCGCCGAGCACGGTCATCGCGCTGCCCGATGGTGAGTTGCCGCGGGAGAAGGAGGGCCGCTTCACGCTGCTGGAGCGCTTGGCTGACCATGACGACATCCTCATGGAACAGCTTATCACCGACGCTGAGCCCGCCCGCGACCGCGTCATGGCCGATCTCGCCCGCGAACTTCGATCGGGCCAGGCCGTCTCGGTCCTGATCGGCTCGGCCCTGCGCGGCAACGGTCTCACCCGCCTGCTCAAAGCGCTGCGGCACGAAGCGCCCCGGCTGGCCGAGACGCGGGCGCGGCTCGGCCTGCCGGACGAGGCCTCCGCTGTCGCCCAGGTTCTCCTCACGCAGCATTCGGATTTCGGCGGCAAGGTTTCGATCGCCCGCGTCCTGAGCGGCACCTTCCGTGAGGGCGACACCGTCGCGGGCGCGGGTGGTGTGACGACGCGGATCGGGGGAATCGTCGCGGCCGCGAGTGCCCATGCGGAACGCGTCCCTGTCGCGACGGAGGGGACAACCGCCGGATTCGCGCGGCTGGAGGGCATCGGCACCGGGTCCCGCTTCGCGGCGGATGCGGCGTTCGTCTCCGACGCGCCACCGGCGCCGCCGCCGGTCTTCGCCACGACGATCTCGGTCCGGGACCGCAAGGACGACGTGCGTCTGACCGCCGCTTTGGCCAAGCTCGTCGAGGACGATCCGTCGTTGAGCGTGGAGCGCCGTGCGGATCCCGATGAGGTCTGCCTTCTCGGTCAGGGCGAGATGCACCTCCGGGTCGCCGCGGAGCGGCTTGCCAAACGGTTCGGCGTGAGCGTGGACCGGGCCCGTCCGAAGGTGGCCTACCGTGAGACGATCCGTAAGGCGGCGACAGGGCACGGACGGATCAAGAAGCAGACCGGCGGCCATGGCCAGTTCGCCGACGTCCGGCTGTCGGTCCGGCCACTTCCGCGTGGAGAGGGCTTCCTGTTCGAGGATGCGGTCGTCGGCGGTGCGGTGCCGCGCAAATTCATCCCCTCCGTCGAGGCGGGGGCCCGCGCCTGCATCCGCCGCGGGCCCCTGGGCTTCCCGGTCGACGATCTTGCGGTGACCTTGACGGACGGGTCGGCGCACGCAGTCGATTCGTCCGATGCGGCCTTCCAGGGGGCGACACGGCTTGCGCTCGACGAGGCGCTTCCAGCCGCGGAGCCGGTGCTGCTCGAGCCCGTGCTGGTCGTGACCATCCTGACCCCCTCGACCGCGACCGCGAAGGTGACGGGCCTTGTCGCGGGACGGCGGGGACAGATCCTCGGCTACGATGCCCGACCGGACTGGTCCGGCTGGGACGTGGTGGATGCCCTGATCCCGGAGGCGGAGACGTCGGACCTGATCGTGGAGCTCCGCTCGCTGACCGCAGGGGTCGGCAGCTTCTGTGCGCGTTTCGGCCATAGGGCCGAGCTGACCGGCGCTCCCGCGGAGGCCGCCTTGGCTGGACATTGAAGCGTCGCGGGCGGACCACCAGGGTCTGTGAGGAGGGCCTCCCCCGGCGCTCAGGAGCGGCCCGTGGCCCGCATGGGCGGGCGAGCGGGTGCTGCGCCGCGGCCGGCACCGGACCGTCCAGCCGGCCGCGATCGGTCTGGCTTGCAGGCGCCGCGCGCAGACCGCCCGTCTTGGTAAGGGGCGGCCAGGCCGGGAGCCAGGACGGTGGGCCCGGCCGCTGCACCTCGGGCGCATAAACGTCCGGCGTCCCCCCCACCGACGCGCGTCAGGCGCGCCAGCGCGGAGGCTCCTCGTAGGTCAGGGACTGGACGATCTGGCGGTAGGCCGCTTCCGGGAAGGCCTTCAGGGTTTGTGCTCGGATGTTGCCGAGCATTCCGAGCTGCAAGCTGAAGCGGGCCGCAACAGCATCGTCCGGGGCTTCGTAGATCGCCACGATATCGTGGCTCCCCAACGTCAGGAAGAAGTCTTTGAAGTTTCCGCCCATCTGCGCGAGCAGCGCCTTGGCGGCATCGAGGCGCGCGGGTGAATCGGAAGCCGCTCGCGCGCCCTGATCAGTCCAGTTCGCCAGCATGATGTAGATGGTCATCGCATACCTCCGGGTTCAGGCGTGACCGAGGTGAGATTCTACAACACCTTCCGCGCGTTGGGATAAGGAATCCTGGTTCGGAGCCGATGCCGATCGGGTCTAGCCCGGGCGAGCCGCGGCCACTGATCTGTTTCGGATGGCGACCGGATCCGCGTTGCGCGCCCGACAGCCCCCTGTCCATCGAAGCGTCCAGGGCACCGGCCGGCGCGATCGATTGTCAGCGGCGTCGGGATGTTCAGCCCCGCTCAGACGTCCATTCCGTGTATCTTCGCACCGGCCTCGGCAGCGAGGCCGGTGCGCAGTGACGACTCAGACTCGCATGACGGTGTCCGTGATGTCGCGCGAAACGCTCGTTCCTCTGGTTCTCGCGGCCGCCTTCACGTTGGGGTGCGTGAGCATTCACAGCGCACGCAGGCATCCGGACGCCATCACCCTGGCGTTGCTTCTGCTGCTGGGATTCCTTGCGACCCTGTCTCT
>CAXDNE010000121.1:0-20007 GCA_963990595.1 uncultured Methylobacterium sp.
GCCGCCGCCGTCGTGGCTCCGTCGACCATCCCGTTGAACAGATCGCTGCCGTCCGGCCCGACCACCCTGGCGGTGGACGGAATCAGCCGCGTGTTCGCCAGGACGGTGTCTGCGACGAAGGGCACGACGCGGGTGATGGCGAACCCGCTCGGATCCGTCATGGCGACCGTCAGCAGCGGCTGGCCGGTCGGCATGCTGTCGCGTGCCGGCACGGTCAGAGCGCCGGACGACGTCAGGGAGTAGCCTGCGGGAGGCGTGAACCCGGACGCCCAGGCGAAGGAGAGGGTGCCGCCGCCCGGGGATTTGACCGTGCCGGCAAGCTGCAGGGTCAGACCCGAGGTGCCGGCCGAGGGCGTGGTCCCGCCGTTCGCATCGACGATCGCGGTCGTGGTCACGTACCGCGTCGCGAGCGAGGTCGACAGCACCGGAGCGTAGGAGGGCGTCCCGTCCAGGCGCCACTCGGTCAGGGGCGCCGCCGCGCCGCCGCCGTTGCGGAGGCGCCATACCTTGGAGGGGTACTGCGCGCCGCGGGCGTTCGCACCGACGACGCCCGTGGACATGATCCGGCTGTCCGCGATCTGCCACGAGCCGTCCTGGAGCTGGCGCTCGAGGTACAGCGTGGTGCTGACGACCCCCGCGGTGACCGACGGATCGGCCACGATGTTGACCCACTGCGGGTAGGTCCAGGTCACGGCCTGACCGGCCGCCAGGGTCGTCGCGACCGTGCCGGAGGTCGAGGCGTCGTCGTCGTACAGGCCGATCAGGACGTTGTTGCCGGATGCATCCACGACGGAGGTCGGCGACAGGGTGTTGGCACGCGCGCTCGTCGGAACCAGCGTGAAGGTGCGGTCCAGGGTTGCGAAGCTGACGCTGTCGGTCGCCCGGATCGGGAGGGTGACCGTTCCGACCGGGAAGGCGGAGCCCGCCGGGAAGGTCAGGTTCGATCCCGAGATCGCGAAGCCGTCCGGCGGGGTGAAGCCCGGCGGGAAGGCGTACGAGACCGTCGCACCGCCAGGGTAGCCCGACGTCGCGGTGAGCGGGAGGGATAGACCGGTGGTGCCGGCGACGGCCGCACCGCCGTTGGTCGCCGAGATCGCCGTGTCGGAGACGTAGTAGGTGCCGGTCGACTGGGCCCAGGTCAGACCATAGGCGGCAGGGTTGTCGAGACGGAACTCGGCGAGCGTCGCGGTCCCGCCGGAGCCGTTCCGGACGCGGAAGATCTTCGACTGGTTGTAGGTCGGATTGTTGATGACGTTGTTAGTCCATGCGGAACCATTGCTCGTGAGGTACTGGGTGTTGGTCCATCCGCCCGCAGCATTCGGAACTTCGATGTAGAGCATGCCGGCCGGCATCGTCGCCGAATAGCCGGCCGAGGCGGCCGCTACGTCGGCGATGTTGACGAAGCGGTCGTAGGTGTAGGTGATGGCCGCGCCGTTCGCGAGCGCATAGGTGGTCGCCGCGTTGCCGTCGTACAGCGTGCTGCGCAGGTCCTCGCCGTTCGGGCCTACGACCGAGACCGGCATGACGGTCTGGGCGCGGACCGAGGCGGGAACGAACGGGTAGTTGCCCGCGACCGCGAAGTTCCTGGCGTCCGTGACCTTGGCCGGAAAGGCCACGTAACCGAACGGGAAGTCGGCGCCGGCCGGGACGGTGATCAGGCCGTCCGGGCTGAGCGTGAACCCCGTCGGCATGGCGCCGGTCAGGACCCAGTTGCGGACCGTGGACCCAGGGTATCCCGAGTTCGCGCCGAGATGGAGGGAGAAGCCCGCCGGCGTGACGCCGGAGATGCCGTTCTGGTCGACCGTCCGCACGCTCGTGGACTGGGTGAGCGTCAGCCCGTAGTTGGCCGGATTGTCCAGCCGCAGTTCGGTGAAGCTGTTGGTGACGCCCTGCGTGTTCCGGAACCGGAAGGTCTTGGATACGGCATAGACCGCGTTGGATATTCCACCCGACCAGTTGGCTCCGTTGTTGTACCGACTGAGGAAGCCGGCCGTCGCCCAACCGCCGTTCAGGGCCGGGACTTCGAGCACGAGACTGTAGTTGCTGTCGGCCGCCTGGTAGCCGTTCATGGTCACGAGCAGGTCGGAGACGCTGACGTACCGGTCGTAGGTGTAGGTGATCGACGCGTTGTTGGCCAAGCCGACGAGGTTGGACTGACCGTCGTAGAGAGCCGGGAACAGGTCGGATCCGTCCGGACCGAGCACGGAGACGGGCGGCACGGTCTTGGCCGCGGCCGACTGGGGCGCGAAGACCAGCGTGGCATCCTTGTAGAAGCCGCCCTGGTCGGTGACGCGCACGGCAGGGGTCATGTAGCCGTAGGCGAAGTCCGGGCCGGCCGGAACCGTGAGCACGCCGTCGCTCGTGAGCGAGAAGCCCTGCGGGACCGTGCCCTGGAGCGACCAGGACAGGGTTCCGGCACCGATGTAGTTGTCGGTCGCCGCGAGCTGCAGGCTCAGCCCGGCCGGGGACGCGCCCACGATCGTGGAGGCGTCGACGGTCCGCGGCGCAATCGAGGTGGTGATCGTCGGGCCGAGATAGGCCGCCCCGTCGAGCGGGAAGTCGTTGACGGTGACCGCTACCGAGCCGTTGTTGCGGACGCGGAAGATCTTGGACGTCGCGACGTCGGTCAACGGACCGGTCACCGCGCCGTTCACGAGCCGCATGGCCAGGGACCAGCCGCCGTTCTGTGCGGGGGTCTCGATGTAGAGGTCGGAGGATCCCAGGCTGATCGACTGGTTCGCGATCGCGGAGAGGGTGACGAACCGGTCGAAGGTGTAGGTGATCGACTGGTTCGGGGAGAGCGCGACGTTGGTCGACATCACGCCGTCGTACATCGGCCGGAACAGATCCTCGTTCGAGGGACCGCGCACCGACACCGGCGTGACGCCCCGGGCGGCGACGCCGGCTGGCTTGAAGCCGTAGGTGGCGATGGCCGCGAAGCCGAGATCGTCCTGGGCCTGGACCGGCATCTGGACGAAGCCGAACGGGAAGTCCGTACCGGCCGGAACGGTCACGGTTCCGTCGACCCCGATGGTGAAGCCGATCGGCATGGCCGAGGTCAGGCTCCAGCTCATGCCGGACGTCTTCGGATGCGCGCCGGTCGCGGCCAGGAGCATCGACAGCGAGGCCGGATTGGCGCCGCCGATCGCCGTGTCGACGGTCCGGGTGGACGTCGAGGTGGCGATGGTCACGCCGTAGGACGGCGCGGCGTCGATCCGGAGCTCGTTGGCGGCGAGCGCCGCGGTTCCGGTGTTCCGGATCCGGACGGCGTTGACGTACTGGTCGGCACCGGACGGCACCGTGGAGTTGTAGCCGCTGCTGTAGTTCAACGCCCCGATCAGCTTCCAGGAGCCGTCCTGCTGCGGAGCCTCGAGGGCGTAGACGATGCCGTTCGGTGGAGTGCCGACATTGTAGGCCACGTCCGCGGCGATCTGGACGAAGCGGTCCCACTGGTAGGTGACGGATTGGCCCACGGCGAGCCGGAACGAGGTGTCGTTCCGCCCGTCGTAGAGGACGGGCAGGAGGTTCTCGCCTCCGGGGCCGGTGACGGCGACCGGCGGAATCGTGTTGGCGCGAGGGGTGCCGGTCGGCACGAACGTGAACGTACGGTCGGCGTACAGGCCATGCCCGTCTGTGGCGCGCACGGCCACGTCGACGCGGCCGGTCTGCATCTGGCTCGCCGGACCGACGGTCACGAGACCGGTGGAGGAAACGGAGTAGCCCGACGGCAGCGTGGTGCCGGGCACCTGCGAGTACACGAGAGCGGTCGCGGACGACTGGCTGACGGCTCCAACCTGCAGGGTGAGTCCGCTGGTGCCCGCGGCGGCCGCACCGCCGGACGTCGTCGAGACGACGCCTTCGGAGACGAAGTACGGCGCGTTCGGGGTCGACCATGCCGGGATGCGAGCGACCGAGCCGTCCAGCCGATACTCGGCGAAGGACTGCGCGGACGTCGAGGGATTCCTCAGGCGGTAGACCTTGGAGACGTTGTTCGCCGGGACCGCGGACTGCAGCGCGACTGCAGCACCACTGTTCTTGCCCTCAACGATGGTCCACGACCCGTCCTGAAGCTGCCGCTCCAGCACGAGTGTCACGGGCGAATTCGTCGGGAACGTATTCGCGCTGGCGGTCTGCAGGTTGACGAACTGCGGGAAGGTGTAGGTGACCGCGGCACCGGCCGCCAAGGTGACGCTCCGATCCGTCGCTCCGTCGTAGAGGATCGAATAGACGTCGTTGCCGTCGGGATCGACCACGGTGGCCGGAACGACCGTGGAGGCCCGTACCGACGTCGGGAAGAAGCTGATGAGCTTGTCGGTGTAGAAGCCGCGCGAATCCGTGCCGCGAGCGGTCAGCGACACGAAGCCGAAGCCGAACTGCTCGCCCTGCGGCACCACGAAGAGACCCGACGAGGACAGGCCGAAGTTCGCGGGCAGTGCGAGGGAGGTCGGGGCAACGGACCACGTGAACGCGCTGGTCGAGCCCGAGTAGGTCTTGTTCGCGGCGAGCTGGAGGGACAGGGCGGCCGGCGTAGCGCCGGTGACCTGCGTCTGCGTCACCTCCCAGGGGCCGGTCGCGGTCGTGATCGTCGGCGTCTGGGCTGCCGAGCCGTCGATGCGGAACTCGGCGAGGACCGCGGACCCGGTCGCGCCGGAGTTCCGAAGCCGCCACTGGCGACCGACGTTGGCGTAGTTCGTCCCTGCGCTTGTTCGATTGATCGTGGTTCCCGAGACCGAATAGGTCTCGATCTGGGCCCAGGTGCCGTCGGCCTTGAAGTTCTCAAGCACCAGCGAAGCGTTGCCGGAGGTCTGGGAGACCGCCGCCGCCGGGTTGGCCACGGAGACGTAGCTCGGATAGGTCCAGGCGACGGACTGACCCGGCGCGATCGAGACCGTGCGGTCGGCGTTGCCGTCGTAGAGGATCGTGAATGCGTCCGAGCCGTCGGGCGCGGTCACGGATGCCGGCAGCGTGACGGCGGCGGGGCCGTAGTTCGGGTAGAAGACGAAGGTGCGGTCGTTGTAGAAGCCCTTCGTGTCGACGACCCGGATGGGCAGCGCCGGCAACGCGCCAGGGAAGCTCTCGCCGGCCGGGACGGTCAGCTGACCGTCCGAGGTCAACGAGAAGCCCGTCGGCAGCGTCGTTCCGGGGACGGGCGCATAGGAGAGCCCGGTACCCCCGGAGGCCTGCATCGTGGCCGAGAGCGGAAGCTTGAGCCCGCTGCCCACCACCGCCGAAGTCCCGGTGTACGTGATCGTGGTCTGATTAACGCCGTAGTAGGTGCTGGCGCTGCTCGGCGTGTTCCACACGGGCGCCAGCGCCGGCACGCCGCCGAGGCGCGCCGAGTTGAGATTCTGGGTGGCGGCTACCGTGTTCCGGAGGCGATACACCTTGCCGTAGGCGGTGGCGGCCGACTGACCGACGGGAGACGGCGAGGCCATGCTGGCGGAGAGGACCGTGGCCCAGGAGCCGTCCTGCGCCGGAGTTTCGAGGACCACGGCCGGATTGCTCGACAGGCCCACGAACGCCGACGTCCCCGTCGGGCTGACGTAGCGGGGGAAGGTGTACGTGATGTACTGGCCGGTCGCGACCGGCACGACCTTGTCGTTGAGACCGGAGTAGAGCGCGACGAAGACGTCGCTGCCGTCGGGGGCGGTGACCGAGGACGGCAGCTGCGCCGTCATCGCCACCACCTCGGGCGTGAAGTTGAAGGCCTGATCCGTGAAGAAGCCGAGGGTGTCGGACACGCGGATGGTGAAGCTGATCGTGCCGGCGGTGAAGTCCGGAGCCGCGGGCGCGGTCAGGAGGCCCGCCGACGTCAGCGAGAAGCCTGCCGGCAGGGCGGGCGATCCCGGAGCCACGGCGTAGCTCAGCGGATCGCTCGGACGCAGCGAACGGTTCGTCGCCTGCAGCTGCATGGACAGGGCGGCCGGCGAAGTGCCGGTGATCGCCGTCGCGGTCACGATCCGGGTGCCTGCCGTGGTGACCCACGTCGGTGACAGGTACGTGCCGGCGCCGTCGAGGCGGTACTCGCGCAAGGTGGCGGCTCCGGTCGCGCGCAGGCGCCAGCGGCGGCCGATCGAGTCCATGGTCGAGGGGACGACCCACTCGTCGGGCGTGCGCTCCACCTCGAGCACGACGTTGGTCAGATTGACGCCGTCGGTCACGGCCGCGGTCGCGTTCTGCACGTAGCGCGGGAAGGTCCACACGATGGTGTCGCCCGCGGCCAGGGTCACGCCGGCGGCCGAGGTGCCGGTCGCGCCGTCGTAGAGCGCGACCACCACGGAGGTGCCCGACTTGTCGACGACCGAGGTCGGAGCGATCGTGTTCTGGCGGACGCTCGCCGGGTTCAGCACGAAGGTGCGGTCGGCCGTGTAGTCGTCCGTGGAAGCGCGCACGGCGGCCTCGATCCGACCGTACGGGAAGCTTTCGCCCTGCGGAGCCGTGAGGGCGCCGCCGGCCGTCAACGTGAAGCCGTTCGGCGGCGTGAAGGTCGAGACCCACGCGTACGAGATCGGCGAGACGGTGACCGCGCTCTTCGAACTGGCGAGCTGCAGGATCAGGCTGTCGGGCGTCAGGCCCTGGATCGTGGTCTGCGAGACGGTGCGTGCGGTCGCGGCGGTCGACCAGATCGGCCCAAGCTGCGGGAGGGCGCCGAGACGCGCTTCGCGCAGGGTCGAGGTGCCGCTGACCTGGCGGATGCGGAAGCGGCGGCCGCCCTGGTCCTGCACGGCGGCCGGGAAGGCCGTGGCCGGAGTGGCGGTCATCTGGACCCAGGAGCCGTCGGCCGCGACCGTCTCGAGAACCGCACCGGTCGGCGCGACGTCGAAGACGGAGGCGGCGGCCACGCGCACCCACTGGGTGCCGTAGTCGAAGACGAGGCTCTGGCCGGCCGCGAGAACCGTCGAGACGTCCGAGGCGTCGGTGCGGCCGTCGGCCATCGCGACCCGCACGTCGTTGCCGGCTCCGTCGACGACCGTCTTCGGAGCCACGATCGCGGCGGAGACGCCGAGCGGGTGGAACACGAAGGTGCGGTCGACGGCGTTGCCGACCGGATCGGTGGCGCGCACCGGGACCGACACCTTGCCGGCCGGGAAGACGTCGGCGGAGACGACCGTGACGGTGCCGTCGGCACCCAGGGAGAAGCCGGACGGGAGGTTCGTGCCCGGAACGAGCGCGTAGGCCATGGCGCCCGGGAAGGGCGAATTGTTGGTGGCGACGGCCTTCAGGGCGAGGCCGGACTGACCGGACACGGCCGTCGAGGTGGTCTCCCAGGATCCCGCCGCCGTGACGTAGGTCGGCAGCACGAAGGCGCCGACGCCGTCGAGGCGGTATTCCCGGACGGTCGTGGCGGCGGTCGCGCGGATGCGGAAGCGCTTGCCGGTGTCGAGCGTGGTGGCGGCGACCCAGCCGGCGGACCCGCCGTCGGTCTCGAGCACCAGGGCGGCGGCGTTCGTCGCGTCGACGACGGAGGCCGACGGCAGGATCTTCACGTAGCGCGGGAAGGTCCAGACGACGGTTTGGCCCGAGGCGAGCGCGACGCCGGGAGCCGAGGTGCCCTTCACGTCGTCGTTGAGAACCTGGATGACGCTGGCGCCGTTCGGATCAGAGATGGAGGTCGGCGGCAGCGTGTTGGCGCGGACCGTGGCGGGTGCGAACGAGAAGGTCTGGTCGGCAAAGAAGCCGACGTCATCCTTGGCGCGCACCACGAACGAGACGAAGCCGGTGGGGAAGCTCTCGCCGGGCGGGACCAGCAGCGTACCGGCCGTGTCCAGCGAGAACCCGGTCGGCAGAACCGTGGTCGCGGCGTAGGTGATCGGCGAGCCGAAGCGCGAACGCAGAGTCGAGGACAGTATGAGCTTCAGACCCGACTGGTCGATCGTGCGCAGATCGCCCGCCGTGGTCCAGGCCGGAGGTGCCTGCACCTCCAGATTGTCGAGGCGTGCTTCGCGGAGAAGGCCGGCCGAGGTCGCGCGCAGCCGGAACCGCTTGGCACGATAGTTGACCGTGCCCGGAGCGACCCAGCCGCCGACCGTTTCCGCCTCGAAGGCGACGGCGGCCGACGCGTCGATGACATTGGTATCTGCGATGTAGACGTAGCGGCCGTAGTCGAAGACCACGGCGTCGCCGACGGCCATCGTCACGCCCGGAGCCGAGGCTCCGATCGCCCCGTCGGTGAGGATCGTATAGACGTCCTTGCCGGTCGGATCGACGATGGTCGACCGGACCAAGACCGCCCGTGGCGCCGAAGGCTGCAGCGGCACCGTGCCGTCGCTGTAGATGCCGACGCTGTCGGTCGCACGGACGGCGATCGGCGTGTAGCCCGCCGGCAGGCTCTCACCCGTCGGGATCGACAGCACATTTCCCGAGAACGAAAAGCCCGGCGGAAGCCCGTTCGGGACCGAGTAGGTGATGGTGGAACGGTCCGCGAAGGTCGACTGCGGATAGGCTGAAAGGACGACCGTCGTCGGATCCGACACCGTGACCGGGCCGTTGGGGAACTGAATGGTCCAGACGGGTCCGGACTGGGCGGGGAGACCGTCCAGACGAGCCTCGGACAGGAAGGTCGCGCCGACGGAGCGCACGCGGAAGCGCCGCGCGATCCAGTCCATGTCGCCCGCGGCGACCCAGCCGTCCGCCGTCTCGGCTTCGACGACGACCGAGCCGCCGCTCGCGGTCACGACCGCGGGGCGGGACGCCCGCACGTAGGCGCTGCCGTAGTCCAGGATGACCGCCTGCCCGTCCGTCAGGGCGACGCCAGACTCGGTTCGGCCGTCCGCCAGGACGCCGAAGACGTCCTGGCCGGCAGGATCGCGGACGTCCGGCTTGATCGGCTGCGCAGGGACGGAAGACGGATTGAAGACGAAGGAGCGGTCCGCGTAGAAGCCCGTCGAATCCGATGCGCGCAGAACCGCCGTCTGGCGGCCGCCGGCGAAGTTCGAGCCGCGCGGCGCGGTCAGCGTGTTGGCGGAGAACGTGAAGGCCGCCGGCAGGCTGCCCTGGACGGTGAGGGTCGGCGAGGGATCGGCGAGGGTGTTGTTGACCTGCGCCTGGATCGGCAGGGCGAGGGTCTGCTGGCCCGTCAGGCGGCTCTCGTCGGCCACGTACGGTCCGGCGGAGGTGCCCCAGGTCGGGACGCCGGGTACGGTCGCGCCGTCGAGGCGGTACTCGCGGACGTCGATCGACGCGGTCGCGCGGGCGCGGAACGCCTTCGCGATGGAATTGACGCTGGCGGCCGGCACCCAGCCGTCCGCGGTCTGCGCCTCGAAGACGAGTGCGGTCGCATCGGTGGCGTCGACGGCGTTGGCCGCGGCGACCTGGGCGTACCGCGCGTACGTGAAGGTGATCGCCTGACCCGCGTCGAGGTGGACCGAGCGGGCCGAGGAGCCTGTCGCACCGTCGTAGAGGATGAAGTAGGCGTCCGCCCCCGACGCGTCGCGCGTCTGCGGCACGAGTGCGGAGGCGCGGAGCGTGGCGGGCTGGAAGGGGTAGGTCTGGGTCGACGACACGCCCAGGCCGTCGACGGCCTGGAGCTTCACCGACACGAGCCCCGCCGGGAAGCTCTCGCCCACCGGAACTCGGATGGCGCCGTTCGAGAAGGAGAAGCCGGCCGGCGCGTTGCCGACGACGGAGATCGTGGTGGCAGACGACGTGTAGGGATTGCGCGCGGTCGCGGAGACCGGAAGCCGCAGCTGATTCGATCCGTCCACGCCACCCTGGTCGACGGTGCGGAGCGTCGCACCGGGTGAGAAGGTGGGGCGCAGGATCGCAGGCGCGCCGTCGAGGCGGTACTCCTGGACGCTGACCGCCGCCGTCGCGCGCACGCGCCAGCGGATCGCGATGCCGTCCACCGTCGCAGGGTCGACCCAGCCTGCCTTGGTGCCGGCCTCGAGGACGAGGGAACCGGGCTTGTCCGCGACCACCGCGGCTGGGTCGACCACCTGCACGTACTGCCCGAAATCCCAGATCAGGGAGTCGCCGGCGGCGAGCGCCACGGAGGCGTCCGTCTGCCCGTCGTTCAGGACCATGGAGAGGTCGCCACCCGGACCGGTGATCGCGGGATTGATCGTCCTGGCCCGGACGTTGGCCGGGTTGAACACGAACTGCTGGTCGGAGACGTACCCGAGCCCGTCGGTGGCCCGGATCGTCGTCGACAGTCGGCCGGCCGGCATCGATGGGCCGTTGCCCAGAAGGAGCGACGTGCCGTCGAAACCGAGACCGTCCGGCAGCGTGGCGCCGGGCGCAAGGGTAAGCGTCGCACCCGCGTTCGCGTAGACGCTCTGCTCGTCCGCTTTCAGCGCCAGCACGAAGCCGGTGACGTTCACGCCCGGGATGGACCAGCCCTCACCGGAGCGAGTCGCGATGCTCATGCCGGATTCGTCGACGACCCAGGGGCCCTCGCGCGTCAGCCAGAGCGGCGGATGGTTGTAGTCTGCCGCGTCGAGACGAGCCTCCCGAACCGTGGCCGCACCTGCCGCCTCGTTCACCAGACGCCAGCGCTTGGCGATGCCCGCGACCTGGTCCGGAGCGACCCAGACGCCGGGACCGGCCTCGGCCTCGAGAACCATCTGCCCGACGTTGTCGCCGGCCAGGACGGTGCCCCCGGTGACCCGCACGAAGCGGCCGTAGTCGAAGAGCATGTTGGCGCCGGCCGCGACCGTCGCCGACTGGGCGGAGGCGTCCGTCAGGCCGTCGTTCATCGCGTGGCGCAGGTCGACGCCGTCGCCGACGCCCACCGAGGCGGGGTATGCCGTGCGGGCCGGAACGGCGTCCGGCGTCAGGTAGTACTTGCGCTCCGTCCAGTAGCCGATGCCGTCGGTCGCCCGCAGGGTGAAGTCCACCCGGCCGTAGGGGAAGCCCTCGCCGGTCGGGCCTGTGAGGTCGCCGTTCGGCTGGACCGCGAACCCGGCGGGCAGGGTCGAGCCGCCGGCGAGCTCGAAGACCGTGGATGTGGCCGAGTACGGCGACTGCTCCGGAGCGATGACGCTGACGCCGAGCGGCACCGGGCCGACAGCGACCAGGAGACCCTCGGGGGTCTGCCATGCCGGCGGCGGGTTCGGCGGGGACGAGGCGATGCGCAGCTCGGACACGCGCATGCGGCAGCCGTTGGTCAGCTTGACGCGCCAGTCGGCCGACACGAAGCCCGAGCGGGGCGTCGCCATGAGGTTGAACGCGGACAGCACGCCGCCGGACGCGAGCGACTGGGCGCGGTGCACCGGCTTCCAGCTGTCGTCCTCGTCCTTGGCTTCGAGATCGTAGGAGCAGGCGCCGAAGTCGGCGTCCGTGGAGAAGGCGACGACCGCGGTCTTGGCGCGGATCGGATGATCGAAGCGGACGGCGACCGTGGCGCCGAAGCCGCTGGCGGCCACGTCGGTGGTGGCGGACCCGTCGAAGATGGGCTGCGGCGAGGGCAGGGCGGTGTCGCCGACGAAGGCCTGCACCGGATAGGTCTGCTGGGCGGTCTCGTCGAAGTCGTCGAGCCACGTGACGACGAAGGGATCGGACTGCGAGATGCGGCCTTTCGCGTCCTGGACCGCCATCACGAACGTGCCTTCGGACGGCACCTTGGAGGTGCCTACGAAATTGCCGAGGCGCGGATCGAAGGTGAGGCCCTTGGCGAGGGGAGGACCGATCAGCGAGAAGGCGTACGGGCGGTTGCCGCCCTGGACGGTGACCGTCAGGTCGGCCTTCTCGCCGATGAAGAACTTGCGGGGCTGGACGACCCTGATGACCGGATTGTCGTAGAGGGACGGGTCCAGGCCGTCGATGCGGTAGCGGAAGAAGTTGCCGTAGCCCTGCATCGTGTCCGGTGCGGCCGGAGCCGTGGTGGACGGAGCTGTCTGGGCCGGAGCCGTCTGCGCCAAACCGGCACCCGCGGTCGCGCCCAGGAGGGCGACGCACGAAGCCGTGGCCAGCAGGAAGGAACGAACGAACATCGAGGCACCCGTCGAAGGAGCGCCTAGCACCCCTCCCCACCTTCCGAACTAATTCGCGGGCGCAGCCGTGTCAAAGGAACCGAGGGCATGTGCGCGCGTTTCGCACCTTCGATCCGCCGATTTGGTTGATGTCGCCCACATTTGCCACTGCGGGCGGGCCCGGTCCGGGTGGTCGCCGCCGACTGTCGGATCGAAGCATGGATGCGCGACGAGGTGACCGGGATTGACCTGCCGCTCTTCGCTCCCGTCGAGGCGGAACCCTGGGCCGTGCGCGACGCGTCGCGGACCACGCGTCACGTCGCAGAGATCCACGGCGTCCGACTGGGCGAGATCGGCCTCGAGCAGCCGGCACCTGCCGTGCCGGTCTTCCAGGTAGCTACGCGCCGGGCCCCCGAGGCACCGACGCGTTCCCGGGCGGCATGGCGAACGTCCCGGCGTAGGGGAGGGCGGCGATACCTACCTGGATGCCGGGATCGGCATCTTCGATTTCGTCGGGACCGAGAAGGCCGCGCGCGCAGGCCGAACGTGCGAGGACGCGCCATCCGAGCGCCAGGGCGCCGCGCGCCTCCGCCACCGCGGGATGGCTGTTGGGGATCTCGTCGAAGGCCGACACGAGAAGACGTGTTCCCGATAGCACCGTCGACAGACGCTCGGCGTCGAGAGCGGCCAGTGCGGACGCCAAGGCAGGTCCCGCCGAAATCCTCCTGGCAGGCAGCGCGAGCCACGGGCGGTGCCGGTCCGTCAGGATCATGTCGAGGTGGTCGATCCGCCTCGGCCGCCGCCGGAGGATCTCACCCGGCTCGCGGAACACGCGTCGCGCCCAGTCCGGAAGGGCCGCGATGGGTTCGACGATTGCCTGGTCGCACGAGGGATCCGCCATGCGGCGGCCGGCCGTCGCGATCAGCCCATCGGGCGCGAACAGGTTTCTCCAGCAGACCGAACCGGGCCCGGTTCCGGAAGCCAGGCGCCGGATCGGATCCTCGCCGGCGGCCAGCGCCGTGGCCAGTCCGAGTCGTGCCTCGTCGATCGCTTGTTCGATGCCCGCATCTTCCGAGACCGCATCGGCGAGCCGAGGGAGTAGCTGCACCAGCAGCCGGGCGCCGTGACCGCCGGGATCGAGATCCGGCACGCCGTAGGCGGCCGCCCGGCCATCGGCACGCAGCTCCCAAGCGAGCTCCGCACGCGTCAGGGACCGGAAGTCGCGGATTGGATGCCGATCCACGTCCATGCCGGCGTCGGCGGAGGCCGACATCTCCAGCATCAGCCTGTGGTGCCCTTCCGCGGTCAGGGGATTGCCGCCCAGGATCGGAACGGCCCCGCTCCTCATCAGACCGGCCGGGTCGAGTTGATCGGCCGCCCGGCACCAATCCTCGCCGAGGCCCGAGAACGCCTCGGCCAGGGAGATGCGGATCTCGATCGCGGTGGACACCTTCGCGGAGTGCGACAGGCCTTCGGAGAGATCCAGGAACATGAGGACCGCGTTCGCGGCGCGTCCGAAACCATCCGTCCCCGCGCCGGCGACGAGGAAGTCTCCGGGATGGCCGCCGCGCTCGAAAAGGCGCGGCACCGCTTCGGGGTCGATGGGATCCAGCGGGAACGCGCTGGCAGCCGCCGCCGGCGGGCGGGCACCCTCGTGGAAGACGTTTCCACCGCCGAGCGACGACTTCTCCCAGTCGACGCAGACCGCGAAGAGTCGTGCATCCTCCTCGCCGCCGCCGGGAGGCACGACGACCACGAACACGGGTCGGTGCGGAAACACCCCGCGCGGATAGGCGATCGTCGGAGCGCCGTCATCCGGCATCTCCACGTCGACGGCGGTCACGGCGTCGGCCCCCGGGAAACGACGGACTGCGCATCCATGATCCGGCGGGCCTCGGGGGATGCCTCGATGCCGGGGTTGGGCCACGGCTCGAGTTCCAGCTGGTCCGTGGCCGGAGCCGAGACGTAGAGGCCGGGCGAGGCCAACAGGAGATCCGGCTGCTCCGTGCTTCCGACGTGCATGTCGGCATACTCGAACATCCACCGCCAACGGCCGCGGCCCATCCTGGCGATCAGGCGGGGTTCCTCGCCCGAAATTGGCTGGAAGAATTGGTCTGCCGCCAGCCTGTCGGCGAGATCGCGGAACGCGTGTTCGAGGCCGCCGCTCCGAGGCCGCTTCGAAGCGGTCGGCTTCCGTTCCGGAGGCTGCGGGATCGATGGAGCGTAGGCATAGCGCGGAGGCGGTGCATTCCGGTCCGGCTCAGACCAGCGCCTGCGCACGCCGATCACGTCCGGCTCGGGAAAACCCAGCGCCTCGAGCGTCCTTCGTTGCTGCTGGGTCACCTTCCGACCGAAGTACTCGGAGGTGCGGTACGAATCCGCGTGCACGCGCACCCACCCATCCCCCGCCAGCTCATCGACGGTCCGGTGCAGGAGGGCGTACGCGATGTCGTCGTGCGCGTAGAAGCGACAGCCGTAGAAGCGTCCGGCCGGCGAGATCCAGCCCTGATCGGACCAAGGGTCTAGAAGGAACCGCAATGCGAAGTCGCGCTCGAGCCGCGCGATCTCCACGGGCATGGCGACAAGGAGGGAGCGATCGTTGGGTGCTTCCACGACCGCCAGCGGCCGCGCTGCGTCGTAGGGCTTGCGACGGGCCTTGAAATCTATCCAGAACGGGCCTGCATCATCGCTGCCGAGCTCGCACCAGCGCGGCATGGAGGTCCCGTCGTCGACGAGAAAGTACTGAGGCATCGCCAGCTCCTTCCGAGACCTTAGAGCGAAGCTTCGCGAGACGCGACGCCCGCCCCGGAAATCGGCACTCGACGATACGCGCGCGAGGGGTGCGGAAGGAATGCAGTCGCCGAGAACGATGTCCTCGGCCGCACCTCCGACTGCGGATGTGGTGGCGGTCGCCTCACGTTTCGTCGGCTTTTCGGCGGGAGGCCGGGTCCCGGGATCAAGGGGCGGGTGTCGAATCCTCGGGCAGGACCGCCTCGACGGTCAGGCGCCGCATGGCCTCGACGAGACGGGCAACGTCGGAAACCCGGACCGCGCGCGAATCCTCCAAGACCGCGACGAGCGCCTGGAACGCGGCCTCGCCTTCGCACATGGCGCGAACCTCCCGACGCCATGGCTTCCCGTTCGCCGCGCGCCCATCGACTATCCAGTCCCGAGGATCGCCATCAACGATCTCGAGGCCCGCGAACTGGCCCTCCGGGTTCACGGCCCGGGCGGCGTCGGCCGCCGCAGTGAGGACCTGGATGAAGTCGGCGAGCGCGGGATCCTCGGGCATGTCGATCTCGACGGGGACATCGACGAAGATCCTGCCGACGGCATGCACGATCTTGAGACGCATCGTCGGCTCCTGTTCGGCGTCGTAGGAAATTCGATCCCGAAGGTGCCATGCGTCCGGCATCAGCGGCATGCGATCGTAGGAGCCCGGTCTCGTTCGACGCAAGCGAAGGCGCCGCTTGTCCGGTGCAGCGGGACCAGCCTTCCGATACGAGGCACGTCGCGACCCGGCTCCTTCCGCAGGTCGACGCGAGCGTCTAGTGCCTCACGGTTGCGACCGGCCCGCACAGGCCGAAACCGTGTCCGCGCAGACAGGCCGCCATCCGCCGGTAGCCCTCCGGCGTGCTGTCGCGCACGTGGCTCCAGTCCCAGCCATCGTTGATCCCCTGGAGCTCGGAGGGCGTACATCGGCCGAAACCGTCGGCGAGGCAGTACACCTCCCATGCGACCGCCTCAGGTAGGAGTTCGCTCCGGCTACCCGAATGGTGCAGGTAGGCGACGACGAGCTCCCTGTCCTCATCCATGCTTCCGCCTCCCGTCGCCACGTTCGCCGGATGGACGAGTTCCTGCGAGAACCGGCACGGCCGCCGGGTCGCCGAGGGTCGGCTGCGGCGCCGGGCCCGTCAACCGTCGCGATCGCGAAACCTCGATACTGATCCCTTGCCCTAAGGCGACATTCACGGTCTCGGTGCTACAACGGGTCGGACACGAGCAGGAGGACGCCCCCGATGGCCCGCGATACGGATCCGACGCCCAGGAACCGCCTTCCGGAAGCCCGGCCGGTCTTGAACATCGAGGTCGAACACGCGAGCGGCATCGAGCATTTCGATCCGAACACGCAGATCATGGCACTGATCGTCCGCCCGGAGTTCGTGGCCGCCTGGAAGCCGCTCGACGGCCCCGTCAGCGTGATCTCGGGAGCGCCGGCGATCATCGTGCGGACGCACGATCTCGAGCTACCTCTCACGGTCGACGAGTACGCCGGCCTCGTGGGCAACGAGCTGGAGCCACACGAATTCAAGGCTCTGCTGGCCCGATACGGCAGCTTCTTCGAGATCCACGACGACTTCTACGACCCGCGGACAGGAGAGGCTTGGCAGGCGAAGGGACTGCGCCCGCAGTTCCGGGCGTCCGTCGCCGCCTTGCGGAGTGGTCTCGATTCGGCCGGCGAGCCCGGGATCCTCCCTGGCCCCAAGGCCTGAGGATGGGCGCGCGACCGCGACGGTCCGGGACCCGTCTGCTCGTCTGGGCGGGACTGCAGGCGGCCCTATGCCTGCCCGCGTCGGCTCTCGACGAGGGCATCTGGGTCGTGGCCGGCTCCTTCCGGGACGTCAACAACGCGAACTTCCAGTCCGCGGCCGTCGCCCGCGCGACGGCCGCCGTGAGGCGGTGCGGGCTCTCTCCGTTCAACGACTTCAGCGGGAAGTTCATGTTCGAGGAGGGCTACGACGTCGTGGTGGTCGGTCCCTATCGGACCAGACAGGAGGCCGACCGCGTGCTCGCCCGGTTGCGGCCCTGCGTTCCTGACGCCTACCTCAAGCGGGGCCGCTATCTCGGCGAGTGAGCCTTAGGCCGCCGGACTTGGTACGTCGGAGAAGCCCAGGGCGTCGCGCAGGTCGCTCTCCAGGGCGTCCATGTCGATCGGCGCAGCCATCGCACCGCTGTCGTCGGCGAGGCGGAGGACGGACGCCTCCTCGCCGGCGGCGCCGAAATACTCCGGCGGCCCGTCCCACCCGTCCTCCACCTCGCCCTCGGTCGAGGCGCCTGCGGAGTCGAAGAACATATCGCCGACCTTCAGCAGCACATGCTCGGCGTATTCCGGGTGGTGTCCGTCGACGTAGTGGAATTCGCCCACGTCGCCGAGCGCATGGTTCAGGGCGACCGCGAAGCGTGCGCAATTGCCCATGGTGCCGTCGTACCGGCCCTCGGCTACGACCTTCGCGATGGCGGCCGCGATGCGATCCGCGTCGATCATCGCGGGATCCTCAGGGCTTGGGCGCATTCGCGGCGGGCGCGGCCGTTTCGATGCGCTGCCGCAACACGCCGATGGTCTCCGTCAGCGCGTCGAGCCGAACCGAAATCTGGCCCGGATCGTCATCGCCTGCCACCAGCATGCCTTCGATCAGGAGATAGAGCGGGTCGCTGCGGCTGCCGGTCGAAGCTTCGAGATCTCCCGACGCCTCGTATGCGGCGCGTAGCGTCGATTGCAGAACCGGGTGGCTCATCTCGTTGGAGAGCACGTGTTCCGCGTAGCTCTCGGTCGCCATCAGCAGGGTGGGGCCGTCGCAGGCTACGGCCGGATCGAGCAGTCCGATGCCGATGCCGAGACGATGCAGCGCCTGGGCCAGCGCGTCCCGCTGGGCGACGGCCTGCTCAAGGGTGGAGGGTTGATCGAGAACGAGCATGGAGGTCTACCGCTTTCCGAAGGAATGGACGATCGAAGCGCGTCACGGACGCAAGGCGTAGGTCTTGTCGACGAACCCGAGGGCTGGTTCTCCGCGGATGTGGGGCGACCACCAGTACACGCCGGTGCTCCGGACCTTGAGATGGCCGCGCACCCAGTGGGCCCGCATGTCCTCGGCATCGCCGGAGAAGCCCCCGGCTTCTTCGCGGACGATGTGGCGGGGCAGCCTCAACCCGAGGACGTGATGATCGAGAAGAGGTGGACGGTTCAGCCGCCGGCGTGTCCTCTGCGCCTCGTCCGACAGCGCGGCGGCCCTGACCTCCACCCCGTTCTTGAGGTTGTGCAGGACGAGGGTCTTGGCCGCCTCCCGGGCTGCCCATCCGGCGTAGTTGATCTCCTCGCCGGCACCCGAAAGCCCCGTGACCGTAGACGCCGGAAGCCCGACCATCCGCAGCTGTTCGGCCATGTGGGGCATGACCGCGTAGCCGAACCGCCCGAGATACTCCATCATGGCGGAGCGCTCCTTGGGGTCCGCCAGATGCTTTTCACGCCGTCGGGCGAGTTCCGAACGACCTGTCAGCCGGTCGTATGCGAGTTGCTTCGCGTCGTCGAACCTCCGGGTCCAGACCCCGTCCCGCGGAGCATCCTCTGCGAAATCCGCGGTTCCGCAATGCATCATGAGCCGGAACCCGCCGTCGACGAACTGGACGACGGGCATGGCGATGTAGCTCCGCTCGTCGCCGATGGTCTCCACGAGGATGCCGACTCGACGAATGCGGCTCTCGTGGTCTTCGAGAGGACGCGGGTCGTCGCCGTCGTACCGGCGTCGCGCCTCGGATGCGTCCGCCTGTTCGTACTCGAACCAGACCTTGGGGTAGGGGCTTCTGACGACCTGCATCGCTGAGAGGAGCGTCGTCGGACGGCCGTAGGCGAGGCTGTTGGTGATCCCCAGTGCTTCGGTCGTCACGACGAAGCGTTGTGCCTGCTCCACTCCTTCCGCGAACGCCCGATAGACGGCGTTCCGCAACGGGATGTCGCTCCGAAGCCGGTTGACCACGTCATCCGCAAACACGGCATCCTCCTGCGATCCGCCGGACGATAGCGGGACGGGGCGAAAATCGCGAAGGAACGGCAGTCAGCACGTCGGTTGCGGCAGCGGTTCGGACGGCACGTGCCCCGGCGCGCGCCGGACTTCCCGAGCGGCGTTGGAGCCTGCATCGGTGCGGACCACCACGACGATCTCGGGAACATCGAAGGGGAGGTCGGCTAGACTTGACCGCACCGCGTCCGCAACCCGCATCGCCTCGTCGCCGCTGCTTCCGACAGGGATCATGTCGCCGACCGGTCGCGCCTCGCGGACTTCGAAGACCGCCTTGTGCGCCGCCTCGTCCGGCCCCGCGCCGAACGCATCGGGGTCGTGCATCGTCGGTTGAGGCCTCGCACCGGACATCTCGGCGAGCAGATCGACCGGACTTCCCAGCCCCTCCGGCTTGGTCGGTTCCAGCACGAGACGGACGTCGTCCCGAAGGAAGTGAACTCTGCCCGAGAGGTAGAACGCCGTATCGCAGTGTTCCGAACTCGAAGACCGGTCCGCACGCATGAGGTGGAGGGCGGCCTTCTCGAAAACGAACCCGTGGTGCTCGAGAGCTGCGATCATCGTCTCGAGACCCGGCAGTCCGCGTGGCTGGTCCAGGTAGGCCGAATGGAATTCGATCAGGGTATCGCCCCGCCTGGACGCGCTCTCCCAGACGAACTCCATTTCCTTGCCCAAGCATCGCATGCTCGAATCCATCATTCCGCCGCCGCGACCGACACCCGCCGCGTGAGGTCCGTGGGTACCGCGTGGGCCGCCCTGCGGATCTCGCAGCGTCCGAGATCCGGGATCCATGCTGAGGCGGTCGACGGGAGGTGCCGACCGACAAAATTCTTGAGGAGCTTCGACCCCCTGAGCACCGCGAGTTCGCGCGGCAGGTGGTCGGCCATCCCGCGGCTCACGACCACGATCATCTTCGCTCTGGCGCGCGAGACGATCACGTTGAAGCGGTTGAGTCCGAACAGGAACTCCTCCTCCGCCGAGATCTGGTCCGGGTCGCCTATGCCGAAGCTCGCGATCATGGCCGCCTTCTGCTGCCCCTGGAAGCGTTCGACCGTGTCGACGGCCTTCGCCATCGCGGACCGGTCGACCTCCGGCGGCATGACCGCGTCCAGCCGCTCAAGGATCGCGGCCTGCTGGGCGCGGTGGGGCGTCACCACTCCGACGCCCTCCCGGAAGAATTCGTCGCCGTCGAGGAGGGTGTCGGGGCGCTCGAGCGAGTACATGCGCCCGTACAGCTCGCGCACCAGTCCCGCCACGAACGCCGCCTCGGCCTCGTTGCGCTGGCTCGAGAAGGCGTCGTCGTGCAC